>JAPSJC010000024.1 GCA_031178355.1 Ureibacillus sp.
AATGTCTTAAAATTAGTAGATTTTAAGGGTATCTTAAGATTTTTTTGGCATGAATTGATAATACTTGATGTTCTAAGGCATATTCAATTACATAAATTATATAAACAACAAACTTTTATTTTAGTAAGTTTTTAAAACCATAATTTTCCTATAAAATTTAATTTACAAAAAATATTTACTATTCAGAAAAATGAGATTATAATTCTGATACAGGTATTAAAATCTAATCGTTTAGATTTTACTCTTTTTAAAGTAAGATTATAAGAGGTACGATAATAAAAAAGTAGTACCAAGTTAATAATCTGGAGTGAAAGAAGAAATGAAGAGTACCGACAAACTAACAATAAAAGACGTAGCAAAAAAATCTGGCTTCTCTGTTGCAACAGTATCTGCAGTTATTAATGACATACCTATCGTTAGTGAAAAATCTAAAAATAAGATTTTACAAGTGATAGATGAAATGGGTTACCGACCAAATACAATTGCTAGAAGTTTAAAGAAGTCCAAAACATCGACGTTAGCCATAATAGTAAGAGACATTACAAATCCGTTTTATCCAGAACTAATCTCTGGTATCGAGGAAATTGCATGGAGTAAGAATTACGAAGTAATTTTATGTAATACCGAAAATGATATTGAAAAAGAAAAGAAGTATATCGAGAACTTAATTAGTAAACAAGTTGATGGAGTGTTTATTTCTACTTCTTCATCAAAAAGAACAATTGATTACACAGTATTGAGTAATAATAATATACCTTATGTATTTGTGAATCGTAAGCCAGATTTATTACTAGAAAATGAATGGTTTGTTGGAACAGACAATTTTTCAGCGGTTCAGAAGGCTATTCGTTACTTAAAAAATAAAGGAATAAAAGACATTGCCTTTTACGCTGGTCCTCAAGAGTTTTCAACTTTCCAACAGAGACTTTTGGCATTTAAAGATACAATTCAAGAAGAAGGGCTTTTATTAAATGAAGAGTGGATATTTATTAAAGAAGAATTTGATGAAAAAACTGGTTATGAAAATACACTAGAATTATTTAAGAAAAACAAATTACCTGAATGTATATTTTGTTCAACTGATCCTTTAGCTTTTGGTGCTTACAAAGCGTTGTTGGATAATAATGTGAAAATTCCCAACGAAATCTACCTGATGGGAACAGATAATAATAGATTTGGTGATTTAATTGGTCTTACTTCCATTGATATGAAAAATAAAAAAATGGGTAGAGAAGCAGCAGAAGTTTTAATAGATATATTGAAATATAAACATGAACAGAGGGAATTTTCCAGAAAGCAAGAGATAGTATTGCAACCAGAACTTATTCTACGTAGCAGTTGCTAGAAAAATTAGATAATAAGCAAGGCCTATATTAAAATTGGGCCTTTTATTATAAAAAATCTAAACGATTAGATTGGGGATGTGTATTTTGGAAATTAGAAAAATTGCTGTAGTTGGTGCAGGTTTAATGGGCTCGGGTATTACTCAAGTGATTGCAGAAGCGGGGTTTCCTGTAACTTGGGTAGATATTTCTACGGAACAATTAAACAAAGGAATTGAAAAAATTAAGTCTTTACTTGAAAAGAAAGTGAAAAAAGGTCTAGTTGATTCAACTTATGTTGATGAGACATTACAAAATATTCGTATTACAAATGAACTTCAAGATGCATTTGATGTGGATTTAGTCATTGAAGCTGTACCAGAAAACTTAGATTTAAAGAAGAAGGTATTTAAACAACTCGATGAAACGATCAATGAAAATGCAATTTTAGCTTCGAATACATCTGCATTATCAATTTCTGCAATTGGTTCAGTAACAAAACGACCACACAAAGTTGTCGGTACTCATTTCTTCTACCCAGTACCTGTAATGGGCTTATTAGAAGTGATTCCAGGGTTAGCAACTTCTGAAGAAATCACGAATCTTGCACTTGAATTTGGTGAAAAGATCGGCAAAAGACCTGTGCTTTGTAATGACTTCCCAGGGTTTATCGTGAACCGTCTTTTAGTTCCTATGGTCAATGAAGCTGCGTATTTAGTTATGGAAGGTGTTAAACCGGAAGATGTTGATGCGGCTATGCAAATTGGTGCAAACCATAAAATGGGTCCATTAACATTAGCTGATTTTGTTGGGATTGAGACTTTAACGGCAACAATGGAAGGACTTTATGAAGGATTCAGAGATTCAAAATACCGTCCGTGTCCATTATTAGTGAAAATGGTTGAAGCTGGTAAATTAGGAGTAAAATCAGGATCAGGATTTTATGATTACGATGAGTCTGGTAAGAAAATTGTAAAAGGTGAGCTAGTTAAACAATAACAAAAATTGTTATTTTATTATTATTTTTTCTCGATATATTAATTTTTTGCTGTCAGCGTCCAATCGTCGCATACGATAAATATCGACAGGAATAGTCAAAAATAGTCTAAATTTGTATAAACATTTACGTTGACTAAATTCTGAATATTCAATAATATGAAGTGGAACTCAGTTCCAAAATTTGATGCATGGGGGCGATTGGATCATGACAAATAACGTAAATGACAAAGTATTATTAGTTTTAGAATCTATTTGCAATGAAAAACAAGGCCTTACATACATCGATATTGTGAATAGGCTTTCTTTACCAAAAAGTACTACTCATAGAATAATAGATTCACTCAAAAGGATGAATTATATATCCTTTGATGCGAAAACGGAGCGTTATTCAACTGGTTTGAAAATCATTGAACTTGGAGTGAAAGGTTTACAGCAACAAGAATTAGTAGATGTTTCAATTGATTTTTTGAAAAAACTTACTGAAATCACAAATGAAACTTCATTTTTATCAGTCCTGATCAAACCAAATGAAATAATACACATTTACAAAGTTGAAAGTTCCTATTCTATTCGCACAGGTGCTGATCTTGGGATTAGAAGACCGTTTTACGCAACGGCTGTTGGGAAGATTATCGTAGCACATCTAAATGATGCTGAGATTCATGAAATTGTGAATTCTACTCAATATAGCTCTTTTACAAAAAATACAATGACAGATCCTACAGTCCTTTTAGAAGAACTTCGTCGTGTTAAAAAAATGGGTTATTCAATGGACGATGAGGAGATTGAGTTAGGTTTAACCTGTTTTGCAGTACCTGTCTTTAACTGGACAGATAATGTTATTGCAGCAATTAGTGTGGGTGGCCCAACAGATCGTATGAAGTCAAAGGAACAACTAATCGTTAGTGAATTACAAAAGACATCCAAAGAGATTTCAAGATGGTTAGGATATCACAGGCAAACTGTTCAATAGAGGAGGGATCACTTGGTAAAAGGAATTTGGCATTTTAGTTTTACAGTAAAAGACATTGAAAGATCTAAATATTTCTATTCAGATCTTTTAGGCTTGGAAGTAATTCATGAACAAGTCCAAAACAATGAATATACTTCGAAACTAGTAAATTATGAAAGCGCTCACTTAAAGGTAGTAATGTTTGGGATTCCGAATGTAGATCATGGAGTTTCAGGTCATGTAATTGAACTCGTTGAGTATGTCAATCCAAAGGGAAATGATATCGAGCTTGAAACAAAGAACACGGGCGTAGGTCATATTGCATTTGTTGTAGAAGATATACATCAAGAGTTTAATAGATTAGTAGCCGCAGGTGTAAAGTTTAAAGCAGAAGAACCAATCAGTATTGTTGCAGGTAGGAACAAAGGTGGTTATACGATTTACTTTTACGATCCTGATGGAATTACTTTAGAGTTATTCCAACCACCAAAGCAAAGTGGGGTGTAGAGTTTGTTGCTACAAGGGAAAAATGCAATTGTTACTGGAAGTTACCAGGGGATAGGTAAGGAAATTGCATCAAAGTTTGTACTAGAAGGTGCAAACGTTATTCTCATTGACGTTAATGAAAAGATCAATGAAACGGCACAAGAGCTTCAAAACTTAAATGGTGAAGCTAAAATCGTTGCCATCCGAAAAAATCTTTCAATTATCAGTTTAATACCTGAAATAATCGATGAGATTAAACAGCATTTCGATTATGTAGATATTCTAGTCAACAACGCTGGGATTTATAGAACAGAAAACATTTCAGATATTACTGAAGAATCTTGGGACCAAGTTTTTAACATTAATCTTAAGACGACATTTTTCCTTTCGAAAGAAATTGTTAATTTGATGAAAGAAAATGAAAGCGGTTGTATATTAAATCTTTCGTCAGTAGCAGGTAAAAAAGGGAGACCATATGGTGCTCATTATGCCGCGAGTAAGGCTGCAGTAATTAGTATTACAAAGTCTTTTGCAGAAGCTTACGGCCAATTTGGTATTCGAACAAATGCTTTATGCCCAGGAATTATTCGAACAAGTATGATCGAGTCGATTATTAATAATCGATCAGCTCTTGAAAACAAAACAACGGGTGAAATTGAACAACAATATTTAGAGAAAATTCCTTTAAACAAATTGGGAACACCTGAAGATGTTGGACAGTTTGCAGCGGTAATTTGTTCGGATTATTCATCTTATATAAATGGACAAGCAATCAATGTTTGTGGTGGGTTTGAAACAGATTAATAGTTTGACTTAAAACAAGGGGGATAATTAAATGAAAAAAATTATTTTGTCAGTGTTATTGTTCACAGCGTTATTTTTGTTAGGAGCATGTGGATCAAGTTCTAACGGTGGATCAAGTTCTAACAGTGGTGGATCAGGTTCTTCATCAGAAAAAATTGTATTAAAATTTGGACATCATTTAGCTGAAACTCATACTTTAGGAAAGCAAGTTGAATTATTCGCACAAAAAATTGCAGAAAAAACGGATGGAAGAATTACTGTTGACGTGTATGCAAATGGACAAATTGGGGACCAACGTGACTTAATTGAAGGTTTGAAAATCGGAACAGTTGATATGTCTTTAGGAGACACTGCTGTAGTGTCAAACTACTATACTCCACTAGGAATTTTAGATTTACCTCAAATGTTTGATTCGATGGAAGAAGGTATGGAAATCGTATCAGGTGAATTAGGGGATGTATTTAAAGAAGAAATCGAACAACAAATTGGAATTAAAACATTAGTTATTGAGCCAGTAGGATACAGATTTACAGTACTAGGTAAAGAAACTAAAGTAAGCTCTCTTGATGACTTTAACGGGTTAAAACTTCGAACACTTGAATCCCCACAAATCGTAGGAACATTTAAAGAATTAGGTGTTCAAACTGTTGCACTACCAACTGGTGAAGCATTATCAGCAATGGAAACAGGTGTAGTGGATGGATTAGAAAGTAACGCTGAATTTTTATCAACAATTAGCATTTGGGATTTAGGTAAGTATATCGTTGAAACAAACCATAACTTAACATTTGAAACGATCAATATTAGTAAAGCAACTTGGGAGAAATTAAGTGCTGAAGATCAAAAGTTAATCGTCGAAACGTTGGATGAATCAGTGGATGCATACTTCCAAGATGCTTTAGCTGCGAATGTATCTGCTAGAGAGCTGATGGAAGAAAAAGGGATGGAAACGTTAGATATTGATGTATCAAAAATGGATTCGATTTCTGAAAAGGTTACTGAAGAATATGTAAAAGCAAATACTTTAGAGAAATACCACGATATTATTAAAAAAGCTAAGGAGTGATTCTATTGAAATTCCTAGCAAAAATCGCTGATATCTTGAGTGTAATATTATTTGCACTACTAGTAGCGGATGTGTTTTTACAAGTTCTTGCACGATTGTTTAAATTGTCGAATGTTACTTGGACAGAAGAACTTTCAAGATTTTTGTTTGTTTGGTTAATATTTATCGGTGCGTTTACAATGATTCGCCGTGGTATGAATATTCGATTTGATTTAGTTGAAGATGTTCTGCCAACGAAGGTTTGGAAAATTACATTTACGATAGGGAATATTTGTAGTTTGCTATTCCTAGTTGTCATTGCATTTTACGGTTCACAATTAGCAATCATGAACATGACTCAATTATCACCAGTTATGCAAATCCCACTGGGGCTTGTTTATGCGGCATTGCCTGTTGGAGCAATTCTAATGATAGCTGCACAAATTGAACTTTACATTAAATTAATGAAAAATCGAGGTGAGATTCTTGCTCATAGTTCTGGTAATTAGTTTCTTATTATTAATTACAATCGGGGTCCCTATCGCATTTGCGATGGGAGCCTCCTCACTCTTTAGTTTGTTTGCAGACGGGGGGTTAGGACTTGCCCTCATACCACAACGAATGTTTACAGGTATCAACTCGTTTGCGCTACTTGCAATTCCATTATTCGTATTAGCTGGTTCAATTATGGAACATGGAGGAATATCAAGAAGGTTAGTAAACTTCTCCAATGCAATCGTCGGCTATATTAGTGGTGGTTTAGGGTTATCAACAGTTTTAACAAGTATCGTTTTTGCCGGTGTATCTGGATCTGCAGCTGCTGATACAGCTGCAGTAGGTAGTGTAATGATGCCGGCCATGAAGAAGAAGGGTTATCCTACAGGACTTGCTGCAACAATTCTTGCTTGTGCTGGGTCATTAGGACCGATTATTCCCCCGAGTTTAACGATGATTCTTTATGCGGTAATTACAAACGTTTCTATCGTTGGATTATTCATCTCAGGAATTATTCCAGGATTACTTATGGGATTAGGTTTAATGTTACTAACTTATTATTTTGGTAGAAAATTAAATCTAAAAGAAGAAGGAAAACCTAGTTTTAAAGAAATTAGCAAAGCTACTGTTGATGCAGTTTGGGCTTTAGTAATGCCACTAATCGTTTTAGGCGGAATTGTATTAGGTTACTTCACAGCAACAGAAGCTGGAGTAATTGCAGTGGTATATGCATTATTCATTAGTATATTTGTCTATAAAGAGTTAAATATGAAAGGCCTTTACAAAGTTTTTGTTGAATCAGCTGCTACAACATCAATGATCGCAGTTATTATTGCGGGTGCTGGTATTTTAGGTTGGTTAGTAGCGTTTGGAAAACTTCCATTAATGGTAGTAGGCTTCTTAACAAGCATTACTGATAACCCAACGTTTCTATTATTACTAATTGTTGCGTTCATAGTCTTCTTAGGTATGTTTATCGAAACGATTGCTGCAACAATTATCATTGCTCCAATTCTAGCACCATTAGTAGTAACTATTGGTTACGATCCAATTTACTTTGGATTTGTTATCGTAGCAAGTTTAGTATTTGCAGGTATCACACCACCAGTAGGAGCGATTTTAAATATTGCGGTTGGTATAGGAAAAGGAAAAATAAAAGAAGCAATTCCTTATATTATTCCTTATTTCTTAGTTATGTTCTTTGTTGTTATTTTAGTTATATTTATCCCACAAATTGCTACTTATCTACCATCAATTTTATTAGTACAATAGCAAGTTTAAAAATTATCACTCTTTAATTTCTATTGGGGGTCAAAATGGAGTTCTTTGAAAAGGTTGTCGTCATTACAGGTGGTACCGGTGGAATTGGTTCCCAAGTGGCTGATTTATTCTATAACGCTGGAGCCAAGGTAGTAATTGTTGATATTAATGAACAGAAACTGAAAGAAGTGGCTGTGAAATACAACAAAAACATACTTACGATTAAGGTGGATTTAAACGAGGAATCCGAAATAAATTCAATGTTTCATAAAGTCCTAGAAACGTTTGGGTCAGTGGATGTTTTTATTAATAATGCTGGTACTGAAGGAAAGCTATGTGACTTTGAGGATATTCAAATTGATGACCTATTAAGTGTCTATCGAATTAATGTATTTGCACCACTGTTGTGCATGCAACATTGTATTCGACATATGAAAAACCGTGGTGGGTCGATTGTTAATATTGCATCTGTTGCAGGTGTAGCTGGTTCTCCAAAATTAGGAGTGTATAGTTCTTCAAAACATGCGTTAATAGGACTTACAAAAACAGCTGCTCTTGAAAATGTAACGAATAATATTCGCGTTAACGCCATTTGTCCAAGTCCTGTGAAAACTAGAATGATCGATTCAATAGATAGCATGAGAACACCAGGTGATTTCTCGAAATCTAGAAAGGAATACGAGGCAAAAATACCAATGAATCGATATGCAGAACCGATAGAGATTGCTAACTTAATATACTTTTTAGCATCAGACAAAGCTTCTTATATAACAGGAGCTGCTTATCGTATCGATGGTGGTATGGGTGCAAGAGCTTAAAAATTTGGGGATATTGAAGATTCAAAGTAGATAAATTACTTTTATCTTTAAATACCCTATTTTTATTTTTCTTTAAAAACAAACAGGGGGTAAATGGATGCCATATATAGCTTTAAAACTTGTTGAAGGAAGAAGTATTGAGAAAAAAAGAGAGCTAGTCTCATCAGTAACAAAGGCAGTGTGCGAAAGTTTAGAAATTACTCCAGACAATGTAAGAATCGAACTCATCGAACTAAAAGCGGACCTTTTTAGTATTGGCGGAGAGTTAGTATCTGACCGTGATCAAGTAAAAGCGAAATAAAGAAAGGATGACGACAATTGTTCAACCTTGAAGTATCAGATCCAGCAAAATTGCTATTTTCGAAAGATGATAGCTTACGAATTTTAGAGCAATTAATAACTATACGTAAATTTGAAGAAAAATCGATTGAATTATATAAATCGGGGCTAATGGGTGGCTCTTTACATGGATATATTGGCCAAGAAGCCGTAGCAGTTGGCGTTTGCAGTCAGCTAAATAAAGATGATTATTTAACTGTTACTTATCGTTCAAGAGGCCAAGCAATTGCGAAAGGTGCTTCTATTGAGAAATTATTTGCAGAAATGATGGGGAAAGTTGACGGGTATTGCAAAGGGAAAGGTGGACCAATGCACATTACTGATTTAGAGATCGGTTTTCTAGGTGCAAATGGAATCGTTGGTGCAGGGATACCAATTGCAACTGGTGCAGCTTTTTCTGCTAAAAAGAAAGGAACTTCACAAGTTTCTGTCACTTTCTTTGGTGATGGTGCAACGAATCAAGGCGTATTCCATGAGGCATTGAATTTAGCATCAATTTGGAAATTACCTGTCGTTTTTGTTTGTGAGAATAATTTATATTCTGAAATGTCACCAATTGCAGATATGGTGCCAAACGAACATCTGGCAGAAAGAGCTTTAGCTTACCATATTCCAGCTGTCATCGTTGATGGAAACGATGTAGAAGCAGTTTGTAAAGTAGCGCAAGAAGCAATAGAAAGAGCACGTAATAATGGTGGACCGACATTTATCGAAGCGAAGACGTATAGACAACAAGGTCACATGTTTGGGGATGCTGAAACGTATCGTACGAAAGAAGAAGTCAATGAATGGAAAAAGAAAGATCCGATTCAACTCTTTACGAATAAGCAAATAGAGCTTGGCTATATTACAGACGAACTTGTTGAACAACTTTCTCATGAAATTGAATTGAAAGTCGAAAAAGCCTATCAATTTGCTCTTAATAGTGAACAACCAAACTATGATGAAATCTTCACAGATGTTTTTTAGGGGGATGTGTATATGACTAGACAGATTACTTACGCTGAAGCGATTAATGAAGCTTTGGATGAAATATTAAGAGATGATGAATCCGTATTTTTGCTAGGTGAAGATATTGGCCATTACGGTGGTGTTTTTAAAGTAACGAAGGGACTTTACGATAAATTTGGCGGAGATCGTGTAATCGATACACCGATTTCAGAGTCAGGTTTTATCGGTCTTGGGATTGGTGCAGCAATGACTGGGTTAAAACCAGTGATTGAAATTATGTGGATTGACTTTACTTTAGTAGCGATTGACCAAATTTTAAACCAGGCTGCGAAGTTTAGTTATATGTCTGGGGGGCAATCAAAAGTCCCACTTGTTATACGTACTCAAGGTGGTGGGGGACGAGGGAATGGGGCTCAACATTCTCAAAGCTTAGAAGGATTGTTTGCTCAATTCCCAGGGGTCAAAGTAGTATGTCCATCAACACCTTATGATGTGAAAGGATTACTAAAGTCCTCGGTTGCAGAGAATTGTCCAGTCATTTTTATAGAACATAAAATGCTTTATAACACTAAGGGTGAAGTTCCTGAAGAAGACTATTCAATTCCGCTAGGTAAAGCAGACATTAAACGAAAAGGTTCAGATGTAACAATTGTCTCTCTTTCAAGGATGGTTCAATTTTCATTAAATGCAGCAAAAGAGCTTGAAAAAGAAGGTATTGATGCAGAAATTATTGATCTTCGAAGTTTAGCACCACTTGATATTGAAACAGTCATTGAGTCAGTTAAAAGAACAAATCGTATAGTCGTTGTACACGAGGCACATACAACATTTGGCTGGGGTGCTGAAATTGTAAGTCGAGTTCAACAAGATGCTTTTGACTATTTAGATGGTCCAATTATTAGAGTTGGTGCGGAAGATGTACCGATTCCATACAATCTTGAATTAGAAAAAGAAGTATTACCACAAGTGAAAGACATTGTAAAAGCGGTTAAAGAAGCGCTCTATATTGAAGTGAAATAATTGGCTGAGGGGAGGGAGAAAATTTGAAAATACCTGTTAACCTTCCGAAAATGGGTTTAACGATGGAAGAAGCAACGATTGTGAAGTGGTTAAAACAAGCTGGGGATGTTGTAAATAAAAACGATGTTTTACTAGAAGTTGAAACAGATAAATCCGTTCTTGAAATCGAAGCACCAACTGCAGGTACTGTAATTGAGCGACTTTTTGATGAAGGTGATTCTATTAAAGTATCTGAAACAATTTGCATTTTAGAAAATAATGAAAAAGGTACTGATGAGAAAACTACTAATCCAGTGAGTATTCAGGAGCCAAAAGTAGTTCAAGAGACAACAGTAGTGACTACAAGTAGGGGAAAAGTGCCAATGTATCCGCGTTTTCCAAACAAACCAGTATCACCTGCTTCAAGAAGAAAAGCATATGAAATGGGACTCACAACAGAAGAAATTCAGTCAATTGTTGGATCTGGCCCTAGAAATCGAGTGATTTTAAGGGATATAACGTCTTATTCAAAACAAGCGACTCATGTCAGCCAAACTACGAAACTAGAAAAACCTGTAATAGATCCACAAGTCGAATATGAAAAGTTAACTACAATTCGTTCACTAACCGCAAAGAAATTAACGGAAAGTTTTCGAGATGTTCCACAATTTATGATTAAGAAAAGTATTGATGTAACAAACATCAATGACATAAAAACTAAGTTAAGTGAGTTAAATATTAAAATATCTTTAAATGATTTTATTATACAAGGGGTTTCCGTTGCAATTCAAAAAAATAGAATTGTAAATTCCTATTTCATAGAAACTGATACTGAAATGCTTATTCAAAAGAATAATAACATCAATGTTGGCTTAGCAGTTGCAATTGATAGTGGTCTAGTTGTACCTGTCGTTAAAGAGGTGGATCAACTATCCTTAGTAGACATAGCTAGAAAAAGAGAAGATTTAATCCAAAAAGCTCGAAAAAATAGACTAACACCAAATGAAATGAATGAAGGAACGATTACAATTTCAAATTTAGGGGCATTCGGGGTAGATGAATTTAATGCAATCATTAATAAACCAGAAGCTGCAATATTAGCAGTTGGTTCAGTAGTGAAACAACCTGTTGTCAATGAATTTGATGAAATTGTAGTAAAGCCGATATTAACGATTACGGCATCTTTTGATCATAGAATTATAGATGGGGCGGTTGCAGCTCAATTTATGAAGGACTTATCAATTATTCTCGAATCAAACGATTGGAAGATTGTTTAATTTTGTTAATTTTTTTGAAAGCAGGGGAATGATTGTGGGAGGATATGTGACTGGATTTTACCATGCAGGTGTAACAGTTCAATCGATGGAGAAATCCTTAGATTTTTACTGTGAATTATTAGGGTTGGAACTATATTCACTAAGAGATGCGACAGAGGAATATATAATGAAGATTGTTAATGTCCCGGCAGAAAAAATCCGAGTAGCTTTTTTAAAGGTGCCAGGTAGTGATGCAATGGTAGAACTTCTAGAATATGTAGGAGTCGAACGACATCCTAGTAGTGTCAGACCTTGCGATTATGGTTCAGGTCATTTCTGCTTATACGTAAGTGATCTAGATAAAATCTATCAGGATTTATCATCTAAAGGAGTACAGTTTAGGTCAAAAACACCGATTGTTTCGACTGCAGGTGTAAACAAAGGTGCAAAAATTGTTTATTGTATAGATCCGGACGGGTATTTAATAGAGTTAATTGAACCTGTGAAAAAGTGATTTCTAGCTTTGACGGAATCCGATGATCCTGTTAAAGAATTGTAAAAGTTGAATGATGAGGAAGTGCCAGAATGGAGACTGTTAAAAATATTAAAGTATCTACTATTAATATTCCTCTAGATCATCCAGTTTGGCTAGGAAGTTATTCGGTTAATAGTAGAGAATATTGTTTGGTTGAAGTCATTACGAATGATGACCGCATTGGATACGGACTTGCTTTCACGCGCGGTGGTGATTTGAGTACAGCTATTTTAAAAAATATCGCACCATTTGTTATTGGTGAAGATGTTAGTAAGATAGAAGATATTTGGGAAAAAGCATATATTGGGAATCGTTTAAATGGCCGACAAGGATTATTCATGCGAGCTCTTTCCCTTGTGGATTTAGCCTTATGGGATTTAAAAGGAAAGAAAGCGAATATGCCTCTTTATGAATTGTTAGGAGGCTATAAAAAATCTGTTTCTGTTTTAATGGCTGGAGGGTACTACGCTCCAGATAAAGATATTAACCAACTTTGTAGGGAATATGAGGAGTACGTTGAACAAGGATACAAACATTTGAAACTAATGGTCGGTGGAGCTTCTATGGAAGAAGACTATCAGCGCTTTGTTGCCCTAAGAAAAATCCTTCCAGAAGAAGTTACTTTGGCTATAGATACAAATGGTAGTTGGACAGATCCTCATGAAATTGCAAGGTGGGTAAATAAAGCCAAAAAAGAAGGATGTTATCTTTCATTTATCGAGGAACCATTACCACCTGAAAATAAAGAAGGGCTATCTCTATTAAGAAATAAAATCGATGCAAAAATCGCAATGGGTGAATTTTTAGCAGGTCGTTGGGAGTTTCTTGATATCATGAATCGGCAGATAGTAGATGTTGTAAGAGCTGATACAACACTTTGTGGTGGAATTACAGAATGGAGAAGAATTGCTTCTCTAGCAGCAGCTTACAATCTAAAATTATTCCCACATTATTATGCGTCGATTCATTTAAATGTAGCATTAGCCTTTCCAAACGTTGAAATGATTGAGGTTGTGTCAACGAAAGGAAAAAATAGTAGCTTCTCATTAATCGCAGGTGAAAATTATACGATTCACAATGGAATTGCAACACCAAAAGTTTTACCTGGATTAGGGTTAACGATTGATGATGAACTGGTGAAATTTTATTCAACCCATGAGGTATCATTTATCAAAAAGTAGGTGAAATTGTGAAAGCATTATTGAAGGTGAACGAGGGTTATTCAGGTGTAGCTCTGCAAGAATTACAGCAACCTGTCATTGAATCTAGCGAACAGATTAAAATAAAAGTACATGCTGCAGGGATTTGTGGTACGGATATGCATATTATTTACGATGAATATCCAGTAAATCTGCCAGTTGTGATGGGACACGAATTTTCTGGAACAATTGTTGAGCTTGGAAGTGACGTAAAAGATTTTTCTATTGGAGATCGAGTCGTTTCCTTAACGGCAGCTGTTACATGTGGAAAATGTATTTATTGTAACCAAGGGCTATTGATGTTATGTAATTCAAGGAAATCTATAGGTTCTGGAGTAAACGGTGCTTTTGCGGAATATTTAATCGTTCCATCAAGAGCTGTTTATAAAATTCCGGAAAATGTAAGCCTTGATGAAGCAGCACTATCTGAACCTTTAGCCTGTGTTGTGAGATGTTTAATTGAAAGAGGAACAGTCACATCAAACCATCATGTCGTTATATCTGGTGTGGGGACAATCGGAATGCTTGCATTACAAGTAAGTGTTGCGAATGGTGCTAAAGTAGTTGTCGTTGGAACTTCTAAAGATCATGAACGACTTGAAATTGCAAAAGAATTTGGTGCTAATGAAGCAATCAATATCGAAGATCCTGAAGCCTTTGAAAGATTACAAAAGTTAGGCGGACTTTACGGATTTGACGTAGCCATTGAATGTGCTGGCCATGAATCTTCGTTAGATAATTGTATCCAATTATTAAGAAAACAAGGCGAACTTATACAAGTTGGCTTATACGGGAAATCGATTCGATTTAACTCTGATTTACTTTTAATGAAAGAAATTAAATACGTTAATGGTTTCGCATCAAATCCATCTTCATGGAACATCGCCTTAACATTAATGAAAGAAAACAAAGTATCTTTAAGTAAATTAATCTCACATAAATATACTTTAGACGATTGGGAAGCGGCAATAAATTCTGTGAGACAAGGTCAAGGCTTTAAAACATTATTTATGCCGAATTCTTAAAACGAATACTCTATAATTCTAGCGTAGAGTTCTAGAGTATTATTCTAAAAGAATGAGGGACAAAATATGAAAATTGTAATCGCACCGGATTCTTTTAAAGGAAGTTTAAATGCAATTGAAGTGGCAAAATCCATTGAAAATGGTATAAGGAAGGCTGATCCCGAAGCAAATATTGTACTAATCCCAATGGCGGATGGTGGGGAAGGCACAATGGAAACATTGGTTACCTCCACTCATGGATACCAAAAACAAGTTACTGTTACAGGGCCACTTGGTGGTGTAAAAGTGGAAGCTTCCTATGGTGTCCTCGGAGACTCTGAAACTTGTGTAATAGAGATGGCTAGTGCATCGGGTTTACATTTAATCGATTCAAGAGCTTTGAATCCATTTAAAACAACTACATATGGTGTCGGAGAGTTAATAAAAACAGCGCTAGATGATGGATTTAGAAAATTTGTGATCGGCCTTGGTGGTTCTGCAACAAATGACGGTGGAGCTGGTATGCTTCAAGCACTTGGTATGAAACTACTAGACGAAAATGGCAGTGAGGTTGCTCATGGTGGTGGGGAACTTATTAATATAAAACAAGTTGATATTAGTAATTTTGACAGTCGAATTAAGGGAAGCGTATTTATCATTGCATCTGATGTACAAAATCCAATGACTGGGCTTTCTGGCGCTTCTCACGTTTTTGGTCCGCAAAAAGGTGCAACACCAACAATGGTGCGACTTTTGGACGAAGGAATGACAAATTGGGCAGACCAAATAGGAAAAGTTACTGGCATTGCTCTTCATGATCGACCAGGAGCTGGGGCAGCTGGTGGAATCGGCGGAGCTTTCCAAGCATTTTTCCCCTCTGAAACTAGAAGAGGCATTGATATTGTCATCGAGTATACAAAATTAGAAGAAGTGCTTATAAATGCCGATCTTGTTATTACTGGTGAAGGGAAAATTGATGAACAAACTGTATCTGGAAAAACGCCCATGGGAGTAGCACAAATTGCGCAAAAACAAAATGTCCCTACTATCATCCTTGCAGGTACGGTAGGTAAAGGCATTGAGCAACTTTATCAATATGGGGTTCTAGCAGTCTTTAGTATTATCAATAGACCGTTAACTCTAAATGAAGCAATTGAAGGTGCACAGGAGCTGTTGCAAAATACTGCAGAGCAAGTTATTCGGTTGTTAAAACATCGCAAAAGTTTTTAAGAAAGGGGGATTTTCATATGGAAGTAAATTTGCTTTATGGTCGGGATGGACTATTGATTGATGTTCCAGAAAATACATTTATCGTTGAACCAAAACATGTGCCGAAATGTGGCAATGAGGAACAAGCTGTTATTGAAGCTCTACGAAAGCCAATAGGATGTTCACCATTAAAGGAACTTGTAAACTCTACAGATAAAGTCGCAATTGTTATTAGTGACATTACAAGACCAACTCCGAATCATATATTGGTTCCACTCCTTATAAAGGAGTTAAATCATGTCCCATTAGAGAATTTTGTGATCATTAACGGTACAGGTACTCACCGCGATCAAACAAGAGAAGAATTTATTCAAATGTTAGGTGAATGGGTTGTTGAAAACGTTCGTATTATTAATAACCAATGTCATAATAACGATGCACTTGTTAAAGTAGGGGAAAGTAAATTTGGTTGTGATGTTTATTTAAACAATGAATATGTAGAGGCAGATTTTAGAATTGTTACTGGATTTATTGAACCCCATTTTTTTGCGGGATATTCGGGTGGTCCAAAAGGAATTATGCCTGGAATTGCGGGAATCGAAACGATTATGACATTCCACAATGCGAAAATGATTGGCGATCCAAAATCGACTTGGGGTAACATGCACGGAAACCCAGTGCAAAACATGACAAGGGAAATCAATAGGATGTGTAAACCTGATTTCATGTTAAATGTTACTTTAAATAGAGAAAAAGAAATAACTGCCGTATTTGCCGGTGAACTATTTGAAGCTCATGATAAAGGTTGTGCCTACGTTGAAAAACATGCAATGGTAAAATGTGACCAACGTTTTGATGTTGTGATCACTTCAAATTCTGGTTATCCATTAGACCAAAATTTATATCAAGCTGTAAAAGGGATGAGTGCTGCACAAAAGATTGTGAAAAAAAGTGGAACAATTATTATTGCTTCCGAATGTTCAGATGGTATTCCAAATCATGGGAACTTTTTTAAAATTCTGCAATTGGCAAAAACTCCACAAGAATTGCTTGATATGATTAATAACCCTGAATTTAAAATGTTTGACCAATGGCAAGTGCAAAAACAAGCAGTAATACAAACTTGGGCAGATGTTTATGTTTATTCACAATTATCAGATGAACAAATAACAAATTCATTGTTGAAGCCAACAAAGAACATTGAAAAAACTTTAGAGGAATTAAGAGAACAATACGGTGAAAACATGTCCATCGCTGTATTACCATTAGGTCCGTTAACGATTCCATATGTGCAAGAGTAATTCATGGTAACTGTCATGAGAAGCGATCTCTGGGTAAAGCCTTATTAAAGAGGGATAAATTAACAGATAATTCTAAAAGTATTTACAATTCGGAAAAATGAAATTATAATTAAACTAGTTATCTATATAACTATTATTTTTTTGAATTAGAATCTAAACGTTTAGATTCCTCTAACTAATGGATTTCTAATAGGAAAGTCTCTAACTATACTTTAAAATCTAATCGTTTAGATATTTTGGTAAACAAAACTTCACATATTTGAAAGGGGATAATGAAATGAAAGAAGTAGTGATTGTAGGGGCAGCAAGAACGGCAATTGGAACAATGGGTGGAACGATTAAGGATGTACATCCTTCTGAATTAGGTGCAATAGCAATTAAAGAAGCGTTGAAAAGAGCTGGTGTATCGGCAGAATTAGTTGAAGAAGTTATTGTAGGTAATGTAGGGCAAGTTGCTGAAAACGCTTTTATAGCACGTATGTGCGCAATTGAAGCAGGAATTCCTACACATTCAACAGCATTAGCAGTGAATCGTCTATGTGGTTCAGGATTACAAGCAATTAATAGTGCAGTTCAAGCGATCCAAACAAACCAAGCGGATATTATCGTAGCAGCTGGAACTGAAAATATGGATTTACTCCCTTACTATGTGAGAAAAGGTCGATATGGATATAAAATGGGCCATGACATTTTAGAAGATGGTTTATTAACTGCATTAACAGATCCATTTGGTAAATATGCAATGGGTGTTACGGCAGAAAAAGTAGCTGAACGTTTTAACGTTTCTCGCGAAGAACAAGATGCTTTTGCATTAAAGAGCCAAGAAAAAGCGAAAGAGGCAATTGAAAACGGTTACTTCGATGATGAAATTGTTCCTGTTGAAGTAAAAGGTAGAAAAGGTGAAATAACAATCTTTAATAAAGATGAGCATCCTCGAGACACAACTCTTGAGAAGTTAACAAAACTTAAACCAGTATTTGTTGAGGGAGGAACTGTTACTCCAGGGAATGCATCTGGTATTAACCAAGGCGCAGGAGCAGTAGTACTTATGTCAAAAGAAAAAGCCGAAGAATTAGGATTAAAGCCTTTAGCTTATGTTCGCGAACAAGCAGTAGCTGGGGTTGATCCAGAAATTATGGGATTTGCTCCATCACCTGCAGTTAAAAAAGTATTAGATAAAGCAGGTTTAACATTAGATGATATCGATTTAGTAGAACTAAATGAAGCATTTGCTGCACAATCTGTAGCAGTTATTAAAGATTTAGAAATTGATGAAGAAAAAGTTAACCCTAATGGTGGAGCAATTGCCCTAGGACATCCAATAGGTGCAAGTGGAACAATTTTAACTGTGAAGTCAATTTATGATATGAAACGTAGAGGGTTAAAACGTGCAATTGTAACGATGTGTATTGGTGGTGGCCAAGGAATTGCTACTATTATCGAAAATGCGGAGTAATTTTAAACTAAAAAAAGGAGAAAAAATCAATGATCAATTTAACAGGTAAAGTAGCCATTGTTACAGGTGCAGCCCGTGGTTTAGGACGTGGAATTGCCGAAAAGTTAGCAAGTTTAGGCTCGCAAGTAATTATTTCAGATATAAATGCTGAAGGATTAGAAATTACAGCTTCAGAATTCCGTGACAAAGGTTATAAAGTAGATTCATATGTTGCGAATGTTGGAAAACGTGAAGATGCAGAAGCACTCGTACAATACGCTATTAACCAACATGGCAAATTAGATATTTTAGTCAATAACGCAGGCATTAATCGTGATGCGATGCTTCACAAAATGAACCAAGAGCAATGGGATAGTGTAATTGGGGTAAATTTAACAGGCGTATTTAATTGTTTACAACCAGCAGCAATCCATATGCGTGAACAACAATCTGGTCGTATTATTAACATTTCATCTGCAAGTTGGCTAGGAAATATAGGGCAAGCAAACTACGCAGCAGCAAAAGCTGGTGTAGTTGGGTTAACAAAAACGGCAGCTCGCGAACTAGCTAAATTTAATGTAACATGTAATGCGATTTGTCCAGGATTTATCGAAACAGATATGACACGTGGTGTACCAGAAAAAGTTTGGGATACGATGATTTCAAAAATTCCGATGGGCAGAGCAGGTAAACCTGAAGATGTGGCTAACATGATTGCCTATTTAGCATCGGACCAAGCTTCTTATATTACATCTGAAGTTATTAATGTTGGTGGGGGCTTTATTCTCTAAAATAGGGGTGTGCTTGATGGGAAATAAATTAATATCTGTCAAAGATGCAGTGGATATAATAAAAAATGATTCAAGTATTGCAGTTGCTGGATTTGCAATTATGGGTTCATGCGATACGATTTTGAAAGAAATTGAAAGACGATATTTAGAGACAAACCAGCCATCGAATTTAACATTAATACACAGTGCAGGTTGCAGTGATCGTGTAGATGGAATAGAACACTTAGCATATAAAGGTCTAGTGAATAAAATTATCGGCGCACATTGGGGATTAGCTCCAAAATGGGGAGAACTTATTCACAAAAACGAAGTAGAGTGTCATTGCTTACCACAAGGACAATTAACGCATTTATTCCGTGCAATGGCTTCTGGTAAAAGTGGAAACCATTCTAAAGTAGGTCTTGGTACGTTTATTGACCCTCGTGTTGAAGGTGGGTTAATGAATGACAAAGCAAAAGAAACGAATAGTTTAGTAGACGTGATTGATATAAAGGGTGAAGAGTATTTATTTTACAATTCAGTTCCTGTAGATGTAGCCATCATCCGCGGTACGACAGCAGATGAATATGGAAACATCACTATGGAAGATGAAGCAATCAAACTTGAAGCACTTTCAGTTGCCCAAACGGCTAAAAGATACGGTGGTAAGGTCATTGCTCAAGTAAAAAATATAGCTCGTCGAGGAACTCTTCATGCGAAAGAAGTTGTCATACCAGGCATTTTTGTCGATGCAATCGTTCTTTCAGAAGATCCAGCAACTGAACATAAGCAAACATCTTCTGCATTTTACGACCCAGTTTACTCTGGGGATATTAAAGTACCTCAAAAAGCGCTTCAACCAATTCCTTTAGGAGTAAGGAAAATCATTGGTCGACGCGGCGTGATGGAATTATTCCCAAATGCAGTAGTTAATCTTGGAATCGGTATTCCGGGAGATACAATCGGTCCAGTAGCTAGTGAAGAAGGAATATTAAATGATATTAACTTAACCGTTGAATCAGGAGTGATTGGTGGCGTTCCTTCTGGAGGAACAGATTTCGGTATTGGGAAAAATGCCGAAGCGATTATTGAGCATCCATACTTGTTCGATTACTACAATGGTGCTGGCGTCGATTTAACTTTCATGGGAATGGCTGAAGTTGATTCTGAAGGAAATATCAATGTAAGTAAATTGGGAGATCGAGCTGTTGGTTGTGGTGGTTTTATCGATATTACTCAACCTGCTAAAAAAGTAGTATTTTTGGGAACTTTCACAGCTGGTGGACTTGATGTTGAAATTACCAATGGTAAATTAAAAATAATAACAGAAGGTAAACACCGTAAATTCCTAAAACATGTAAAACAGATCACATTTAGTGGAAATTATGCACGAGAGCGTGACCAGCTTGTGTATTACGTTACCGAACGTGCCGTCTTCAAACTAAGCCAAGATGGTGTGGAGTTAATAGAATATGCACCTGGCATTGATATTGAAAGAGACATTTTAAGCAACATGGACTTTATGCCGATCATTTCTCCAAATATAAAAGAAATGCCTAAAGAATTATTCAATCATTCTGTTATGAATGTTAGTAATGCATTTAATGGACAAAAGTCTGCTGTAAATGTCATAGGTTAACGATACCTCAATCTTATGTTGAGATCTAACAAAAATAAGGGGGTTCTTATGGCAAAATTAATAGATGCAATGGAGTTAGCGAAAAAAATTCCAGACAATAGTACGATTGGACTAGTTGGTTTTGGAGGAATCGGTCAGTGTGATAAAATCTTGCGTTCTATAGGGCAAAATTTTAAAGAAACTGGCCTTCCAAAAAATTTGACAGTGTTCCATACTGCTGGGCAATCAGATACTACAAATGGAATTGAATATATTGCAGAGGAAGGTTTAATTAGTCGTATTATTGGAGGACATTGGGGATTAGCTCCAAAAGCAAGAAAACTAATCCAAGAAAATAAAGTAGATTGTTACTGCTGGCCACAAGGTCAACTAACTCATCTATTACGTGCAATGGCAAATAAACTGCCAGGACAAATTTCGCCTGTTGGTTTAGGAACTTTTGTCGATCCGCGTATTGAAGGCGGTAAATTTAATGAAAGAACAAAATCTTTAGATGATCTTGTTCAAGTTATTCATATTAATGACGAGGAATTTTTACTATATCCATCGATTCCATTGGATTATGTATTTATCCGTGGAACGAGTATTGATGAAGCTGGGAACCTAACAACGGATGAAGAACCACTAAAGTTAGAAATATTGTCTGCTGCACAGGCAGCTAAAGCTTATGGTGGAAAAGTGATTGCTCAAGTTAAATACGTTGCTCAAAAAGAATCATTCCATCCAAAAAAGGTCGTTGTTCCTAGTTATTTAATCGATGAGTATGTTTTAGTAGAAGATCCTGCGAAGGACCATAGACAAACATTTAGTGAAGTCTTTTCATCAGTATTTTCAGGCGATATCCGTACACCAAAAGAATCGATCAATGCAATTCCACTCGATATACGAAAAATTATTGGACGACGAGCGATTAAAGAATTGAAGAAAAATAATGTCGTTAACTTAGGAATTGGAATTCCAGGAGATGTTATTGGAAACATCGCAAACGAAGAAGGCATTGGTACAGATATCGTATTAACAGTTGAATCTGGTGTTGTTGGTGGTACTGCAGTAGGGAAAAATGAGTTTGGTGTTGCAAGAAATGCAGATGCAATCATCGAGCACGAATATTTATTTGATTATTATCATGGAACTGGGATTGACGTCACTTATATGGGTGCAGCAGAAGTTGATGAAATCGGAAATGTCAACGTTTCAAACTTTGGTGGAAGAGCTGTTGGTTGTGGAGGGTTTATCGATATAACGCAAACTGCCAAAAAAGTTGTATTTCTTACGACATTTACAGCGGATGGACTAAAAGTATCAGTTGATAATGGACGATTACAAATTTTACAAGAAGGCAGAATTGCAAAATTTACGAATCATGTTCAACAAATAACGTTTAGCGGAAAATACGCTTCTACCCATTCTAAAAATGTAATTTATGTAACTGAACGAGCTGTTTTTACATTAACGAAGGATGGTTTAGTACTTACTGAAATCGCACCTGGTATTAATCTTCAAAAGGATGTACTGGATCTTATGAAATTTAAACCAATCATTTCAAAAAATCTAAAAATGATGGATATGGAAATATTCAGCAATGAACTGTTAGGAATTGCAAATGAATGGAATAGACAAGTAGAAACAGTGAACTCATGAAGTGATAGATCAACATCATTGCCAAATTCAGGGGAATCATTATCGATTCCCTTTTTTAAGTGAGGGATTGCAGACGTGATTAGTAAAACAGCTAATCAAGATTTGGTAGGAAAACAAGTAGACGATTTTGGTGGTCGATTCTTACCGGTAATAGAAATCATTCATGAATTAGTAGAGACAAGTGAATCTCCAATTATTTTGGCGTTAGAAGGTCGATGTGGAAGTGGCAAAAGTACACTTTCATCAATTCTTAAGAAAATTTTTGATTGCAATGTGATCCATATGGATGAATTTTTTCTACCACCAAATTTAAGGATTGCTGAGCGATTGAATGAGCCCGGGGGAAATATTCACTATGAGAGATTTATAGAAGAAGTTGTTAACCCTTTGAAGGAGTGTAGCCCATTTACTTATAATGCCTATCAATGCTCAGATGGTTCGTCTAGTAAAAAAGAATTGCAACCTGCGATGCTAACAATAATTGAGGGTGTCTACAGTCTTCATCCTAAACTACAATCAATTTACGATTATAAAGTTTTCCTTACGATGAGTCCAGAAGAACAAATAAGCCGATTATCTAAGAGAAACGTAAAAATGTTAGATAAGTTTATTAACATATGGATACCACTTGAAGAAAAATACTTCTCTACTTTTCAAATAGAAGGGAGCTGTAATCTCATTTTTAATACAGAAACATGCTCTATGACCGCAATTTCTAAGAGAGATATTTCAAAGGAGATGAATCTAATTGAATAATGGCATTCGAAATATAGCTTTCACCTCACTATGTATTGCAATAGGACTTCTTTTACCTCAATTCATAAAGATTATTCCTGTGATCAATATTGGAGCAGTTTTATTACCAATGCATATTCCAGTACTATTTTGTGGAATTCTGTGTGGTTGGAAATTTGGGGTACTATGTGGTGCAACTTTACCAATTTTAGCGTACGTTTTAACTGGTGCACCGCCAATTTTCCCAATTGGTATTTCCATGATGTTTGAACTTGCTACATATGGATTACTGACTGGACTATTATATGAACTTACAAAAGGGAAAATATATATTTCTTTAATAGGTGCCATGATTGGTGGACGACTTGTTATGGGTATTGCAAATACCATTTTATTTAACTTTGTGGGTAATGAATTTGGCTGGATGGCCTTCATTTCAAGCGCGTTCATAACAGCTTTACCAGGAATAATCATCCAATTAATCATCATCCCTGTCATTATTATGGCACTTCAAAGAAACCTTGTATGGAAGCAAGCACAACAATATTAGTGGGACAATGAATGTACTGCACCCCGAAAGTTAGAGCGAACTGCGCCTCCAATTGTTAGATGTGTCTAACCATTGCAGTTCAGAGCGAAAATCTAACTTTTGGGGTATTTATTTTAGGCTAAATATAGTGATGATTTTAAGTTAATGGTTGTTTGGGAGTATTAAGAAGGTTATTTAAGGATTGATTACGGTAGATGGATTAGGATAGATGAAGAATTTGGATCTGAAGGTCTAAAAAAAATAATGTCGCTGCACAGTTTCTTAAGATTTTAGTATTTCAAAGATACATAGAATTGCGATATACTTTACTTATATTTCTGAATATTTCGAAATGTGAAGGGGTGGGGTGTAATGAGCAATCATTTAATCAATCAAGTAGATGTAAGTGAGTTAATTCGGCAGTATGATAAGCCGATTTCTTCTGTATCGGAATTACTTTGTGACCGACATGATGGGAATCGGATTGCTTTTCATTATGAGAATGCGAATGGGGATAAGCGCAGTTATTCATATGGGGAGCTGAAAAATGATTCGTTAATATTTGCAAATGTATTAAAATCTTTAGGAGTAAAAAAGGGGAGCCGTGTGGCGGTTTTATTACCTAAGGGACCTGAATTAATTATTTCGGTATTAGCGATTTGGCGTTTAGGTGGGGTTCATGTACCACTTTTTACAGCCTTTGGACCACAAGCAATCTATTATCGTGTCGAGAATAGTGGGGCTGACGTGATCATTACGGATGCCACAAATCGTCCAAAGTTAAATGGAACTACTGCTGGAACGGATGTAATTGATCAAACGAAGGTAAAAGTGATAACAGTTGATGCCAATCAAGAAGATAGCGATTTGGATTATTGGATTTCATTTAAAAATGTGAAACCATTAGAACGAAATGAAGTTGTTAAGAAGGATGATTTGTTCATTATCCTCTATACGTCTGGAACGACTGGACATCCAAAAGGTGTACAAGTACCAGTATTTGCCCTTGCGGCATTCGAAGGGTATATGCGATTTGGATTGGATGTTCGAAAAGGGGATGTATTTTGGAACATGGCGGATCCGGGATGGGCATATGGGTTGTATTATGCTTTGATTGGACCATTATTACTAGGTGAAACATTTATTGTATACAATGCACCTTTCAGTGTAGAAAATACCATTCATGTGTTTCAGGAATACAAAGTAACGAATTTTGCAGCGGCGCCTACAGCTTATCGATCTATGCGCGCGGAGTGGGAGAGTGCAGCTGGTTCCGTTACAAAGCCTTTGAGTTTACGGGTCTTATCGAGTGCGGGAGAACCACTCAATCGCGATGTCATTAATTGGGCTGAGAAAAATTTAGGTTTGCCGATTTATGATCATTACGGACAAACTGAGCAGGGGATGGTCATTAATAACCATCATTATCCTAGTCTACAACATACTTATAAACCGGGTTCAATGGGGCAGGCGATGCCGGGATTTAAGGCAACTATTGTAAATGAGCAAGGTGAAGAAGTAGGACCGAATATTGAAGGGCAGATTGCTATTGATACGGAACATTCTCCGTTGTTTTGGTTTAGAGGATACTATCAAAATGAAGAGAAAACAAAAGAACGTTTTTTATATGGTAGCCGCTATTATCTAACTGGCGACGATTCAAGCTATGATGAACATGATTTTTTCTATTTTTCAGGGCGAAATGACGATATTATCTCAAGCGCTGGTTACCGAATTGGTCCATTTGAAGTGGAGAGTGCCATCATGGAGCATGAAGCGGTATCTGAAACGGCAGTTGTAGGGGTTCCCGACGAGCGCAGAGGCGAGGTAGTAAAAGCTTATATCGTTCTTAAGGGGAAATATATACCTAGTGATGATCTAGCGAAGGAAATTCAGCAGCATGTAAAAGGAAACTTATCTGCTCACGAGTATCCTCGACTTATTGAATTTGTCGACACGCTACCTAAGACGCCAAGTGGGAAGATCCAGCGGTTTCTATTGAGAGGGTAGGGGAATAGGCTGAGTAAGTTCCCGTTGCAGAGGGTAATTCTTGGGTATTAATAAATTTTTACATTAAAAAAGTCGGTTCCTTTTGTAAATGGTTCTTTTTAAAGATGCATGGGTTAGGGAATAATTCCATTATTTCATGAGCATATTAAATATCATTTTACTAAGCATGTATATTTAAACGGAAAAATTCCGCTTATCTTAAGAAATCCCTATATTTTTTCGGAAATAAAGGAAGTTTTTCCGGTTATCTAATCTAAATCTATGAAAATTAGAGTAGTTAACCGGAATTTCTCCGCTTATCTCCGCTATTTTTGCCCCCACTTTATACATTAGACGGAATTTCTCCGCCTATTTTTTTACTTGCCTTGACTCTAATTATGTGAATTTAAAAAGAAACGTGAAATTGACGGAGCGATTTCACGTTTTTTAATTATTGAAGTTAGTTTTGCCTCAGACTCTTATTATCTATTTAGTTTTGTTTGAAGTAATCCTAAAAAAGCATGGAAAATTTCAAAATAGAAGTCACTAAAAACAAGCCTCATAATATATCGAATCTACATCATTTTAATTATATCTAAGCATTGGAGCAGGTGAAGAGTTTGTTTTTATACTCAAAATTCATTTGTAAATAATCAGGAGGAAACTTAAGGAAAAATCGAATTGTTATTGATGAAGTATAAAGCTATTAAATTAACATTTTATCGGTTATGTAGGGGGGAGTTTATTAATGAAAGCTGTACAAGTAACTGATTTTGGTGGGCCAGAAGTGTTAAGGTTTATTGATACTGAAGTTCCTAAAATAAATGAAAATCAGGTATTAATAAAAGTGGTTGCAACGAGTGTGAACTTTGCAGATATTAAAGCCCGATATGGCCAGTATCATAATGCAGGAAAGCCACCTTTTATTCCAGGTTTGGATGCTGCAGGTGTAGTAGCGGAAGTAGGATCAAATATTAAGAATTTTACAGTTGGTCAAAGGGTGATTGCATTTCCGAAAAATGGATCCTACGCTGAATACATTGTTGCAGATGAGAACTTAGTATTTTTACTACCAGATAAAATAGACTTTGTAACTGCGGCGGCATCTCCTATCGTTTTATTTACTTCTTATAAATTATTGGCTGATGTAGCACGACTAAAACCAGGTGAAACAGTTCTGATTCATGCAGCTGCTGGCGGGATAGGTACCACAGCTATACAATTGGCAAAACTACTTGGAGCAGATAAAGTGATTGGTACAGTTGGAAGTGAACAGAAAATTCCTATAGCGATTGAAGCTGGAGCGGATTATGTAATCTGTAATGAAAATGTGGATTTTGTAAAAGAAGTGAACCAGATAACGAACGGTAATGGCGTAGATGTCATTCTAGATTCTATCGCAGGCGCTGTCTTTGAGCAGAGTTTAAACTGTTTAGCCGATTACGGTAGACTAGTGAACTTTGGTAATTCTAGTGGTAGTCCAGGACAAATTAAAAGTAGCGATCTACACTCAAGTTGTCGCTCCGTATTAGGCTTTAGCCTAGGTACAACGCGAAATAAACGTCCAGAACTTTTAAAGGAAACTGCTGACCGAGTGCTTCCTTTCTTAGAGCAAGAGCAGATAAAGATGAAGATTGGAAAACAATATAAGCTAGAAGATGCATCAGAAGCGCATGCTTTGGTTGAGAGTAGAAAGAGTATAGGGAAGGTTGTATTAATGGTGTAGTTGAAAAGGTATTTTTCTGTAGACACAAAATATTGAAAGTTAAGGTCCACTCTTAAAGGAGTGGACCTAATCTCGTTTGTTTTTCGGATATAGCATTCACTCCATAAAACTAAAAAGTTTTCTGAAATTAGGTATTGGTTGGTAAATGATTAAAGCCAGCATTAATAGTTTATAAAAAAGACGCAAGAGTACAAATTAAGTACTGTTTGGTCTTTTTCTGTATAGGAATTACCTTTTTATCCCCACACGATTATTATACATATATAGTCTTATACGATTTCCTCAATAATAACCCAAGAATTTTTTTAATTTAGTGTTTTCAATTTACAGAATATTGTGCTATTATTTTTTTAGGTTTATTATATTAGAACTGGTTTATTATATTAAACCAAAAAGCTTTTTTGAAAAGGGGGATTTCATGTATAACTATTACATGCCTACTAGAATCATTTTTGAAACAAATA
>JAPSJC010000088.1 GCA_031178355.1 Ureibacillus sp.
TTGCTATTTCTAATGGTTTGTGCGAAATGAGGTAAGTTGCGGTGAATAGGTGGCAAGCTTTTTTATAATAGCCTTTTACTTCATAACAAGTTAGAATAAAAGAAAAAGATTTATTATGTATACATAATGGAGTGATGAAAAATGGCACATCCTGAAATGGCTTACTTGAATTTATTAACGCACATTTTGGAAAATGGTGTAAAAAAGGAAGATCGCACAGGAACTGGAACAATCAGTGTATTTGGCTATCAGATGCGATTTGATTTAAATCAAGGTTTTCCTCTACTAACAACTAAAAGAGTTCCTTTTAAGTTACTGGTTGCTAGTGAGTTACTCTGGTTTATAAAGGGTGACACAAATATTCGTTATTTACTACAACATAATAATCATATTTGGGACGAATGGGCATTTGAAAAATTTGTGAAATCGGATGAATATACGGGACCAGATATGACTGATTTCGGTCGACGTGCTACAACTGACGAAGAATTTGCAAAAGTATTAGACGAACAAATGAACGATTTTAATGAAAAAATATTAACTGATGATGAATTCGCTTCAAAGTATGGAGACTTAGGGCCAGTATATGGTAAACAATGGCGTTCTTGGCCATCTGCTAATGGGGAAACAATCGATCAGTTAACAAAAGTCATTGAAATGATCAAAACAAACCCTGATTCTAGACGACTAATCGTTTCGGCATGGAACCCAGCCGAAGTAGATGAAATGGCTTTACCACCATGTCATACACTTTTCCAATTTTATGTAACAAACGGAAAATTATCATGTCAGCTTTATCAACGAAGTGCTGATGTTTTCTTAGGTGTACCATTTAATATTGCTTCATATGCTTTATTAACTCATCTAATTGCACATGAATGTGGCTTAGAAGTTGGAGAATTTGTTCATAGCTTTGGTGATGCACATATTTATTTGAACCATTTAGAACAAGTAAACGAACAACTATCTCGAGAACCTAGAACTTTCCCGACACTAAAAATTAACCCAGAAGTTAAGTCGGTATTTGACATTGAGCTAAATGACCTAACCATAGAAGGGTACAATCCACATCCGACGATTAAAGCCCCAGTTGCAGTTTAATTAATTGCTAATTTTACAAAACAAATAGAAAGACTGCTAGAGAAGTCGTTAATCGCTTCATCCTGCAGTCTTTTTATTGTGGAAAAAGATGTCTTTTTATAAGAATGTCATGAATAATTTGTTGTATAGCAGAAGAAATGTTATATTCAACATGATTCATTCATTAATTGATTTTTAGGAATATGGGTTCATTTAATCTCAACATTCTTATTTTCATAGTACATACAAAAATTCAAACTATCAGGAGAGACTTTATAGATGATTTCATTAATAGTAGCACACGATAAGCATCGAGTAATTGGTTTTGAAAACAAAATGCCTTGGCATCTACCAGGAGAATTGCAATATTTTAAAGACACAACAATGGGTAAACCGATGATTATGGGTAGAAAAACATTTGAATCGATTGGTAGACCTTTACCTGGAAGAAAAAATATAATTGTTACGAGAAACAAGGAATACCATCATGAAGGTATAGAAGTTGCAAGTAGTTTAGAGGAAGCAATTGAAATTGCGGGTAATGTAGAAGAAGTAATGATTATTGGTGGTGAAGAAATTTTCAAACAATCATTACCGATTGCTAATCGTCTTTATATCACTCAGATAGACAACGAATTCGAAGGGGACACATATTTTCCGATATACGGAGAAGAATGGTCACTAATTTCATGTAGTGAACCAGTAGATTCTAATAAAGGTTACACATTCCGTTATTGTATTTACGAAAAAGAATAAACTTGAAATATATCTATAATTCAAATGCATCATTACTTATTGTTAGTAAGATGCATTTTTTAATTGGAATAATTTTGGAAAAAAGTGAAACTATCTTGGTATTTGAACCGTATATATGGTAAGAAATGCAAATAACTATTCGGAGGTGATGGTTTGCTATTTGGTGTTGACATACAAACGATTTATTTAGTGACATTAATTGTCGCGGGATGTATTACGGTATTATACATTCTATTTTCCGATTTATTAGATGGAGTTGTAGAGGGTGTAGTATTTTTCAATCCCGCAGTTATTTTGGCATTCATAACAATTACATCTGCATGCGGCTATTTATTAGAACAATTTAGTTCAATGACTAGTTTAATAGTATTTATCATTTCAAGCATTATATCTGCAATACTAAGTAGCCTGCTCTATTTTTTCATTCTCGTTCCACTAAGATCGGCAGAAGTATCATTGGTATATACTGAACAGTCACTAGAAGGTCAAATCGGGAGGGTTATTGTACCTATACCAGTTGACGGATTTGGAGAAGTTGTGATTGAAACAGTGAGCGGTATTATCTCAAAACGGGCAACTGGATTTGATAATGAAGCGATTAATCATGATGAAGAAGTTTTAATCATTGAAGTGAAAGATGGTACGCTTCATGTTAAAGAATACAACTCACCATTCAAATAAAAAGAAAAAGGGGAAATTTTATGGAAACTTTAATTATTATTGGGATTGTGGTGTTTATCATTTTAGCAATTATAGGGGTCTATATTGCTAAATATAAAACTGTGGGTCCAGACGAAGCGCTAATTGTAACCGGTAGTTTCCTAGGTTCTAAAAATGTTCATAAGGATGATTCAGGCAATCGTGTAAAAATCATTCGCGGTGGAGGTACTTTCGTATTTCCAGTTTTTCAACAATCAGAGTATTTAAGTTTATTATCTAGTAAATTAGAAGTAACAACACCAGAAGTTTATACTGAGCAAGGTGTACCAGTAATGGCTGATGGAACGGCTATCATTAAAATCGGTGGTTCAATTACTGAAATTGCAACGGCTGCAGAGCAATTTTTAGGAAAAAAAGTAGCAGATCGAGAAAATGAGGCAAAAGAAGTACTCGAAGGTCATTTGCGTTCTATACTTGGTTCGATGACTGTAGAAGAAATCTATAAAAATCGTGATAAGTTCTCACAAGAAGTACAACGTGTTGCATCTCAAGATTTAGCGAAAATGGGGTTAATCATTGTATCATTTACAATAAAAGATGTACGTGATAAAAATGGTTATTTAGATTCATTAGGGAAACCGAGAATTGCACAAGTAAAACGTGACGCCGATATTGCTACAGCAGAAGCGGAAAAAGAAACACGTATTAAGAAAGCTGAAGCAGAGAAAGAAGCTCAAAAAGCTGAATTACAACGTGCTACTGAAATTGCTGAAGCAGAGAAAGATAATCAATTAAAAATAGCTGAATATAAGTTAGAACAAGATAAAGCAAAAGCCCGTGCTGACCAAGCATATGAATTAGAAACTGCAAGAGCAAAACAAGAAGTTACTGAACAGGAAATGCAAGTTCAAATTATTGAACGTCAAAAGCAAATTGAATTAGAAGAAAAAGAAATATTACGTCGTGAGAGACAGTACGATTCAGAAGTAAAGAAAAAGGCAGATGCAGATCGTTATGCGATTGAACAAAATGCTGAGGCTCAAAAAATGAAAGAATTAGCACAAGCTGATGCAGAGAAATATCGTATTGAAGCTCGAGCAAAAGCTGAAGCAGAAAAAGTCCGTTTGGATGGTCTTGCTAAAGCAGATGCAGAACGAGCTCAAGGGGAAACAGAAGCTGAAATTATTCGATTAAAAGGTCTTGCGGAAGCAGAAGCGAAGCGTAAAATTGCGGAAGCATTTGAACAGTACGGTCAAGCTGCTGTACTTGATATGTTAGTTCGTATGTTGCCACAATATGCAAAAGAAATTGCTAGCCCACTTTCAAATATCGATAAAATTACGGTTGTTGACACTGGTAATGGAGAAGGTGGTGGCGCAAACCGCGTTACTTCATACGCAACAAATTTAATGTCAACTCTACAGGAAACGTTAAAGGCATCTTCTGGAATAGATGTAAAAGAGTTAATTGAAAACTTTGCTGGAAAGCATACGTTTAGCAACACGATTGAAGTTCAACCAAAAGAAGTAGAAAAAGAAAAGGTTGAAGTGTAATAGACAACAATTAAGCCACGACTCTTAAATGAGGCGTGGCTTTTCATATATTATAAATAAATCATGACACATGCTACCATACAAGCACATCCTGCAATAACAAATACGTGCCAGATAGCATGGTTAAAAGGTAATTTCCTCCAGGCGTAAAAAATTGCTCCGAATGTAAATAATAACCCTCCAGCTAGTAAGACAGTGAATCCATCAAACTGTAAAAACTGATATAAAGGTTTTATAGCAAATATAATTAACCAACCCATTGAGATATATAAAATTAATGAAAGTGTTTCAAATCTATGGATAAATAAACATTTAAATAAGATTCCAAATAAAGCAATTCCCCAAACAATACATAAAAGTACTATACCTAAAGTACCTCCAATTGCAATTAATAAGAATGGAGTGTATGTTCCAGCAATTAGTACATAAATGGAGGAATGATCCAAAATCGAAAAAACTCTTTTATATTTTTCGGGTACACTATGTAAAAGTGTTGACATTAAAAATAATAATACGAGAGACGCTCCAAATATACTATTGGAAACTACTTCTATAGGACTTCCTGATTGAACGCCGATTAAAATAAGTAGCACACATGTAGGAATGCTAATAATTAAACCTAGACCATGTGTTATAGCGTTCCATAGTTCTTCTGTAAAATTTTTATAGTCAAAAGCATTGGTATTTTTCATCATTTTCGCCTCCAATTATTGTTACTATACTGAAATAAAATGTGCATTACTACTATCATTTGTCACATAGTATTAATTAGGACTGTCATGAAAGATTCATTTTTCTAATGTAAATCATACAAAGTTAACAAATGTGATTACATTTGTCATCTTTACATGGGCAAATAAAACTAAATATAATTAATTTATGCTATAAAAGGATGTGTCATATTGAGACGAATTCATATTGTTACGGACTCTACTTGTGATTTATCAAAAGAAGAAATACTAGAATCCAATATTCATGTAGTTCCACTAACGATCCAAATTGGTGATCGAACTTATATTGATGGAGTAGACGTTGAGCCAACTTCATTTTTAGATTTAATGAAAAATTCGAAAACGCTTCCAAAAAGTTCACAACCAGCCCCTGGTCAGTTTAAAGAACTATATGATGAGCTTGGGAAAGACGGAGATCAAATTATCTCAATTCATATGACTGGCTCTATGAGTGGTACTGTAGAATCGGCAAGACAAGCTGCGAGTATGACGAATTCAGATGTTACAGTTATTGATTCTCGTTATATTGCTATCGCTTTAGCCATTCAAATTCGTGAAGCAATTCGTCTTCGAGATACTGGTGCTACAGTTGAACAAATCGTTACTAGATTAGATGAAGTTCGTAAAAACACAAGATTATTTGTAGTCGTTGATACGCTAGAAAATTTAATTAAAGGTGGCCGCATTGGTAAAGGTACTGCTTTAATTGGTTCTTTGTTAAATATTAAGCCAATAGCAACTTTAGACGACGGTTCTTATACACCGGTAGCAAAGGCTAGAAGCCATAAACAAGTTGTAAAGCATTTATTTAATCAATTTATAGAAGATACAAAAGGTAAAACCGTGAAAGCTGTAGGGATTTCCCATGCAGGTGGTTTAGAGACTATGGGTAATAATTTGATTGAAAATATACAATCATCAGGTTTTTCTAATGTGGAAATTAAATTTACGTCACCAATTATCAGTACTCATACTGGACCAGGTGCTCTAGGATTTATCTACTTTGCGGAATAATACCGTCAATCATATAGATGACTCATGTACTATTAATGGAAATTTAATATAACACCGAAAAAGTGTCAGCTCCTTAAAAATGAGGAAGCAGACACTTTTTTCTAATTTAGAAAGAGAAAAACAAAATATCTCTAGGTAATGAATCCTATTGTACGGATACAAATTGCCCAAAATACTATTTTTTTGTTTTCTAATTTGCAATTATATTTAAACAAAGAAATAATAGGAATAAGCGTATAAGAAATGGTAATACTAATTGATTAGTTTAGAAATGAAATAGAAATAATAAATTGTTTCTCGCCATAGCTTTTAGATTCTAGGGCGTGCATATTTGTGGTAATTGATATAGGAGTGAATTAGGATGAATAAATGGAAAGTCGCCTTTTGTGCATTAGCAGGTGCAATCATAGTATTAATTACAACGATTATAATATTGGCCACATCACCTGCTGATGAAGTTCCCATTCCTCCTGTAACAAATGCAGAAGGTAGTGTGCTATTAGTAGAAACAACCACGAAAGATTTCGAAAAGCTAGCACTAAAATATTTAAAGGAAGCTTTAAATACCGAAACATTACCGATTGCCATCGCGATGAAAGACCAAATACAAATCTTTAGTGAAGTCATAGCATTTGGTGTGGTCGTTCCGATTCAAATTGATTTTGAACCTATTGTAAACGAGGAAGGGAACCTTCATTTAAAGTATTCAAAAATTTATGTAGGAAAGTTAGACATTAAACCCTCAATGGTTTTAAATTTACTAGATGAGACAATTGACTTTCCTAAATGGATATTAATACGTCCAAATGAAGAAGAAATTTTTGTTGATTTATCACAATTAACAGTAGCTGAAGGATCTAAGGTTAGAGCGAGAGAAATTGACTTAAGAAATGACCGGATTGTATTAGAAGTTATTGTACCAAATAAATAAGGAGGAATGAGAAGTGACAAAACAAATAGCTACTTTTGCTGGTGGTTGTTTTTGGTGTATGGTAAAACCTTTTGATCAAATGGAAGGGATTGACTCCGTACTATCTGGTTACACAGGTGGTCATGTCGAAAACCCTACATATGAACAAGTTTGTTCTGAAACCACGGGACATCTTGAAGCGGTTCAAATTACTTTTGATTCTAGTATATATCCATATGAAAAATTAGTTGAGTTATACTGGACGCTAATAGATCCTACCGATCCAGGAGGACAATTTTACGATCGTGGTGAATCTTATTCAACGGCCATTTTTTATCATGATGAAGAACAAAAGAGAATTGCAGAAGAATCAAAAGAACGCTTAGAAAAGTCAGGTAAATTCAATAAACCGATCGCAGTAAAAATTTTGCCAGCAAAACCTTTCTATCCAGCAGAAGAATATCACCAACATTATTATAGAAAAAATCCATTGCACTATGAACGATACCATATTGGTTCTGGTAGAGCGGGATTTATACAACAACATTGGGGGAATAAAGATGAATAAAGAAGAACGACTAAAACAATTATCACAAATGCAATATTATGTTACACAACAGAATGGTACTGAACCACCTTATCAAAATGAATTTGACCAACACTTCGAAGAGGGTATATATGTAGATATCGTGTCTGGAAAACCTTTATTCAGCTCAAAGGATAAATATGATGCTGGATGTGGTTGGCCGAGTTTTGCGAAGCCTATTGAAGATGGTGAAATAGAAGAACGTTTTGATACTTCTCATGGCATGAGAAGAGTGGAAGTTAGAAGTAAATCTGCAGATTCTCATTTAGGGCATTTATTTCCAGATGGACCACGTGAATTAGGTGGATTACGTTATTGTATTAATTCAGCTTCATTACGATTTATCCCGAAAGACCAATTAGAATCAGAAGGTTACGGTGAATATTTAAAGATATTTGAATAACAAAGTATTTTTAGGCAGTCTATGGTTTTAACTATTAGGCTGCCCTTTTGTATT
>JAPSJC010000089.1 GCA_031178355.1 Ureibacillus sp.
GAGTGAAATGTCGCATAGATGGCTCCAATGGGACAAAAAGCTGGCTTGTTTACATTGAAACGTCTCGTTGGCGACTCCAACGGGACAACTTTAACACTTGATGGTAGGTTAGATTGACAAATTGCTTCACCTTTTAAATACAGTAAGAAAAATAAGAGGATAGTTTACTATTAACTACTCGTTATGTCATACAAGAATCTCGTTCAAATGTTGTATATTATTAATCTCGAATTCGAGAGATAATACTATTATCAAGAATTAACAATCAAATGTTAATAGAAAGGTTGGAAATAATGGAGAAGTATCGAATAAACCCTAAAAAAGGGTTAGAATTTGGCATTTATACACTAGGAGATCACATAACCAATCCGCATACTGGAGAACGTATTTCAGCTCAGCAACGAATTAAGGAAATTATTGAATTAGCTAAACTAGCAGAACAAGCGGATATTGATTTCTTTAGTGTTGGGGAGAGTCACCAGGAGTATTTTACAACACAAGCACACTCGGTTGTTTTGTCAGCAATTGCTCAAGCAACAAATAAGATAAAAATTTCAAGCTCATCAACAATTATTAGTACGTTAGATCCGGTTAGAGTATATGAAGATTTTGCAACAATCGATTTAATTTCAAATGGTCGAACTGAAATCATTGCAGGTCGTGCATCGCGTGTAGGGCTATTTAGTTTATTGGGATATAGTCTTCGTGATTATGAAGAGTTATTCGAGGAAAAATTCGATTTACTACTAAAAATTAATGAGGAAGAAATCATTAATTGGAGTGGGGAATTCCGTGCACCATTAAAAGACGCTCAAATCCTACCACGGCCTTTAAATGGTACATTACCAATTTGGAGAGCTGTAGGTGGACCTCCTGCTAGTGCCATAAAAGCTGGACGAGCTGGAGTACCTATGCAACTTGCAATGCTTGGTGGACCTGCTACAAGCTTTAAATATTCCATTGATGCCTATCGGGAATCTTTAAGAGATCATGGTTTCGATCCAAGTGAATTTCCTGTAGCTACAGCTGGTTTTTTCTATGCGGCAAAGACGACTCAAGATGCCCTCAGAGAGTACTATCCATTCATTAATGAGGGAATGAAACTAACAAATGGTCGAGGTTTTCCTAAGCAACAATTTGCCCAAGGAGCAGATAGAAGAGACGTTATGAATGTAGGTAGTCCTCAACAAATTATTGAAAAGATTCTCTATCAACATGAACTATTTGGTCATCAACGATATATTGGTCAAATGGACTTTGGTGGTGTTCCATTCGATAAATTAATGAAAAACATTGAAATCATAGGGACTGAAATTTTACCAGCTGTTAGAAAATACACCACAAGACAGGGGGAAGAATAATGAAATTTGTATGTATTTCTGGATCTATTGTTGGTTCGAAAACTCGAACAGCTATGAACTATACAATGAAATCACTTCAAGAAAAATATCCAGAAATTGAAACTACTCTAATTGATTTAGCTGATTACCAAATTCAGTTTAGTGATGGTAGAAATTATCTGGAATATGAAGGGGATACAGGGACTGTTACTAAAGTGATAATGGAAGCAGATGCGATCATAATTGGGACACCTGTTTTCCAAGCATCCATTCCAGCTACATTAAAGAATATATTTGATTTACTACCTGTTAATGCATTCCAAGAAAAGATAGTAAGCATGCTTGTTACTGCTGGTAGCCCGAAGCATTACTTAATTGTAGAGCAACAATTAAAACCAATCTTAGCCTATATGAAAGCCCAAATTGTACAATCATATGTATTTGTTGAGGAGAAAGATTTTCATCGAAAAGAAATAGTAAATGACGATGTCCACTTTCGAATTGACCGTTTAATAGATGACACGCTTCTACTTACAAAAACATACACGAAGATCCGAGAGGCAAAAGAAGCAGAGTATGACTTTTAATCATTCAGAAGAAATCTAATATGATTAAATATTATTAAGAAGGTAGCGATTTATTGCAAAATCGCTACCTTAAACTTTATTTAGCTACGGATTTGACCATTTCCGTATATGAAGTATTTTGATGAAGTTAAAGCAGGTAATCCCATTGGTCCTCGCGCATGTAGTTTTTGTGTACTAATTCCAATTTCTGCACCAAAACCAAATTCAAAACCATCTGTAAATCTTGTCGATGCATTATGATAAACAGCAGCAGCATCAACATTCTTTAAGAATTTTTCAGCATTTAACACATCCTCAGTAATGATTGCTTCTGAATGCTTTGTACCATATTGGTTTACATGTTCTATTGCTTCATCTATATTTTTAACCACTTTGACGCTTATTGTTAAATCTAAATATTCAGTTGCGTAATCTTCGTCTGTTGCCTTGGACGCTGAAGGAAGAACTTCACATACGAGTTCATCACCAATAACCGAAATGCCTTGATCATGCATATGATTTAATAGTTGTTTTCCATTTTGTTGGAACCATTGTTGTTCAATTAATAAGCTTTCAGCAGCATTACAAACAGAAGGGCGTTGAGTTTTTGCATTCATTAAAATGTTTTCAGCCATTTTGAACTGGGCATTATAGTCGATATAAATATGACAATTACCCGCACCAGTTTCTAACACAGGAACAGTTGATTCTTTCACAACTAGGTCAATTAAAGTCTTACTACCACGAGGAATTAACACATCCAAATACTCGTTTAGATGGAACAATTCCTTTGCAGTTTCATGACTAGTATCTTCAATTAGTTGAACGGAAGTAATTGGTATGGATGTATTTTCTAAAGCTCTGTGAATGGATGTTACTAAAGCTTTATTAGAATGCTGTGCTGAAGAACTTCCTCGTAAAATCACGGCATTACCTGTTTTCAAACAGAGCGTAGCAGCATCCACTGTCACATTGGGACGAGCCTCATAAATCATCCCAATAACGCCAAGTGGAACACGTTGTTTTTCAATTTTTAATCCATTTTCTTTATGAATCGTTTCTAATAGTTCACCAACAGGATCCTTTAATGAAATAACCTGTTGTACAGCTTCAGCTATAGAACGAATTCTAGCTTCATTTAATAGAATCCTGTCAAGTATCGACTCGGATAAATCTCTCTCTTTGCCAGCGGTAAGATCCTTCTCATTGGCACGAATGATTTCCTCCTGATCGATAAGTAGTTGTTCAGCAATTTTCATCAGTGCATGATTCTTTTCAGCTGTTGTCTGAATATTTAAAACAGAACTTGCTTTTTTTGCAAGTCTCCCCTTTAGTTGAACTTCGCTTTCTGTTAATAGATTAGTCATATTAACTCCTCCTTAATTTAAACTTCTACCCATTTATCTCGATGGATGACTTCTATAGAATTTGACAAAATGTCGTCTGTTCTTTTTCCTAGAGCTTGTGTTAATTCATCACTGGAATATAGTACTTCACCACGTCCAAGTAATGTTTCCTTGCAATATACCTCTACAACATCTCCATATTTAAAATCGCCTTCAATTTGATAGACCCCAGCAGGTAATAAACTTTTTCCCTTTGTCAGTAAGGCACTTTTTGCACCTTCATCGATAAATATCTTTCCAGAAACCTCAGTGAATGAAATCCACTGTTTATTGTTTGGTAGGGTTTGAGACTTATCTCGACTTATGTATGTCCCATCGCCGTTGCCATTTAAAATATCGATTAATTTATTCGCACCTGTTCCTTTACCGATAAACACTTTTACACCTGATTGAAGGGCAGTTCGTGCAGCAAGAAGCTTCGATTGCATACCACCAGTACCGACCTTTGAACCACTTCCAGATGCTAAATTTAAAAAATCATCTGTAACTTCAGATAAATGATTAATCCGTTTAGCGTTCGGGTTTTTATTGGGGTTATCATTATAAAAGCCGTTAATGTCTGTTAGTATAATGAGTTGATCTGCATGTACAAGACCACTTACTAACGCAGATAACATGTCATTATCCCCAAAAGTTAATTCTGCCACGGAAACTGTATCGTTTTCATTAATAATTGGTAGAATGGATCTTTCGAGTAATTCAGTAAATGTTGCATAAGCATTTTTGTACCGATCTTTTTTAGAAAAGTCAGTCCGTGTCAGTAAAATCTGTGCTGTTGTAATTTGGTATTTTTGAAAACCAATTGAATATTGCTCCACAAGTAAGCTCTGACCAACAGCAGCGGCAGCTTGTTTTCCTTTTAATGTAACCGGCCTTGAAGGGTAACCAAGTTTTCTAAACCCTGCAGCAACCGCTCCGGACGATACAAGTAATACTTCATGTCCATGTTGTTTTAATGTTGATAAGGCTTCAATATGATCTTGTAATTTTTCTTGGTCGAGTTCCCCTTTGGAGTTGGTAAGGGAGCTACTTCCGATTTTGACGACCACACGCATCTTTTTCATTACCATTTACTTTGCCTCCTCTATATAACAAAAAAACCCTTTCCGCCCTAAATTTCTAGGGCGAAAAGAGTTTAAAACGCTTTCCGCGGTACCACCTAAATTGGATTTTAAAAATCCCGCTCTCAACTCATAACGCTAGAGTAATGCGTCTAGTTTTTACTAGAAGCTTGCGAAGTAGGTTCAGTAGGCCGTATTGTACGATTGATTTCAGCTAATTCAATCGCTCTCTTGTCAAACGGGAATCTACGTACTAGTCTTCGTTACGCCTTTAAACATTATTTTATCTAATATGCTTTAATTATTCCAAACTGTCAATATTGTTGTAGAAATATTCAAAAATTATCTATATTTTTTTATAGATTATTCAATTTTTGATAGAAAATGCAATTCGTTTACTTATATCAAGTATAACAAAGAAATTGCATAAAATACTAGGAGAGCGACGGGAGGAAGCACGAGGGGGCGCCTGCGGAAAGCGATGCCTGTATCAAACAAACAACAATTTTAAATATATTCTATATCTAAAAAATATATAATGAATTGTACTTTTAGAATTATGTCCTAGCTTCTTTACTTCTGTATAAAAATTGTTGTAATTATTTATAATTGGAAGGATTTCTTTTACTTTTATCGAAGTAAATAAAGGATTATCTTTACACAAAGTAGAGTATCAATTTAAAAAGAGGAGATTAAAAGGTATGGAATATATTCGTATAACTAATATAGAAGATCCGTTATTTGCAAAATTGCACAAACTGTTAGGTGAAGTTTTTCCCCCAGAGGAAGTTTTAGAATTTGAACTTTGGAAAGAGCCACTTGAAGATCCTGGTATTCGTGTATTTGTTGCGGTGAATGATGAGGAAGTAGTAGGTGCAACAGAATATCGTTATTATCCACAATGGAATATTGCTATGACAGATTTTACAATCATTGGTCGTCCAGGTTTATCCATCGGAAGATTTTTAACTAAAAATCGTGAAAAAGATTTACATGAATTAGCTCAAGAAAATGGTAACACATTATTTGGTATGTTTGCTGAAATTTATGACCCATATGTGAAAGAAGACTTTGATTTTGGTGGCGTGAAACCAATGAATCCATTTGTACGAAGAGAAGTATTGTCGCATCTAGGTTATAAAAAGCTTGATTTCAATTATGTTCATCCTTCTTGGAAGAATGATGGAGAAGCTGTATTAGGACTTGATTTCTGTTTTATGCCGACAGATGAGACAATTTCTGAAATCCCATCACCATTAATTACTGATTTCCTTAAAGATTATTACTCTGTTCTTCCAAATAAGCCGGCTGAATGGGTACGAATGATCGAGGATTTAGAAAAAATCGAAAATGTTAAATTGTTGCCAATCTAAATAGTCAACTATACGCTTTGTTTTCATATGTGATATACAAAGCGTATTTTCTATTGTATAAATTTAAATTGATTTAGCTCGGAGTGATTGAAAGTGATAACGGAAAGTAGTTGGAGAGTATTTATCAAACGTTCCCCTGCAACTTCAACAATAATATTTGCTATGGTTGTAATCCATGTTTTAACGTTTGTGATGGGTAACGGTGCTACTGATTTTGAAACTGCAAGGCAGTTCGGTGCCCTACAATCAAATAATAAGGAATGGTCGGAATTTCCTTATTTACTCACTTCAACGTACCAACATATAGGTGGGATTCTACATCTCGCAACAAATGTAATTGCTATTATTATCATTTCTCCTTTTATAGAAAGAATCTTTGGGACCATGAAATTTGTTTTATTATTTAACTTATGTGGTATTTTTGGAAGTTTAGTGACGTTACTATTTACCACAGACGTTACGAGTAGTGGCGCGTCTGGAGCAGTTTTTGGTCTGCTAGGAATCTATATTGCATTAATAGTAAGACAGCATCCCCTTTTAACAAGGGAAATTTCATACCCTATTTTAGGGATTACTGTAGTTAATATTATTTCCACATTTTTAATACCTGGAATTTCAATTACCGGACATTTAGGTGGTTTACTTGCAGGTTTGTTATTGGGAATGTGGTTTCATACTTCAAAAACATATTTAAAAGAAGGTTTCTTTGGAAGCTTTTTTAAAACTGCTATTACTACATTGGTTATGTTTGCTTTATTACTAATACCACAAAATATTATTAAAAGTCATAGTTTTATTGATGTAGCAAATCAAATCGGGTTAGGAGATTATGTAACGGGGGAAAAAACCGTTCCATTATTTAATCTACATAGAGATCCTTTACTAAATGAGGTTAATTGGCTGATTGATCAGTATAATGAAAAATCAGTCATTCTTTATAATGGATTAATAGATAATTATAATAGTGGCATAAATCAAGAAGATGTTACCAAGCAACTAAGCTCTATTGAGGAGATAATGTTAGAACTAGAAGAGAATATTGATATTATTAATAGTCATAAACCAATAGACGAAACAGAACAACTACAAAGCCAATTGCTCTCCATGAATGAATCACTTTTAGATGCAGCGGATCAAGCTAAAAAAACTTTACAATCGATGGATACAAAAGAAGGCAATCTGTTTTTAGAGAAAATTGAAATGGTAAATGAGAAATATAAGTCGTTTAATGAAATGTTGGAAAGTTTGAGAGAGAAATATGAGTACTAATGAGGTAGAGAAAATATTAAATTATTAGTATAATAATAAGAATAGCGGTTAATTCGATTAGGTAGCAATAGTTTACTAGCCGATGCATACATTATCATTTAATACGCGCCTTATTTTCAGAACATTCTTATTAATCAGGAGGCTTAATCATGTTAGACATTCAAACAGAACTAACAACAAATCCGAAAGAAAAACCAGCAGCAGATGAATTAGGTTTTGGCCACTATTTCACTGATCACATGTTCGTTGTTGAATATACGGAAGGACAAGGATGGCATGATGCGAAAATATTACCTTATCAACCAATTCAAATTGAGCCTTCTGCAATGGTATTCCACTATGGACAAGCTGTATTTGAAGGATTGAAAGCATATAAAACAGTAGATGGGAAAGTTTTATTATTCCGTGCTGATCGAAATTTTGCTCGACTAAACAAATCGAATGATCGTTTAGTTATTCCAGCAATAGATGAAGAATTTGCATTAGAAGCATTAAAACAGTTAGTTACAATTGACCGAGATTGGGTGCCGAATGCACCAGGTACTTCTTTATATATCCGTCCGTTTATCATTGCAACGGAAGCGAATTTGGGTGTTCACCCAGCGAAAAATTATAAATTTATGATTATCATGTCCCCATCTGGTTCTTATTACAAAGAAGGTATTAATCCAGTCAAAATAATGGTAGAACAA
>JAPSJC010000025.1 GCA_031178355.1 Ureibacillus sp.
AAAAGAGAACTGAACAATCAAAAGAAAAAATAGCCATTCGTCTTAGGATTAATGCCAAGTGAAATTAAAATAATCAAAGAAATGAATCAATCTATAGGATTGATCAAGGGCCATTACTATTTGTAATTATCTATACCTTTTAAAATCACATTTCGAATGCATCAACTTATTTATTGTCAAGTTGTTCGTTATTTTCGACTGTTTGTTTATTGGGGTTTATTCTACTACAATGTTTTTACTATTTTTTAAATGGAGACAAGTTAAACGCAAAGATTTAGTCACCTTATAGTAGGGAATTGCATATATTTGGGTGGTTGAAGTTTTTTAATTTATTCAAATTAGTATCGGAATTGTTTAGTGTGTACGCCTCTCGTAAATATGGCTGAATGAAATAAATTAATTCGTCTAATAGGATTCCGAAAGTACAAAGTTAGCAAAACAATTAAAAAGTTATAAACCAAAAATATATGTAATTTAAGGAGTTACTAAATGAAAAAACTTGTTTTTTTAATAGCGATGACTTTTGTTTTAACTGCGTGTAATCAAAATCTAGAAAAAACGAAAACCAACGATGAGGTAGAAACAGTTGGTACAATTGAACCTAAAACAGATGAAAACGATGAAGAAAAAACTGATGTAGAACCTCACTCTGTTGTTAGTCCATCCGAAGTATTTACACAGTTAGAAACGAAAATCAAAGATAGATTAAATGCCTCTCATTTTATTATGGGAGTAGATTATCGAGTATCTGATTTTGATTTTAATTTGTTAAATAGCTTGGGTAGTAAAGAAGTTCAAATGATAGGTCAAGGTGAAATGTTAAATAACTATTACATTTGGTATTCACCTGAGGAAATGAATGCAGCCATGAGAGAAAATTATGGCTTTACAATTGATTTTGAAAATTATCGACATACAAATGAACAAGATTTTACCCAAATATATTATGATGGAGACTTTGTTTATTTAGTGGCTGCAGATTATCCTGGTTTTAATGGGGTAGAGGAGGTTGTCATTAATTCTATTGAACAAGTTGAGGATTTGCCTATCTATTATACTGAATTACAATATAAACAATTTTCTTTTAGTGATTACGAACAAGCTGGACATGAGTGGGATCCTGCACTTTGGGAAACACCAATGGATCAATGGCCAGAAGAAATGCAAGAATTTATTAAATTAGATGAAACAAAAATCTACGCTCTCTTTGTAGGGTCTGAATCAAACTTTGCGTTATCGTATTATCAGGCAACATCATTATCTAAAGAGGAACGAATGGAATATATTGAGGGTTTACAGTGGTAATTGAAACGCTAGAAAATCAATTCTAGCGTTTCTTCATATATCTAAAACCATGGTAACATGAATGTTTATGAGTATACCATGTTACGCTGTAGTTTCTGTAAAAGTAATATTAATTAGTTCTTCAGTATCGTTTGTAAATTCTAAGTCAACAAAAAGCCCAAATTCCCGTCCGTTATCGACTAATATTAATTTGAATTTTTCCACAGAAGTTGTATCACCAACAACCCGCTCTATATGCAAATAATCGGTAATCTGTGCATTAGGGTACTTTTCCATCGTTCTTTTCATTGCCATTGATCCCCATTTTGCGTACGCAGGAACAGAATTATCTTGAACAATAGGGGAACTTACTGTATGCATTGGTGTAAAAGTCGCAATCGATAATATGGCCGCACCAATTGTAAATAAAGCAATCCATCTTTTCATTATAAAATCCCCGTTTCTTTTCTTTTATTATGTGCGGGTATAATTTCAATATGTGTATAAAATAAATAGTCACATTAGCTATGTGAAGTTTTAATAGAACCCTATTCCACCAATTACAAATCAAACATTTATGAATTTTATCGGTAAGAATTGTATTTATTTCGTAAATTTGATACATTATATTAGAAATATGAAATCTATGATGTGACCAAGTAAATAGGAATTGTGAAACAGAAAATATAGCAGATGCTGAGAGCTATATCACCACTTCTTATTGAAACCTACCACGGAGATGTAAGTAAAACTTACCGAGTACGTACTCGTTATAAACGTTTAGAGGGTTAAAACGACGATATTACTGTTTTAACTGAACTAAGGTGGTACCACGTCTATTATGCGTATAAGACGTCCTTTTATAGGATGTTTTATACGCTTTTTTCAGGCCTACAGGATTTTAGGTCACAAAGGAGTTGCCACACGATGTGTCGCACTTAGCCTTTGTTCAATAATTAGGAGGAAAATAATATGTCACAGCAAACAAACGATTTCTCAAAATGGTACATTGATACCATTCTAAAAGCAGATTTAATGGATTATACACCAGTACGCGGTTGTATCGCATTCAAACCAGATGGATACGAATTATGGGAACACATTCAGACTGAAATGGACCGTCGTTTTAAAGAAACAGGTCACCGTAACGCATATTTCCCAATGTTAATTCCAGAGAGTTTCTTCCAAAAGGAAAAGGACCATATCGAAGGATTCTCACCTGAATTACCATGGGTAACTGAGGCAGCAGGTGAAAAATTAGAAGAGCGACTTGCTTTACGTCCAACTTCTGAAACAATGATCGGGCACTTATATTCTAACTGGATTAAATCATATCGTGACCTTCCAGTTTTAATTAACCAATGGGCAAACGTATTCCGTTGGGAAAAGAAAACTTTACCATTTATTCGTACATCTGAGTTTTTATGGCAAGAAGGTCATACAGCTCATGAAAACGAAGAAGATGCACGTAAGGAAACGACTCAAATGTTGAATATTTACAAGGAAGTAGTAGAAGGTTTACTTGCTATCCCTGTTTATGATGGCCAAAAAACTCCTTCAGAACGTTTTGCTGGTGCTGTTGATACGTATTCAATTGAAGCGATGATGAAAGACGGGAAAGCTGTTCAAGCTGGAACGTCACACTACTTAGGAACAAAATTTGCTGAAGCGTTCGATATTAAATACTTAAGTCGTGAAAATAAACACGAACATGTGCATACAACTTCATGGGGAACTTCAACTCGTTTAATTGGTTCTGTAATTATGGTTCATGGTGATGAGCAAGGGCTTGTTTTACCACCAAGAATTGCACCAACTCAAGTAGTATTAATTCCAGTTGGTCCTTGGAAAAAGAACCCTGCAATTATTGAAAAATTAGATGAGATCTTTACTACGTTAAAATCGAAAGGGATTCGTGTTCGTTTAGATGATTCAGACCAATCTCCAGGCTTCAAATTCAATGAATGGGAACTAAAAGGTGTTCCTGTTCGTATCGAACTTGGACCACGTGATTTAGAAAACAATCAAGTTTTACTAAAAGCTCGAGATGAAGCTGATAAAGTAACAGTTGATCTTGGAAATGTAGTTTCAGCAATCGAACAAGAATTAGAAACGATGCAAACGAGGCTTTTTGAAAAAGCAAAAGTATTCCGTGATAAAAATTCACATACTCATGTCGACACACTAGAACAATTACAACAACATTTAACGGATTCAGAGAAAAATGGTACGATTCCAGGATGGATCCTTGCAGGTTGGTGTGGAGATGATACTTGTGAAGAACATGTAAAAGAGGAAACTAAATTTACAACACGTAATATTCCATTCAACCCACCAACAACTAAAAATTCATGTATTAATTGTGGCAAAGAAGCGAAACACACTGTTTGGTTTGGTCGCGCATATTAATAAAAAAAACGCTATCTAACGATAGCGTTTTTTATTGTGTCAAAATAGTAAAATATTATATTAAATATAGATAGAGTTTGGAATCGTTTTGTCTTAATATGTCATATTTTTCTTTAAATTTGTATTTTATATTGATTTATTTGCTCAATTATCATACATTTTAATTAATTCGAAAAATTCTTTAAATCGATTACTAACTAAGATAGTAATTTAAAGAATTTCTTGAATAGTAAATTTTTATATGAAACTGTAATCGGTTTCATGGAGAATTAGGGGGAAATAGTTTTGAAGAAAAGAATGTTATTTTCATCATTAGCACTAGCGGCATTTTTAGTAGGTTGTGGTGATTCATCTGCACCAGCTACTACAAATGAAGCGGGATCATCAAATGGGGCAGAAACATCAGCAGAAAAAGTAGAAACAAATCTTGTAACAATTGGAACAGGTGGTGCTTCAGGTCCATACAACATCCTTGGAACAACACTAGCAGACATCTATTCTACTGATTTTGGTATTAATTCAAGAACACAAACAACAGGTGCTTCTGTAGAAAATATTAATCTATTAGAACAAGGTAAGATTGAAGTAGCTTTCGTCATGAGTGATGCTTTATCTCAGGGCTTAGCTGGTGAAGTAAGTTTTAAAGAGCCAATTAAAAACGTTTCACAAATTGCTACTTTATATCCTAACGTAGTTCAAATTATTGCGAAAAAAGATTCTGGAATTGAAACAATAGAGGACCTAAAAGGTAAGCGAGTTGCTGTAGGTGATCAAAATTCTGGAGTAGAAGTTAATGCACGTACATTACTTGCAGGCCATGGTATTACTTATGATGATTTACAAGTAGACTACTTAGGTTATGCAGAAGCAGCTGACGGTTTAAATGCTGGAACAATTGATGCAGCATTTTTAACAAGTGGTCTTCCAAACGCATCAGTATTAGAGCTTTCTGAAACGATGGGTATTACATTAGTGTCAGTTGAGCCAACAAATATTGAAGAGATTGCGAAAGAACATCCTTATTTTATTTCATATGAAGTACCAGCTGGAACTTATGGTAACGAAGAACCAATTAAAACAGCTGCAGTACCAAATGCTTTAGTTGTACGTAGTGATATGAGTGAAAATGATGTTTATCTTTTAACGAAAAAATTCTATGAGAGTCAAGAAAAACTAGTGAACTCTCACCAAGCAGCTACTGAGATTCCATCATTAGATGCACAAAGTGGCTTTATCGCTCCAGTTCATCCAGGAGCTCAAAAATATTTCGATGAGCAAAAATAAAAAAAGAAGATGGTTTTGGAGTATAAGTGCTCTTGTACTCCTTACCATTTTTTTTATAAAAATACCTGTATTTTCATTCGCATTTGAAGAGAAAACTTATTTTCTTTTAGAGGATACATTCCAACTCAAATGGATACATTCTGTTGAAAAGGAAGAATGGATTGAAACTTATGAAAAAAGTGGCAAACTTCTACTGTTATCAGAAACCTATTTTAAAACGTTTGGCGCAGGGGTACCTAGCCAAGCTGAAAATACAGAAATTGTAGATGGTTTTGTGAAAATGGATATTAATCAAACCTATCCAGAATTATATTTAACCGTTTCCGAAAACGTACAAACAACAATACTTACGAATAGTCGAGAAATACCTATTTATACTTATGCCAGTGATTATACGACTGTACATATCACAAGTGAATCAATCCATGTTTGGCAACTAATTTTAGGAGGGTTGTTATGAGCGCAATTAATGAAGCAACAGAGACGAAGAGAGTACTCGTAGATGAGATATCTGAAGAAAGCGTTCAGAAAGTGTTGGAAAAATATGATACGGATTCAAATGTCCGTAAATTTAGAAACAAATCACTAGTAATTTTTATCGCAATTTTAGGTATTTTATTTTCATTATTTCATGTGTATGTAACGTTTAATCCAATACCAACTTTATTATTGAGATCAGTGCACTTATTATTCGCTTTAGCGATTGTATTTTTACTTTATCCAACTTATAAAAAACAAGATCGCACCAAAATTCCATTTTATGATTGGATATTGTTTGGACTCTGTATACTGTCCTGCGGTTATCTTTTTGTAGAATATCAAGCCATTATGACAGAACGAGGTGGGATACCAAATACAGTAGACATTATTGTTGCAATTATAACTGTAATTCTAGTATTTGAAAGTGCTAGACGTGTTACGGGTTGGATTTTACCAATTTTAGCACTAGTATTTTTATCATACCCATTCTTTAGTCATGCTTCATGGCTTCCGAATATGTTAATGACCCGTCAATTTGACTTAGGCGATATTTTTGGTCAATTGTATTTAAAAACAGAAGGATTATTTTCAACAGCTATTGGAGCTTCTGTACAGTATATTTTCCTATTTATTTTATTTGGCGCTTTTTTATCGAAATCGGGCATGGGTCAATTCTTTAATGATTTGGCATTGGCTTTAGCAGGACATCAACAAGGTGGCCCAGCAAAAGTGGCAGTTATTTCAAGTGCCTTTATGGGAAGTATTAACGGTTCAGCTGTAGCGAACGTAGTTGGAACTGGTGCATTTACAATTCCACTTATGAAAAAGATAGGATATGAGAAGAACTTCGCAGGCGCGGTAGAGGCGAGTTCCTCCATAGGTGGGCAAATATTACCGCCTGTTATGGGAGCAAGTGCCTTTATCATGGCTGAAACAACAGGTATCTCCTATGGAACGATTGCTCTTGCTGCTATCATCCCAGCTTTACTATTTTTCTTGGGGGTTATTGCACAAGTACACTTCCGTGCAGGACGTTCTAACTTAAAAGGAATTCCTAAGCCTGATCTACCAAGAGTAAAAGAAGTATTTAAACAAGGTGGACACTTATTATTACCATTAGTAGGTTTAATCTTCTTCCTTGGATCTGGTGTTCCTGTTGCATTCTCAGCACTTTATACAATTCTATTAACGATTCTTGTTGCTGCGTTAAAAAAGAATACTAGAATGGGCTTTAAAGACATTTTAGGTGCATTAGAGGATGGTGCAAAACAATCACTATCGACGATTGTTGCCTGTGGTGTTGTTGGGATTATTATTGGTGTAGTGAACTTAACAAGTTTCGGTTCTACTTTAACAAGTGCAATCACTCAATTAGGAGCAGGTTCTTTATTCTTAACATTGTTCTTAACAATGATTGCTTCAATTATCTTAGGTATGGGATTACCTTCAATTCCAGCTTATATTATTACAGCAACAATGGTTGCACCAACTCTAGCTGATTTTGGTATTCCAATTCTAGTAGCACATTTGTTTGTATTTTACTTTGGTATTTTTGCAAACATTACACCTCCAGTAGCTCTTGCTTCATTCGCTGGAGCAGGTCTAGCTGGTGGAAACCCTATGAAAACAGGTTTCATTTCTGTCCGATTATCATTAGCAGGATTCATTGTTCCTTACTTATTTGTTTATCAACCAGCACTACTATTAATTGATCCAACGGGTTTACCTATGAATGCTGTTGATTTTCCAATGGCTTCTATTTTGGATATTGCAATAGTGGCAACTACTTCTATCGCAGGTGTTATAGGAATAGGTGCTGCAATTGAAGGTTATTTTGCAACAAACATAAGTCCAATTCTCCGGATTATATTAGCAATTGGTGCTTTAATGATGTTAGTTCCAGAACCAATTACTGATATATTAGGAACTTTTATTGTAGTGATTCTCTTAGGATATAATCTGGTCCTGAATAAAAAATTAAAGAATAAAGTGGCATTATAAAGGAATAAAACTGTTGGCAACTTATTAGAGATTGCCAACAGTTTTTTTAAAAAATGAAAATTCATATTACTTGTAAATTATGTAATGATATACTATTGATAGAAATAATACTGGGGGAATATATATGATAACTGATCAAGGCACCATAAATGAACGATTACAACATTGCATCACTTTAGCATCATCGATTAAAAACTTATTTACAGAAGATGTGGCCATTACCATTTCAGACCATGAAAAAATTATCGAACATATCGATTCAAAAGAGTTTTCATTGAATTTTAATGTAGGTCAATATTTACAACAAGACCAACCGATGGCAAAAGTAATTCAGTATAATAATGAAGAAACTTACACTATTCCTGAGGATGTTTTTGGTGTAACTTTAGAGGTACGAATCGTTCCAATTAGAGATAATGATATAGTAATAGGAAGCATAGCCATAACTAGTTTGTTAAATAGACAGTTAAAATTAAGTAAAGTTGCAGAAAAATTTGCTGCTTCTTCTGAGGAAATATCAGCATCAACTGAAGAATTATCAATATTTGCGTTTGATTTAAATACATATATGTTAAAACTTGCTGAGGCACAAGAAGATATGAATCAACAAGTTGATAATACAACAAAAATACTGGACATGATTAATTCTGTTGCAAAAAATACACGAATTTTAGGATTCAATGCTGGAATTGAAGCGGCTAGAAGCGGTGAATATGGTCGAGGATTTAGTGTTGTGGCAAAGGAAATTACAAAGCTTGCTGACCAAAGTGCGGAATCTGTAAAAGATATTCGTCAATTATTAGACGCTTTAAAAGAAAAAGTACAACAAGTAGCTTTAGTGATTAGGGATTCGGTTGAAATTTCCCGAAATCAATCAGCCTCTATTGAAGAGATCTCCAAGAACATACAGTCTTTAGCTCAAGTTGCGGAAGATATCGAAGAAATGTCTAAAAAATTATAATTAGTAAAAAATAATCAGTGAGGATTATTATCTTCACTGAATTTTGTTTTTAAGATTAGCTAGCATCTTCAACCATACTTGGATATTATTGTTTGACTATGTAGAGTGAAAAAATAATAATGAGGTAAGGTAAGGGTAGATGAATAGTATCTACAATATATTATATTGGAAAAATTTTTATGCAAACTTTTGAACGTATTATGTTACACTATTTATGCTTGACTAATTATATTGGAGGATTAACATGAAAAAATTTATTAGTTTGTTCACACTTGGACTTGCAGCAATCGTTTTAACAGCATGTGGTGGACAAGAACCTAAACCAACAAATGTTGTAACATCATTTATGGAAGCAATTCAAGCGGGTGATTTTGAAAAAGCGAGTACGTATGTAGCGACAAATACTGATTCTGAAGAATTTAATTTTGCTAATATTCAAGAAGGTAAAGAGGACCCAGCAACTGCTGCACTTCTAAAAGGAATTAGTAATAACTATAAATTCGGTAAACCTGAAGAAAAAATCATCGATGATAACAATGCTGAAGTGACGGTAGAAGTGACATCACTTGACTTCGCTGCTACTATGGGTACAGCGATGGAAGAGATCTTTGCTATTGCTTTTGAGTTAGCCATGGAAGATCAAACTGAAGAAGAATACAACACTGTAATGGAAGAAAAATCTACTGAGATATTAACAAATGCAATGACAAATAAAGAAGCAGAAATGGTAACTCGTGATGTTACTTTAACTCTAACAAAAGACGATGAAGGTAATTATAAAATTGTTTCTAATGGTCAACTACAAGAAGCAGTTTTAGGAAATGCTCAAGAAGTTGAAGAAATGTTAGGGGACTTCTAATACAATAAAAACTGTTATTGCAAATGCAATAACAGTTTTTATTACTTTTTAGTCACGTACTGTTACAGCAGTTCCAGTAGCAATACACATCATCATACCATCACGTAATGTTTCAAAATCAAGATCCACACCGATTACAGCATTTGCGCCTAATCTTTTGGCTTCTTCCTGCATTTCTGTTAAAGCTAAACTACGACCTTCAGCTAATTTATTTTCGTATGCTGAGCTTCGACCTCCGATAAGATCCGTAACCGAAGCAAAGATATCACGAACAAAGTTTGCCCCCATAATTGCTTCACCCGTTACGATTCCATGATAAGTTTCAATTCTTTTTCCTTCTACAGTTCCAGTAGTTGTTGTGAGCATTGTCAATTACCTCCTAATTATAGATACCTTCTATACGATTATCCCTCAAAAGTGTTTCATTAAATACCTTTAATTATAAATTTTTTGTTAAATTTCCATACGTTTCCATATGTATTAAGAGAGCTATTACCCTAGTTCCATAAAAATGTTTGTTTCTCGGACTTTCAATTCGAACATAATCTGTATAAATTTGTAGTATATAATTGGTATAATCTATATAAAAGGGGATGTTGATGGATATTACACCTCTGATTATTGCATTGTTTTTTCCATAGCACCTATTGTATTTGTTATTTGGTTTATGGTTAGCGTTGTTACAGCTTTAAGAGAACGAAACGACTATTAAAAGAAATTAGTGAGAAATTAGACAAACGTTCAAGCTAGTAGTAGTTGAACCTAAAAGGGGTATGGATTCAGTGTGTTTAATTAACTTCCATTATCAAAATCATCCAATATATAAATTAATTGTCGTAGCAAATCGAGATGAAGAATATAATCGTCCTACGAAAGAAGCTCATTTTTGGGAAGATGAACCAATGATTTTAGCTGGTCGTGACTTACATCAAATGGGTACTTGGTTAGGAGTAACGAAAACAGGGAAATTTGCAGCATTAACAAATTATCGTGATCCAAGTTTACCAGTTGCGCCTAAATCTCGAGGAGAAATTGTAACGGATTTCTTAACAAAGGACTTGAATCCAGAGGAGTTTATACAGTTGTTAAAAGAAAACAGAGCAGATTATGGAGGTTATAATGTTCTAATTGGTAATGGGGATGTCTTATATCATTATAATAATGTTTTAGATGAATCTAATCCAATTTTACCAGGTACTTATAGCTTAAGTAATGCTTCGTTAAATACCCCATGGCCAAAAGTTACTAAGGGTAAAAACACATTGCAACAGATAGTTACCGATAAAAATGGATTATTTAAGATAGAAGAATTATTTGAAATGATGACAAATCACGCATTTGCATCGGATGAAGAACTTCCTAATACAGGGGTTGGTATAGAATTGGAACGGTTATTGTCGCCCATGTTTATTCAAATTCCACAATATGGTACCCGTTGTTCAACGGTTGTTTTAATTAGTCATCAAAACCAGATAACTTTTGTAGAAAGAACATTCGATGAAGGTAATTTAAAATTTGAACGGAAGTTTGAATTTACTGCAAAATAAATAGTCTCGTTATTTTTTAAGTGAAACTAAACGAATGTCCCGCTTCAATATGGGTGTATTGCATTTAATAGCATTAGTGATGCAGTTAAGTAGTAAACCTAAGTGAGTCTACGCACTTAACCATTACTTCACTACCTATTCTAAATTAACTTAATTTTAAAGGAGGTAGCATTATGGGATACGGTCATGTTGGAGGAGCATACGATCACTGCTACGAAGGTGGTAATGGCTCAAAAGTTTCAAACTTTGCTTTATTAGTAGTACTATTCATTCTATTAATTATCATTGGTGCTCATTATTTCAAATATTAACTGTACTTGCTTTAGCAAATAAAAACCTATTTAGGATTCTAAAGAGATTTCTTTAGAATCCTTTTTAATTGTTATACCGTAGTTCAAAGTAGCTTATGCTTAAATTAAATAGAAAAAAACAAATCTGAAAAGGTGAAATATTCCCACAATTAACTATAATTTTTATATAATAATTAATAGATTGGTAAGAAGGAGATGGATAATATGGAACTAGGATTAAAGAATAAAGTTGCAATTGTAACTGGTGCTAGTAAAGGAATAGGTTTATATACTGCCTTACAACTAGTGAAAGAAGGCGTAAAGGTGGCCATTGCGGCAAGGAACGAAGCAACGTTAGATGAGGCAAAATCATTTATTCTAAACCAAACTGGACAAGAAGTATTGACTGTATCAGTGGATATTTCAAAGGAAGAGGATTGCAAACGTTTAGTTGAAGAAACGGTTAGACACTTCGGTAAATTGAACATCGTCATTAATAACGCTGGTACATCATCTGCAAATTCATTTGAAGATGTGGACGCGGATTTATGGCAGAGCGACTTAGACTTAAAATTATTTGGAGCAATACATTGTTCTAAATATGCTTTGCCTTATTTGAAAGAGGAAAATGGTGGTTCAATTGTAAATGTTACAGCAGTTTTAGCTAAGACCCCTCCTGCATCGAGCTTGCCAACGACAGTTAGCCGTTCCGCAGGCCTTGCTTTAACAAAAGCAATGAGCAAAGACTTAGGTAAATATAATATTCGTGTAAATGCGGTTTGTATCGGTTTAATCCGTAGTCGACAAATTGAAGAGAGATGGCAAAATGCAATGCCGGAAAACTCTTGGGACGAATATTCAAAGGAAATTGGTAAGACGATTCCACTAGGTCGAATCGGTGAAACTGAAGAGGCGGCAAATGTCATCACATTCCTTGCTTCAGATGCAGCGTCTTATGTTTCAGGTACTTCAGTTAATATTGATGGTGGATCAGGAGCAGCATTATAGATTAATGAAACCTACTATTTTCAGTAGGTTTTTTTATTTTCATAAATACAATTACTTTGAAAATAGTGTGATAATTTCTGAAATGGTTTTTACTATAGATGAAACTTTTCTAATTCTAAAACGTATGTTTCACTAAGAAGCTTTTAGTGTACAATGTACATAGAAAAGATATCCAATTTTTATAGAACAAACCTAAGTAAACTTGCTGATGGGAGGATCCGTTATGTCTGAAGTAAACAATCCATTATTTAATGATTTAGATGAAAAGAAAAAGGAGCCTGTAATTACGAAAGTGAAGGAGAATGAGCCAAAAACTCAATCTCAAACATATACTTCAGTACAGGTGCAGCCACAACAACTTGTGTCACCAGAAGAAATGTCTCAAATCCGGAAACGCCAATTAGCTCTTAAGGAAGAACCACAAGTTCAAGCTTTAGCTGAAAAGATTGATGTAAAAAACCAAATTGCTATTTTAGAATTTGGAAAAGAAACGGCAACAGAGATATCTAAATTCTCTGATCGAATGCTATCAACTATTCGTACTAGTAAATTAGAAAAGTCGAGTGCACTTATTAGCAATCTAAATAAAATCATGGATCGATTTGATCCAAAAGATTTTAAAGATGAGAAGAAAGGGTTTATCTCTAAAATATTTAGCAAGGGTAAAGAACAGTTGCAGCGAATTTTATCTAAATATGAAACGATGAATAAAGAAATCGATGCCGTCTATAACGAGATTATGAAATATGAAGTTGAGATGAAACAAAATACAATTGAATTAGAGCAAATGTATGATCAAAACCTTCGATATTTCCAAAGTCTAAGTGAACATATTGCCGCAGTAGAAGTGAAAGTAGAGAATTTGGTTCCTCAACTTACTACTCTAGAAGCACGTGCCAATGAAGGCGATCAGGAAGCAATCATGGAGCTGGAATCACTTCGTCGAGCAATTGAATTACTAGAGCAACGCAAATATGATCTAGAAATGGCACAACAGGTTTCATTCCAATCAGCACCACAAATTCGATTAATGCAACAAGGAAATAATCATTTAATCGGTAAAATTAATTCTGCATTTGTTACAACAATACCTATTTTTAAACAAGGAATCATTCATGCAGTGACCTTAAGACGCCAAAAATTAGTTTCTGATTCAATGTCTGAGTTAGACAAACGAACAAATGAAATGCTAATGAAAAACGCAGAAAACATTCGTCAAAATAGCGTAAATATTGCCCGATCAGCCGGTCAACCGAGCATTAAAATTGAAACAATCGAGCAGACTTGGCAAACAATTATGTCAGGTATTGAGGAAACAAAACAAATACAAGCTGAAACGATTCGAAACCGCGAAGAAGGTCGCAAACGAATTGAAAAATTACAAATAGAATATGAAAAATTAAAAAATATGTAATACTTAAAAAAGATCCGAACGAATCGTTTGGATCTTTTTTTTGTTAAGTTTTCAAACGATTCTCCTAGTTACTGATCACGAATACTACCAGTTAAAATACCCCTCTATCATATTCCTTATAAACAGTTGCCTACTTACTATTAAACATTCTCCTATTAAATTAATTTTTTTCTATCTTTTTTAATAATTAGTATATTCGCCTTACTCTAACAATTGCAGATTTATATACTGTAATAGCAATAAGAAAGGAGGGGAAATTAATGTATACGTATGGAAAACGAAACAAATATGAGGAATGTGAGTGTGATCAACAGATGAATAGTCATAACTGGAAAAAAGATGACAAATTAGATGACATCCTAGATTTATTGAAAAAGATTTTAAAAGAGAAAAAAGAGAAACATGACCATGATGATAAAAAAGACAAAAAACCATATGCAGACATTGATGTAGTTACAGTAACATTTGATTTAGATGACCATGAAGTAGAATTTGTATCACCTGCTGAGCCATATGGTTGTGTAATTACTCCAAATGTTACAACAATCACAGCTGCTACTCATTGTCTTTTAAACAAAGGTTTTAAAATTGCTACTTACGTAGCTGCTTTTGATGGCGCTGAAGGTGCACTTGGCACTTACACATTCGTAAGAAGTAGATAATCCAAATTAAAGAGATCCAAAACGAACGTTTTGGATCTTTTTGAAATTATATCTAAAAAAATAGCTTCAAAAGTCGGGTAGAATTCGACCTTTGAAGCCATATACGTTTTAATAATGTTTTGTGTAACCTATTTCACAAATTATTACCTAAAGAAACCTCTTCTACGCAGTGGGAAGCAATCAGGATTTGGGTTTTCAGGTGTACCACAATCACGACTATTCTCATAGAAAACATCTTCAGTAGATTGGGTTACAGGGTAGTAGTGTTGGTTATGTGTTACATGACGGTTTACAGTTCGAATATGCGTTGGGTGGAAGTGTGGAACCACCGTATTGAAAATATTAGTACGAACTACTTCGTTTGTGGGTGATACACGAGCTGGTGCATATTGAGTTGGCATTATATTTGGCGGACAGCAAGTTACATGACGAGTACCATTACAACCACAATTTCTATTAAACATAAATTCTTGACCTCCTTATTTATATTGGTTTTACAGTACTAATATATTCACTTATTAAAACCAAAACTAGATAGATACCTATTTTGTACATAAATTTATGAGATAAAAACATATGGGGGTTTAGTACTATAGTTGTTTTGCCCAGTTACAACGAAGATTAGGTAATTTTAAGGAGTTAAAAGTAAATGCCATGAATACCAGTAATAGATTCAACAAAATAGGGATACAAGTTGAAACTTTTCAAAAACGCAAACAGATAATTTTCCCTATAATTGGACAATATTAGTATCATTTTTCATAGAATGCAATACACTACAAATGAGGAGGAAGCGTGATGAAATGGTTCGTCTATGTCATATTTTTCGTACTCTTTCTAGGTGTTACGTTTTTTGGTTTAGGTCCGTTACTCTTTGCTGATAGTTCCTTTCATGATAGACTTATACCCCTTTTCATCGTTTTTTTGATTTATGTAGTGTTAATCATTCTATTATTATTCATTCTGAAAAAATAAATCATCGTTAATGATCAGGTGACTAATGAATATTGATTTCATTAGTCATTTTTTCCTTAGCCAAACTTTAAATCTTTTTGATTTCCTTTTCTACATAAATAGTCATAGATCATTTCATTTTAAAGACGTCCCTTTTTCATTTTTTTCAGCGTATTTACTAAATAGAATCATATATTGATCGTCACTATTAGATGAAAATTTATATAGTAATGGGTATCCGACTAGAGATGGTAAAAGTATTTTGTATTCAGATTACATTCGCCCGTGAAATATTGTCATTCCAACGTACAATAGTTATAGATTGGCTAGATTGATATGTGATTCCATACTAAGAATTATATAAAGAGAAGGATGATTGGGGGTGTAGATTTTTGGGTTTAATAACAATTAGTCCAGGCCATTATTTACCTGGAACAGGAGCAAGTGATTTAATAGATGAGGTGACAGAAGCAAGAAAAGTAGTAAGTAGAGTTGTCCAATTATTAAGAGTAGCGAGTGTAGGCGTCACACATATTGTTGACAATACGTCGAATTCTACGGGGGAAAATCTCGATTACCTAATATCACATCATAATAACAGTTCTAGAAAATTAGATGTTAGTGTTCATTTTAATTCAACTAGTGGGAGACATGATACTGGTATTGGAACAGAGATTTTATATCTCAATGATAAAATACGAACATTTGCCAACAAAGTAAGTAAATCGATTTCAAATGCAAGTGGTTTACGAAATCGGGGAGCTAGAAAGCGAATCAACTTATCATTTTTAAATAACACAGAACAACCATCAATTATTATAGAAGTATGTTTTGTAAACTCTACCGTAGATGTTGCAATCTATCGAGAAAAATTTGATGCTATTTGTATAGCCATCGCTAATGAATTAATTCAATATGTAAAACCTGGCCATCCGTTAATCAAAGAGGTACCACATATCACATCACAAGAAATTTTAGATCTAAATGAATATCTAGATACTGACGAAATGAAAAGCGTCTTAGATAAACCCATTTTGAAAGAATTATTTTCGAGTACTTCTTTAGTCAAAAGGCTAGAAGTTATACTTACGGATATAGAGAAAGTCAAATGGATTATTGAAAAGGGAGTTTCGGAAGAAGCGATACAGAATGTTTGGTTGGAGAAATTAGAGAATGGGTCACTTACAACAACTGATTTAATGGGGTTAAGTACACTAATCTTAATAAATGGCATGGAATAGATACTTACGATTAACTACCAGATCATGATCTGGTAGTTTTTTATTTAATTTTCCAATTAAATTAATAGAATAATTTAGAAATTTTTAACAATTTTTACATAAAGAATATTGACACTTATATCGACTGCTGATATATTTATATCGACAGGTGATATATCGTACCTCAATATAATGGAGGTGACTCAACATGACACAGAATCCACCACTTACGGAAGGTGTATATTATATATTAATTTCTTTATATGAGCCAAGGCATGGCTACGGCATTATACAACTAACCGAACAAATAACTAATGGTCGTGTTAAATTAGGGGCAGGTACAATCTATGGAGCAATTAAAAGTTTGCTTGATAAAGGATGGATTAAACCCGTAGATGATGACGGTCGTAAAAAAGAGTACATTATCACATCTTTAGGTAAAGAAATTCTTGAAAATGAAATTTTAAGACTTAAGGAACTTTATGAGAATGGGATCCGTATTACAGGAGGTGACTATAATGGCTAAAAGAATAACAAAAATAAGATTTTATCTGGATTATGAGAAAGAAGAAAGATGGATTAATGAAATGTGTAAACAGGGTTGGCACTTGGTGAAGTTTGGTGTAGGCTATTTCAAATTTGAACAAGGTAAACCCAGTGAGTATATTTATCGAAACGAAATGCTCACTGATTTAGGTAAAAAAGCGAATAGTAAAGAATACATCCAATTTTTAAAGGAAACCGGAGTAGAGCTAGTAGCAAAGTTTGCTACATGGGCTTACTTCCGTAAAAAAATAGAAGATGGGCCATTCGAATTGTATTCTGATACTAGTTCCAAAATACAGTATTTAAATCGAATTTTTTACTTATTTATTTTCATAGCCCTTATCAATTTCTATATCGGTTTCATAAATACATTAGGTGTTATAAATGATTACTCTACTTTAACTCTTATTATTGGAATCGCTAATTTAGTTGTTGCCTGTTTAATGACAATTCCATCAGTTATAGTTTACAAAAGACGAAGAGCATTAAAGTCAAAATTAGATATATACCATGATTAGGAAGGGGTTTGTCAATGTCGCTTAAGCTAGAACATGTTGTGAAGAGGTACAAAGATTTTACCGCAGTTAACGATTTGAATTTTTCAATAGGGAAGGGAGAAATCTTTGGACTGATTGGTCAAAATGGTGCAGGTAAAACGACAACTTTCCGTATGATATTAGATTTACAAGAACCTACATCAGGAGCCATACACTGGGAAGGTAAGCCAATCAATAAAGTGAATCGTGATATTCTTGGATATCTTCCAGAAGAGCGCGGTATTTTTCCACAAATGAAAGTAGAAGAACAGTTATATTTCTTTGGTGAGTTACGAGGAATGAAACGAAGTGAAGTAAAAAAGGAAATTGACTTTTGGATTAACCGATTTGATCTAGAAGAAAAGCGTAATAACAAAGCTGAAACGTTATCAAAAGGGAATCAACAGAAAGTTCAATTGATTGCTAGTTTTATCCATAAACCAAAGTTTTTAATATTAGATGAGCCGTTTAGTGGTCTTGACCCTGTAAACCGTGATTTATTGAAAAATGCCATTCTACTATTAAAAGAACAGGGAACAACGATTTTGTTTTCCAGTCACCAAATGGATAATGTTGAAGAGCTTTGTGATCACTTATGTTTATTAAAACGTGGGGTGTCACTGTATTCTGGTAGTTTACTAGATTTAAAGAGACAGTACGGTAAAACGAAATTAACTATTCGTACAAACGTTCCCCTTGGGCAACTTGCTAAAATGGCCGGAGTAAAAACAATCAAACAAGAACGCGAAGACATTATATTAACTTTAATTGATGAAACATATGCAAAACCTATCTTCGATGTCGTATCAAATGGTCATTATATTGAGAAATTTAGTCTAGATTATTTATCTTTAGATGAAATTTTCAAAGATAAGGTAGGTGGAGAACTTGAGTAAACTGTGGATTCTAACGAAACAAGTATATAAACAAAAAATCCGTTCCAAATCATTTATATTCTTATCTTTTATGTATGTAGCAATTATTGCAGTAGTTATTTATTGGAACGATATAGCGAATCTTATTTTCAAAGATGATCCTATTGATGTTGCATTAGTGAATGAAACGGATGTTGATATTAAGACAATTTTCACTTCGAACGAAGAGCTAAACTTTAGTTTTCCCAAAGAGCCAATAGAAAATCTACACAAGCAATTAGAAGAAAACGAATTAGATGCTGTAGTAACAATTTCTGAATTAAACAGCCAATTAAAGGCAGATATTGCTACATATACACCATTACAATTAAATGCTCAATCTACAATTAATTCCTATGTGGAATATGCTTCAAAAATCTATGGTATCCAGTCAGTAAATTTATCTACTAGTGATGCGGAAAAAATCTTAAATAGTCAACCTGTTATTACTATGACAAACATAAATGAACACGTTGCAGGAAAAAGTGAAGGCGAAAAAACTTCTGGTTTATTTGCATCTTACTTTATTGGAATTGTGATTTACTTCTTCGTAACAACTTTCTTATCGATGATAACGACAGATGTTGCATCGGAGAAAGGTTCACGTGCTTTAGAGATGTTATTAGTAAGTGTAAAACCAGGGACCCACTTTCAATCAAAAATTAATGGTATTTTACTAGTAGCCATTACTCAGTTTGCTATTATCATAGCAGCAATCGTAGCATTATTAGGATTAAAAGATATAAGCTCAAACTCTGATGCTTCTAGTCTAGGAATGGTCGAAACTTTAATCGGTGAATTATCTATAACATATATAATTTATGTTATTGCATTTATTGCATTGACGGTCATTTTATTCCTAATAATTGGTGCACTATTCGGATCACTTGTTTCAAAAGTAGAAGAAGCATCCCAAGTATTAACCCCTGCAATGATGATTTTACTAGTTGGCTTTTATGTTATGATTTCAGGTGTTGCTAATCCAGATACTTTACTTATTAAGGTATTTTCTTATATACCATTAACTTCTGGGATGGTCATGCCAATGCGAATTGGAGCCACAGATATATCCCCAATTGAACCTATACTATCAATTGTTATATTAATTGCAACTGTAGTTTTAGGTTATATTTTTAGTTTATCCTTCTATAAACGAAGTGTATTAACATATAGTTCTGGAGGCATAATTCAAAAAATAAAAACAGTGTTCAAAGTAACAACAAAATAAGAATTATGAAGCAAAGGCTTATCAAGAGAATAGTATTCTTTTGGTAGGCTTTTATTTTTAGCGTCTCATACTTTCGCCTGATTATTCATTATTCATAATTGAATGACTTTTCAGTTGATTGATATTTTGCTAAAATAGGTTGGTCTTCCATAATACTCAGATTGCATTATTTACCTGAGTTTTAAGAGTTTGCTAGTATCGATGATGAAATGAAGGTGTAATGATGAATGTCTTTTTTAAGCTTGGTTGGTTTTTCAAAGAAAGAAAAAAGCAATATTTAGTTGGACTTTTCTCACTCGCTCTAGTTGCACTACTTCAATTAATTCCACCAAAAATTATTGGTTATACAATTGATGAGATTGGGCAAGGAACATTAACATTTGCTTCTCTTTTAATGTGGGTAGGAATTATTTTGATTACGGCCATATTAATCTACTGCTTACGTTATTTTTGGCGATTGATGATATTTGGATCATCGAACTATATGGCAATGCGGTTGCGGAAAAAGCTTTTCCTTCATTTTTCGAAAATGAGTCCTTCCTTTTATCAAAACCGCCGTATTGGAGATTTAATGGCACATGCAACGAATGATGTATCAGCTGTACAACAAACAGCTGGAGGAGGAGTCCTAACATTATTTGATTCGATTACAACAGGTACTTTTGTTATTTTAGCTATGGCGGTTACAATCGATTGGCGTTTAACGTTAATTGCTTTAATTCCTATGCCACTTGTAGCGATTTCTTCAACTTATTATGGAAAACTCTTACATGAACGTTTCCATTTAGCACAGTCGGCATTCTCAGATTTAAATGACAAAACACAAGAAAGTATCACTGGTATTAAAGTTATTAAAACATTCGGACAACAAAATGAAGATATTGACGATTTTAAAAGACTATCAAGTGAAGTAGTTTCAAAAAATATGAAAGTTGCACGAGTAGACTCACTTTTTGATCCTACTATTAGTTTAGTTATAGGAATTAGTTTCATTTTAAGTTTAGGATTTGGTGCGAAATTCATCACGGAACAGACCATGACAATCGGTGACCTAGTTGCTTTTAATACATATTTAGGACTGCTTGTGTGGCCAATGTTAGCATTTGGAATGTTATTTAACATAATGGAACGAGGATCCGCATCCTATGACCGTATAGAAAGCTTATTATCAATTCCTGTTGAAATTGATGATAAACCGAATGCTATTGATCAAAGACCAAATGGAGATTTATTGTTCCATGTAAAGGAGTTTAAATTCCCTGGTGATGAGAAAGCAAGTTTAAGAGATGTAAGTTTTGAATTAAAACGAGGAGAAACATTAGGGATTGTTGGGAAGACAGGTTCAGGTAAAACTGCTATTTTAAAGCTGTTATTACGTGAATTCGAAGGTTATAAAGGTGATATTATTTTCGGAGACAATAGAATCGACGAATACCGAAAACTGCGTTTACTCGAGGCAATTGGTTACGTTCCACAAGACCATTTTTTATTTTCCACTTCTGTTTATAACAATATTGCCTTTACAAATCCAGGAGTAGAATCAAAGGAAGTAGAATATGCTGCAAGGCTCGCTCATATTCATGATGATATTTTACGCTTTTCAGAAGGATATCAAACGATTGTTGGTGAAAGAGGCGTATCCCTTTCAGGTGGTCAAAAACAACGTATTTCAATCGCACGTGCACTAATGTCGAACCCTGAATTACTTATACTAGACGATTCACTTTCTGCGGTAGATGCAAAAACGGAAGAAGCAATTCTTGAAGCATTAAAAGAAGAACGGCAGGATAAAACAACAATCATCACTTCACATAGATTAAGTGCAATACAACATGCTCATCTAATCATTGTTATGAATGAAGGTGCAATCGTTGAAAAAGGGACTCACGATCAGTTAATGGAACTGAAGGGTAAATACTATGAAATGTATAATCTTCAACAGTTAGAACAACTAGTAGAAAAGGGAGGGGAAGTTCATGAATAAACAAACGGCCCTTTCAGGTAAAGAGCAACGCAAAGTACTATTTAGACTAATTCGATATTTAATACCACATAAGAAGTCTGTAGCAATTGCTTTACTACTATTAATTCTTACTGTTACTGGTGACGTAATAGGACCATATTTAATCAAAGTATTTTTAGATGACCACGTTGCCGTTGGAAATTTTGATACAAATCCTATTATCTTCTTAGCGGTTTCTTTTATGGTTATTCAGATCTTAAATGTTGTGATTAGTTATTTCCAACTCGTAAAATTCCAACAGATTGCATTAAATGTAGTTCAACAAATACGAATAGATGTATTTTCTAAAATACACAAGCTGGGTATGCGTTATTTTGACTCAACGCCTGCTGGTTCAATTGTGTCACGCGCCACAAATGATACAGAAGCCATAAAAGATTTATTTGTTTCTGTTTTAATCGCCTATGTACAGGCAACGTTTTTGATTACCGGTGTTTACATCGCTATGTTCTTATTAAATCCACTATTGGCTTTATTCGCACTAGTTTTACTTCCAATTGTCTTGCTGGTAATCTTCTTGTATAGAAAATTTAGTTCAGTAGTTTATATGACAATGCGTGAAAAACTAAGTCAACTAAATGCAAAACTATCCGAAACTCTATCAGGCATGAATATTGTTCAAGTATTTAGGCAAGAAGAACGTTTAAATGAAGAATTTAATGAAATTAATGACCAACACTACCAAGCAATGATGAACAATACAAAGTTAAATGCTGTACTTTTACGACCTGTTATCGATTTAGTGTATTTTGTTGCTATTATCCTAATATTAAGTTTCTTTGGGATTACAAGTTTCGATAAAGCTGTAGAAGTTGGGATGATTTATGCATTTATTACGTATATTTCAAGATTCTTTGATCCAATTAATCAAGTAATGGAACGATTAGCATTCTATCAACAAGCCATTGTAGCTGCTTCAAGGGTGTTTGAACTACTTGATGATCAAGAAATCGAACCAGCTCAAATTGAGAGTAAAGAGCAAATTAATGAAGGTTGGATTGAGTTTAAAGACGTAACTTTTAGCTATGATGGGAAAACCAACGTTTTAAAGAATATCTCCTTCACTGTGAATCCAGGTGAAACGGTTGCCCTTGTTGGCCATACAGGTAGTGGTAAAAGTTCAATTATAAATTTACTAATGAGATTTTACGAGTTTGAACATGGGGATATCATTATTGATGGTAAATCTATTAAATCTTATAGTAAAAAAGAGCTCCGTAAGAAACTTGGTCTTGTATTACAGGATTCATTCCTTTTTTACGGTACAATAGAAAGTAATATTCGATTATTTGATGAAAATTTAACAGATCAAGATGTAGTGGAAGCTGCGAAATTTGTTCAAGCGGATCATTTTATCGAAAAACTTCCAAATAAATATCAACAAAAGGTAACTGAAAGAGGTTCAACATTCTCAAGTGGCCAGCGTCAATTAATTGCATTTGCTAGAACGGTTGCTGCAAATCCAAAAATCTTAATTCTTGATGAAGCTACAGCAGCAATTGATACTGAAACAGAAGTGGCAATTCAACAATCTTTAGAAAAAATGAGAAAAGGGCGTACGACTATTGCCATTGCCCATAGACTTTCAACTATACAAGATGCAGAACAAATTTTAGTACTACATCAAGGGGAAATTGTTGAAAGTGGAACACATCAGCAATTGCTAGAACAAAAAGGTTTATATCATAAAATGTATCTTCTACAAAATGGAATTGTAGAAGAAAGTTTAGCGAAATAACCCATAATGATTAATTGAAAAGTTTGTAAGAATCCTATGAAAAAGCATTTACTCTTAATAATGCGAGTACTATAATGAGTTTATCTTTTCGGAATAATCATTAAGAAGGTGTAAGAATGACAGAAGAAAAAAAGGGAGTAGTTTATGCCTTAATCGCATATGTGATTTGGGGAGCATTCCCTTTATACTGGAAACTATTAGAGCAAGTTGGTAGTTTGGAAATACTGATTAATCGTGTCATATGGTCTTTTATTTTCACAGCAATCTTTATTCTTCTTATTAAACAAAGAAAACATTTAATAGAAGATATTAAGTCGTTATGGATTAATAAGAAACTTTTTTTCGCATTATTAATTGCATCAATTGTGATATCTTGTAACTGGTATTTATATATATGGGCAGTTAATCATAATCATGTAATAGATGCAAGTCTCGGTTACTATATTAACCCTACAATAACGGTTTTATTTGGAGTAATCTTTTTTAAAGAAAAATTGTCAAAAGTACAATTAACTGCAGTTATTGTTGCGTTTATTGGTGTTCTAATTATGACAATTAGCTATGGTCAAATACCTTGGGTGGCACTATTAATTGCAATTTCATTTGCCACGTACAGTGCTATTAAAAAGAAAATAACATTGGATGCTACACGTGGTTTAGCAATTGAAACGTTATTTATTTTACCATTTGCGATTGGCCTTTATATTTACTTATCGAGTAATTCAGAAATACAGTTTTTACAAATTAATTTCCTAACAGATTTATACTTAATATTGGGAGGTATTGTGACTGCAATACCACTAATCATGTTTTCGAAAGGTGCTCAACGTATACCTCAGTATTTAATAGGTTTCTTCCAATATTTCACTCCTACAGTAGCTCTCATTTTAGGTGTGGTACTATATAACGAACCTTTTACAACAGCAGACTTAATTGCTTTTAGTTTTATTTGGATTGCTGTGATTATCTTTGCAGCATCAACAATTACTGAACTACGAAAACGTCAATTTGCCAAAAAACATGAAACAGTTCAAGTGTAGTCTATTTAAATGAAAAAAATCGGCATGATTTTCTTGCCGATTTTTCTTTTTCTATGTATCTCGATAAAATCGATCATGTTTTTTAAAAAGATGCCTGCTTTTTCATTTTTATGGTAAACTATTAGTTGCTAATTACTATTTATTTATAGTAAATCAGACTTCATACTAACTTCATCATTTCGTCATAAATTATTCATAACCAAAGTATACGATTTTTTCAACAAAATTTGGTACTATGAAGACATTAATAGTAAGGAGCGAACTACATGGGAACAGATATTAATGTCTTTCTAGCGTTTGGTGCGGGTTTTTTAAGTTTTATATCGCCCTGTACCTTGCCTTTATATCCAGCCTTTTTATCTTACATAACTGGCATGAGTTACAATGAGTTAAAAGATGAGAAAGGTATGTTACAAAAACGAGCAATTTTACATACAATAGCCTTTTTAATTGGATTCTCGATTATATTTATTGCAATCGGTTTCAGTGCTTCATTCTTCAAAGAGTTTTTCATTAACTATAAAGACTTAATTAGACAAATTGGTGCAATCTTAATTGTTATATTCGGATTAATAATTGTAGGTTTACTGCATATTGATTTCTTAATGAAGGATCGTAAAATTGAATTTAAAAACCGACCATCGGGTTACTTTGGCTCTGTTTTAATTGGCTTAGCATTTGCGGCTGGATGGACTCCTTGCACAGGACCAATCTTAGCCTCAATTATTTTACTAGCTGGAACTAATCCTGAAATGGGAATGTGGTATATGCTATCTTATTATTTCGGATTTGCTATTCCGTTCTTTGTATTATCATTCTTTATTTCTCGTTTAGGATGGATTCGTAAAAATAGCCAAATTATTGTAAAAATTGGCGGATGGATTATGATTGCTGTAGGTATTTTGTTATTCTTTAATGGACTTGATTATATCATTCGAGTGCTAACACCGATTTTTGGTGGATTTACAGGCTTCTAAGTAATATAGCAAAAGGGGCGTTGGAATACAGATTTTGAGACGCCCTTTTGCGTAGCAGATACTAGAGCATAGAAGCAGAATTTATATATGAAAGAGATGTATGTGTGAAAGGAAAGTCTTTCTAAACATACTTCAAATTGAGAGGGAATGAGTTTAATGCCAACAGTATTAGTTGTAGATGATGCATTATTTATGAGAACTGCAGTTGGGAATATGTTTAAAGAGTGGGGATTTGATGTTGATGTGGCTTCAAATGGTAAAGAAGCAGTAGAGATGTATTCCCAATTGCAACCAGATATTGTAACAATGGACTTAACAATGCCTGTTATGTCAGGATTAGATGCTGTAAAAGAAATTATACCGCGTTTTCCTGATGCGAAAATTATTATGATTACTGCTTTAGGACAACAAAGAATAATCGTTGAAGCTCTTGAAAGTGGTGCGAAAGATTTTATTACAAAACCATTTGATTCTAATCAACTTAAGATGGTTATAGATAATATACTAGGAACTTAAATTGATAAGACTAATTTAAATCCTGCCTCAATTAGGTATGGGTTTAAATCTAGTTGTTTTATTTATAAAACTAGTAATGATAATACAGACAAATTTACATTTATAGAGGAGGGATTCAATGTTTGCTAATATACCTTCTCAATATTTAGTAGTAGGTTCGACAATTATGGCTATTTTTATGGGAACACTTCTTATGTTTGCTAGAATGCGTTCTCAGAAAAAACCAGTAAATGCAAAAAAAATATTAATTCCTCCAATTGCTATGTCTTCTGGTGCATTAATGTTCATTTTTGAAGAATTTCGAATTACACCTATTCAAATATTAGAAGCAGTCTTCATTGGAATCATTTTTTCAACAGTATTAATCGCAACATCTAAATTTGAAATACGTAATAATGACATATTTATGAAGCGTTCGAAAGCGTTTTTCTTCATTCTAATTGGATTATTAATAATTCGCGTTATTTTAAAGGTGTTTTTATCTGAATCGTTTAGCATAGGAGAATTAGCAGGGATGTTTTGGACATTGGCTTTTGCAATGATTTGGCCATGGAGAGTAGCTATGTTCATCCAATATAAAAAATTAGAAAAATCACTAATTATAAAATAATAAAAGCCCTTGATAGGAAATCAAGGGCTTTTACTATTACTCGAATAAATGTTCGTATGGTGTTAGATCAATATTCATTTCTTCACATTTTTTTCTCAAAAATTTATGATCCCTTTTTGGGGTAGCAAGTATATAACCGCGTATGATCAAATCATTCGTAATTTTTTTTGCACGTTCTTCAAGTGCAATTTGACTAACTTTTCCGGCAATCTTTTCTTTTGCAACTTGTCGGAATAATTCAGGTACAGGGCTAACTAATTCGTTTAATAATTCTCTAGCATCTTGACCCCAAAGTTTTAAAGATTTCTTTATATAATAGTTTTGCCAATCTAAATCAGACCATCCATCTTGTTTTGGTAGTACTTTTAAAAACTTACGAAACATAAAGTATCCACCGATAGCCATCAATACAACTAATACTACTACCCAGAATAGTATAAACCACATAAACCAACCTTCTAACAAAACTTTCACCTCTTCTATCCCTCGCTAAGCTAACGGACTTGCAATTATAGGGTTTATATTCCTTCTGCTTTTCACAATTATCATTATATAAGGAATTACAAAACTTTTCACTATGAATGTCCCTATTTTTGCTATTTCTGACTATATAAATAGTGAAAAGGGGGTGAGAGAGATGGCAGCATATAATTTTGATGGAGCTAGTTTAAAACTATCATTTGAAACTGGTCTTGATGAATTTGGGAAGCCAGTGTTAACTTCTAGAACATATCGAAATGTTCGAAATGACGTACCAGTTGAGTCAATTGCAGCTGTAACAACTGCGATTGCAAATTTGTCAAAATATCCATTACACCAAGCACAAAAATCTGAAACTGAATCAATTGTATTCTAATTAATGAAGGAGGATTTAGAACATGGCATTAACATTAGAAATGAAATTTAATGCTGAAAACGGTAAAACTTTAACAATTTCAGTAAATGAACCAAAAGAGAATCTAACTGCACTTGAAGTAGCTGAAGCAATGCAAACTATTATTGATCAGAATGTATTTCACAATGAAGGGTTTCCTATTGTAGCTATACACCAAGCCAGAATTGTCGAAAGAAACGTTTCAGAGCTAGAACTACAATAGAGAATCGTGATATAAATTAGCATAGTGTAACAATATTTAAAAACGCCGGCATAGTCTCTTATTGATTATGTCGGCTTTTATCTAATTGAAGATATTTAAATTGAAAAATGGGGGGACAGTAATGGAAGATTTCGTTTTGTTAATACAAGAAATAGGATTCCCAATTGT
>JAPSJC010000026.1 GCA_031178355.1 Ureibacillus sp.
CCTCAACAATAAACAAACGCTCGAAGGTTTTCACCTTCGAGCGTTTATTTTTTATCGGTCTAGTTCTTGATAGCGTATTTGATAACGACCACCATCAGCCACAGTAGAATGATATAAAGCTTTAAGGGCTAAATTTTTTTCTAAACCCATCTCTTTTTTAATTCGTTTAAGTTCGTCGTGAAGTTCGCGTTCTTCATTTACTAACTTCAGCATAGTTGATTTGGAATATTTCAATTAATTTCATTCCTTATTTTAGTAATTGGATGATACATACTTTTAAATAATTAAATTCCGAGTAATTTTCTGGTGTAACAAAATCTTCCGGCAGTTGATGTTGCTCTATAATTTTATAGCGCTTATTACTTTCCTTGAATGCTTTATCTATAAACGTTTTGAATTTTTTCATATCAAAGCTCGCGTTATTGGTAGATGCAATAATAATACCTTTTGGTGACGTGATTGCTAAAACATCTTTAATTAATTTCGGATAGTCTTTGGAAGTACTAAATGTCATTTTTTTCGTACGTGCAAAGCTAGGTGGATCGAGTACAACAACATCATATTTCAAATTATGTCTAGTTGCATATTGCAAATAGTCAAAAACGTCCATCACTTTAATTTGTTGTTGTTCGTAATCAATACCATTTACACTAAACTGTTCAATTGTTTTCGGTATGCTTCGTTTTGCAAGGTCCACACTAGTGGTTTCATAGGCTCCCCCTAATGCAGCTGCAACAGAAAATGCACCTGTATATGAAAATGTATTTAAAATAGTTTTTCCATCAGAGTAGTTTTCTTTTAGGGTCTGGCGGACATTACGCTGATCTAGGAAAATTCCCGTCATGGCACCATCATTGAGGTCAACAGCAAAGTTCATACCATTTTCTTTAATAATTATAGGAAACTGCCCCATTTCCCCTTCAATATAATCATCTTGTTCAACGTATTGACCATTTGTATCAAAACGCTTTTTTTCATAAATTCCACGGTAGTTAACCGTTTCTTTTAAAGCTTCAATTATTAATGCTCGAAAAGAATAAATTCCTTCGCTATAGAAACTTAGCATATAAAAGCCATCAAAAAAATCGATTGTTAAGCCACCAATACCGTCGCCTTCGCCATTAAATACTCGAAATGCTGTAGTTTCATTGTCATCAAAAAAAGATTCTCTTAAATTGATAGCAGACTTTATTTTATCTTGAAAAAAGTCTTGGTTGATTTCTTCTAGTGGATCACGTGTTAATACCCAACCAATTCCTTTATTTTGTTTTCCAAAGTAGCCTGTTGCTATATATTTACCATTAGGACGGACAATTTTTAATAATGTTCCTTCTATTAACATTTCATCCAGTTGTTCAACTGAATCTTTTAATATAAGCGGATAGCCATTTGCAATTTCTGCTACATAATTTGGTTTTATTTTTAACTCGATTATTTGATTCATTCAGACATCCTATCTATTTGTAATCTATCCATTATGACACTAATTCTTGTAAAAAGCGATGGCGAATTATTTGTTATTAATTCATAAGAGCAGTGTGCTGCTTATAGGACCTATTTTAGACATGTCTTATTATTTTTAACACTAAAAAACTGCCCATAGACTATGCACGGGCAGTGATTCAATCCTATTGAACTTTATTTTTAGTTGATCTGTTATAACTAAAAAAGCTGTCAAAGTATGTGTTCCATACTTTAGACAGCTTTTCTTGAATTATTTCACAACAATATTTACTAGTTTACCAGGAACAGCAATAACTTTTACTACTTGTTTGCCATCAGTAAATTCTTTTACTTTGTCATCTTCAAGTGCAACTTGCTCAAGTTGTTCTTTTGAAGCATCTTTTGCAACTTTCACTTTTGTTCGAACTTTTCCATTCACTTGAACAACTACTTCAAATTCATCATCTACTAGTTTGGATTCATCAAATGTTGGCCATTGTTCATAAGTAATTGTTTCAGTATTACCTAAGATTTCCCAAAGTTCTTCACCAACGTGAGGTGCAATCGGTGCTAATAATTTTACAAAACCTTCTGCATATTCTGTTGGAATAACTTCTGCTTTATAACAATCATTGATGAATACCATCATTTGAGAAATAGCTGTATTGAAACGTAAGTGTTCATAGTCTTCTGTTACTTTTTTCACTGTTTGATGGTATGTTTTTTCAAGTGTTGTATCTGACACGTTTTGTATTTTTTCAGATAAAGTACCTTCATCTGAAGTAAACAAGCGCCATACTCGATCTAAGAAACGACGCGCCCCGTCAAGTCCATTTGTTGACCATGCAACAGATGCATCAAGTGGTCCCATAAACATTTCGTATAGTCGTAGTGTATCAGCACCATGACTTCTTACGATATCATCAGGATTTACGACATTCCCTTTTGATTTAGACATTTTTTCGTTACCTTCACCTAAAATCATTCCTTGGTTGAATAATTTTTGGAACGGTTCTTTTGTAGGAACTACACCTAAATCATAAAGTACCTTGTGCCAGAAGCGAGCGTAAAGTAAGTGAAGTACCGCGTGCTCAGCACCGCCGATATAAATATCAACTGGTAACCAACGATTTAATAATTCTTGATCAGCAATCACTTTATCGTTTTTAGGATCGATATAACGTAAGAAGTACCAGCTTGAACCTGCCCATTGAGGCATTGTATTTGTTTCACGACGGCCCTTTTTGCCAGTTACTGGATCAACTACATTTACCCATTCTTCAATATTCGCTAACGGAGATTCACCTGTTCCACTAGGACGAATATCATTCGTTTTCGGTAATTCTAGTGGTAACTCTTCCTCAGGGATTGTTGTCATCGTACCATCTTCCCAATGAATTACAGGGATTGGTTCACCCCAATAACGTTGGCGTGAGAATAACCAGTCACGTAGACGATATGATATTTTCTTTTCACCTACATTATTTTCTTCTAACCATGTAATAGCTTTTGAAATACCATCTGCTTTATTTAAACCGTTTAAGAAATCAGAATTAATGTGTAAACCATCGCCAGTGAAAGCTTCTTTCTCTATGTCTCCACCTTCAAGAACTGGGATAATTTCTAATCCGAATTCTTTAGCGAATTCATAGTCACGTTCGTCATGTGCGGGAACAGCCATAATCGCGCCTGTACCATAAGAAGCTAATACATAGTCCGCAATCCAAATCGGAACCTGTTTTCCGTTAATTGGGTTAACAGCATACGCTCCAGTAAATACACCCGTTTTCTCTTTTGCTAAATCTGTACGCTCTAAATCAGATTTCATTTTTACTTTTTCTATATAAGCTTCAACTGCTTCACGTTGTTCGGCATTTGTAATTTCATCTACTAATTTATGTTCTGGAGCTAGTACACAGTAAGTTGCACCAAATAGTGTATCAGGACGTGTTGTGAAAACTTCAAATTGTTTATCTGTATTCGCTACAGTAAATTTAACTTGAGCCCCTTCAGAGCGACCAATCCAGTTACGTTGCATATCTTTAATAGATTCTGGCCAATCTACCTCTTCTAAATCATCTAGTAAACGATCAGCATACTTTGTGATGCGTAGCACCCATTGACGCATTGGACGTCGTTCTACTGGGTGACCTCCGCGCTCGGATTTGCCATCGATTACTTCTTCATTCGCAAGCACTGTACCTAAGGCAGGACACCAGTTTACAGCTATTTCGTCAACATATGCTAAATCCATTTCTACTAATTTCGTAAAAATCCACTGTGTCCACTTGTAGTACCCTGGATCAGTTGTATTAATTTCACGATCCCAATCATATGAAAAACCAAGTTCTTGAATTTGTCGTTTAAACGTTGCAATGTTTTTAGCAGTGAATTCCGCCGGGTCATTGCCTGTATCTAAAGCGTACTGTTCTGCAGGTAAGCCGAACGCATCCCAACCCATTGGGTGTAAGACATCGTAACCTTGCATTCTTTTATAACGCGATAAGATATCCGTTGCTGTATAACCTTCAGGATGTCCAACGTGTAAACCTGCTCCTGATGGATACGGGAACATATCTAATGCGTAAAATTTTTGTTTTGACGCGTCATCTAATGTTTTAAACGATTTATTGTTTTCCCAATATTGTTGCCATTTTTTTTCGATTTGTTGGTGATTAAAACTCATTGGTGGATCCTCCTTATTTACTTCATATTTACATAAAACTATATTTATCGACATGAAGGAATGAAAATCTGGCAAAGCTGCTATTTAGTAGATTAACCTATAAACGGTAAAATATTCAAATACTGATAGCTTATTTCATTGACTAGATTTTATTGAACATAAATAAAAAATATCTGTAGTTAACTGGATCAGCATTGCTCATGCAGTTTGTTTAAATGAAATTTGCAAAATATTTCAAAAAATAAAAAAACTCGCCCCATTCCAAATTAATAGAAGGGACGAGATATATTTACCCCGCGGTACCACCCAAGTTAGTGACTAACACTCAGCTCAATTCCTTAACGCAGAAAACGGTTTTAGTTACTTTCTTCACTAAAACTGACTCCTAGGCGAGTTCGACTTTTACACTTACTAGCTCACACCAATCCGCTAGCTCTCTTGAAAGTTTCAAAATCTACTATTCCTTCTCACAGTCGTCCATATTATTAATGAATTCATTTTAATGTAAATATTCAAAAAGTACAAGTATTTATGAAATTAACACTATGTTTACATTTTTTTATTTATTAATATATTATGATTCTTTTTGTTTTGTTACAATTCTAGATTTTTTTAATGGCCAATCATAAAATAAACATGGGATAATTGCGATGATAAATATTCCGCATAAGCTCCATATTAAAATATCCATATTAAATTGGTCGACCATAACCCCACCAAAGAATGGTCCAATCATTCTTCCAATAGATCCTGCGCTTGTTACAATTCCTTGGTACATACCTTCTAAACCTTTCGGTGATAATCGATTTGCTAATGCAGGAATTGCTGGCCATACAAGAATTTCACCTATTGTGATAATCACCATCGCAATTGCAAATATTTTAAAGTCCTCTGCAAATTGAACAACGACAAATGAAAACATCATAATAATAACCCCACCAACTAATTGGGATTTAATTTTATGCTCGTAACGGTTTAAAATTGGTCCAGCAAAAGGTTGAAGGGTAATAATGAGTAACCCATTAATTGTCCACAATAGACCATACTCTCTTAAACTGACTCCCAGTCCTTGCATATAAGAGGACATAGTTGATGCCCATTGCGAATACGCAATCGTTGCTAATAAAAAGATGGAACAGACAATTATTAGTGAATAAAGAGTTGATTTATCTTTACCCTTTTCATTTATTTGGTTTAGTTCAATATCTTTCGTATTTCTAGAAGGAACATTAGCCTCCAAATTCCGATAACCGAAAAAAGCGATCAAAAAGAAGATCATGTACATTATTAAATTAGACATAAAAATAAAACTAAAGCTAAACTCCGCTATTGGACCAGCTAATGCAGGACCAATGGCCACACCGACATTTTGAGCAATATACATTGTGTTGAATCCTTTTCTACCACCTTCTGGCCATAACACCCCAACCATGGCAAACATAGAAGGAAATACAATTCCACTACCGAATCCCATAATGGTTAGGAAAATGAAATAATGCGGCCACCCGTGCCAAAGTGTTAACCCTGCTAATGCGAATATTGTAATGCCAATTCCTAACATAATGGATTTGTATCCGCCGATTTTATCAAATAAATATCCACCTATTAAACTACCAATTACACCTGCACCAGAGTTAATCATTAGTATAAATCCTGCAATTGTTAAAGACTGCCCTAACTGGTCGTGTATGTAGATAGTATTAATCGGCCAGATTAACGAATTACCTATATTATTTACAAGCATTCCTATAACTAAAAGCCAAATACTTTTAGGCATGTGTTTTCCTCCGTTGTTATATCTTGTACTCACGTACTCACTAATCATATACCGCTTGGAACACTTATTCATCTTGAAAAAGGGATAAAATGATGTCGATTCAAATGTGTTTATTTATTTTCCTATCTACCAAAAAATAATAGTATTCCTCTTTAACCAAAAGAACAAGAAAAATATTAAACTAAGGTACGAATTAAATATTCAGAATTGTTTTTGTACCTGGCACCTGTAATGCGTGGATTCTTCAGCTGTGATAAAATAGTTAGCTATAGGAGTGTGAATTAAAATGTCTGAACAAAATTTACCCTTTCCATCAGATGGAAAGCGTTATTATACATGGAATCGTTATTTAAGAGATACATTCGGCCATAAAGTTTATAAGGTCGCATTAGATGCAGGTTTTGATTGCCCAAATAGGGACGGTACTGTTGCATTTGGTGGCTGTACTTTTTGTAGTGCTGCTGGATCTGGTGACTTTGCAGGAGATCGTGTAGATCCAATTCCAGTACAGTTTGAAAAAATTAAAACAAAAATGCAGGAAAAATGGAAAGATGGAAAAACGATGGCTTACTTCCAAGCCTACACAAATACACATGCCCCACTACCTGTTCTAAAAGAGAAATTTGAAGCAGCATTAGCATGTGAAGGTGTAATGGGCCTAAGTATTGCGACGCGACCTGATTGTTTACCAGATGATGTTGTTGAATACTTAGCTGAACTAAACGAACGAACTTATCTTTGGGTTGAACTCGGACTTCAAACGGTCCATGAGAAAACTGCAAATTTAATTAACCGCGCGCATGATTTTGCAACCTACGTAGAAGGTGTGAATAAACTCCGTAAACATGGTATTAGAGTTTGTACACATATCATTAATGGTCTGCCTCTAGAAGACTACGACATGATGATGGAAACAGCTCGCGCGGTTGCAAAGTTAGATGTTCAAGGAATTAAAATTCACCTATTACACCTTTTAAAAGGGACACCATTAGTGAAACAATACGAAAAAGGGATGCTTGAATTCCTTGAAAAAGACCAATATATTAACCTAGTTGCAGACCAATTAGAAATCATTCCTCCAGAAATGATTGTTCATCGTATAACAGGGGATGGTCCAATCGATTTAATGATAGGTCCTATGTGGAGTGTTAATAAATGGGAAGTATTGAATGGAATTGATGCTGAACTTGAACGACGTGGAAGTTGGCAAGGAAAACATTATCAAGCTGAAGTGATCAAATAATGAAATTACAGAGAGTTTTACAGTATGCGCAATTGTTGCTTTCCCAATCGATTAATGAAGGGGAAATTGCAGTTGACGCAACAGCTGGTAACGGACATGATACACTGTTCTTAGCACAACTAGTTGGTGAGAGTGGTCACGTATATTCTTTTGACATTCAACAGGAAGCAATCGATTCAACAATAAATCGATTAGAGGAGCATGGCTTACGTGACAGAACGTCAGCGATTTTAGACGGACACCAAAATGTAGCGAACTATGTTACAAAAGAAGTAGCAGGTGCTGTTTTTAACTTAGGCTACTTACCAGGTGCAAATCATGATGTTATTACAAAAGGGGAAACAACCATTCAAGCAATTGATAGCTTGTTACAAATACTTAAAATTAATGGAATGATTGTTTTAGTAATTTATCATGGGCATGTAGGTGGAAAAGAAGAACGTGATGCAGTAATTGATTTTGTTAGTCAATTACCTCAAAAATATGTACATGTACTTCGTTATGAATTTATTAATCAGAAAAACGATCCACCTTTTATCATTGCTTTAGAAAAAGTAAAACAGTTCCCAAAAGCATAACTAATTATATAAATTGTATTAATATAAAAGGAAAAAGCATTGAGATTATCTCTCAATGCTTTTTTCCTTACTATCATCTTTTACGTTCGTGTCTTTAGAGTTCTCTTTATTATAAGTCACCCAGAAATCTGCATTTTTAATACCAAGCTTTACCGGGTCAAAAACAGGATCTTTTCCTTCTTTTCTTTGCATCTCATAATCTTTTAAAGCTATGAGTGCAGGTTTCATTAATATGAGAATCCCGATAACATTAATCCAAACCATTAAACCAAGCCCAATGTCACCAAAACTCCATGCTAAATCAGATGTTCTAATGGTTCCGTAAAACGTAGATACAATGATTACCAATTGTAACACTCGGGTTAGGATAGCCTCCGTTTTTCCAGAAAATAAGTAAGCAACATTTGTTTCCGCGATATAGTAATATGCCATAATGGTTGTAAATGCAAAGAAGAATAGTGCAACAGCAACGAACCCAGAACCAAAATTATTAAATGTAGTAAGTGCTTCATTTACAGCAAGTTGAGTAAACTCTGTATAAGTTTGACCCTCAACATTTTGAACAATTACTTCTCCATCTGCACTTCCATTGTTCACGTTATATGTTCCCATGAATAAAATCATTAAGGCTGTAGCCGTACAAACCACTAATGTATCAATATAAATTGATGCTGTTTGTACTAAACCTTGCTTTGCTGGATGCGATACTTCTGCAGCTGCTGCTGCATGTGGACCTGTTCCTTGTCCTGCTTCATTGGAATATATGGCACGTTTTACACCCCATGAAATAGCTGCACCGATCATCCCACCAAAAGTAGCATCTAGTGTAAATGCACTATTAAAGATAAGCGAAAATACTGCGGGTACTTCAGTAATATTCATAATAATTACGATAACTGCTAATAAAACATACGCGATCGCCATAAATGGAACGATGATTTGTGCGGCATTTGCAATACGTTTTACACCACCAATAATAATAAATCCGAGAATTGCTACAACCACTAAACCTGTAATCCATGGTTCTATACCAAACGCATTATTTACTGTGTCCGCTATCGCATTCGATTGCACACCTGGCATTAGAAATGCTACAGCTATTATGGCTGCAATCGCAAATAATACACCAAACCAGCGTTTACCTGTTCCCTTTTCAATATAATAAGCAGGTCCCCCACGATAAACACCATTTTTCTTTTCTTTATAAATTTGTGCGAGGGTAGACTCGACATAAGCAGTTGATGCTCCTACAAATGCTGTGATCCACATCCAAAATACTGCCCCTGGTCCACCAAAAGCAATTGCAGAAGCAGTACCAATTATGTTACCTGTTCCAACTCTTCCTGATAAAGCAATTGTTAAAGCTTGGAATGAACTAACACCGGCTTCAGATTTCTCCCCAGAAAACATTAGAACGAACATTTCTTTCAATTTTCGAATTTGGACAAACTTTGTTAAAATAGTGAAGAGTAAACCAACAACAAGTATCCCGTAAATCATAACCGGTCCCCATAACACACTATTTAACCAACCAACAACATTTTCTATCACCCAAACACCTCATCTCTTAACCTATTTTTATTAATATTAATCAATATATTACTCAATATATTCTGATAATTCAATATATTGAAAATTTTATATTTCCCTTAATTTCTAGAAAAAGTGTTTTAAGAAGCAAAAATGAGGCGTTATACCGCCCCGTTTTACCTAAATATTTTTACGTAATAATGTATCCAAGTCCTCTTGTCGTGTTATTGATAAAATCTCTAACATAATAATATACTTGTTCACGTTCTGTGTCGTGAAACAAATTATGGTAACTTATTGGCCATTCTTTATATTGAAATTCTGTTGGTGCTTGTACTAAAAGCCACTTCTTTGACTGGTCAGGGTCAGTTATTTTATCGTGCTTAGCAGTCAGTAAAAGCATCGGCATCGAAAGAGTACTTGATTGTTGAGATGTCAGGTTTTTCATCATCTGTTGAATCTCTTTATACCAACCAACCGTTACCGTTGTCTTATAAACAATTTCATCATCAATTTCTTGGTAACCTTCCAAATTGTTCGTTAATGCTTTTTTGTCAAAATCTAAGGATATTTTCATATTTGATGTTAAATTCCCCAAATTGGCTAAAGCATTAGTAAATAAATTCCCATGTCTTTGCAAAGATAACCAAGGTGAACTTAGTATTATTCCAGCGCATTCAACTTTGGTTTTCTTTAAATACTGAATTGCAAGTGTCCCACCTAAACCATGACCAATAATAAAAACAGGTAATTCGTAAGAGACTGCATTATCTACAAGTAGTTTTACGTATTCTAAATATTCATTGATTGTTTTATCATGAATTCTTACATATTTTGAATCTTCACCATGACCGGGTAAATCACCCATAACGATGTGATAGCCATCAACTCTTAATTTCTCGATAAGCCACGCATACCAACGATGATGCTCAAAGGCACTATGTATAATCACCACAACGGCTTTTGGCTGTCCATCTGCTTCCCATTTCCACATATTATTTCCTCCAACCCACATTTTTTTATCATTAATATGGGCATTCTTACCATTACTATTTTCATTTATCCGAAGTATTTGTTAGGATAATAATATAATATTACTTGGAAACGAGGAGTTTTTCGATGATTTACCCATATAAAGATAAAAATCCTAAAATAGACCCAACTGTATTTCTAGCAAATAATGCCGTCATTACGGGCGATGTGACGATTGGTAAAGAAACTTCTATTTGGTTTAATACGGTTATTCGTGGGGACGTAGCTCCAACAATCATTGGTGAGCGCTGTAATATTCAAGATTTAAGCTGTTTACACCAGAGTCCAAATAACCCTTTAATTATTGAAGATGAAGTAACTGTTGGACATCAAGTTACTTTACATAGTTGTATCATTAGAAAACGTGCTTTAATTGGGATGGGTTCTATTATACTTGATGGTGCAGAAGTTGGTGAAGGGGCATTTATTGGAGCTGGAAGTTTAGTTCCTCCAGGTAAGAGTATTCCACCAAATATGCTCGCAATGGGACGACCTGCGAAAGTAGTTCGAGAAGTAACTCCTGAAGATCGCGAAGACATGGATCGAATTATTCTCGAATATGTTGAAAAAGGTCAATATTATAAATCACTATAAGAATAATATGATCTTTATTGTAAATTGAAACCAAAAACTTGCAACAATATTATTGTTGTAAGTTTTTTTATTGGCGTTTACCCCTAACTATTATTCTAGTTGCTTTCTTTATTTAATATATTAGAGAAATCATTGTATTTGAAATATGAAGGGGGATTTTAAATGGTATTTAGTCTTAATAGAAAATCAAAATGGCTTATTACAATGATCCTGATTATTACAGCACCTTTTATTGTATTTATTACTCCGGAAATCATTACTTTCTTTTTGTTTCACCACGAAGATAGCATTGCCCTTATTTCATATGGAAAGAATTTTCTTATGTATGGACTATCTTTTCTAATAATATTTATAGTTATTTTCACATTGTATTTGATTAAACGGTTAATTCTTAAAGTCTTTATCATCCTAATTGGATTATTACTTTTCTTTTATATAAATTTTATTGGAATACACTATTATGCTTATTTAGATGAAAATTATATTGAGTATAGTCCGCTATTGGGAGAAAGTGTTCACTACGATTGGAATAGCATAGTAAAAGTATTCCATGAACTACCAACAGAACAATTACAAGAAAAATATATATTTGAACTAAAGAATGGTCAACATTTGGAAATACTCATTACCGATACACTTTCTCAAAAAGTTAGAAATAAAATTGTTGAAAAAATGATGACTCTAGAAGCTTCCTATGAAGAGTATTAAAAAACAGGTGGATTAAATTGAATTGCACCCAAAAGTTAGATATTTCTAACCTTTTGGGTCACTTCAAATTCCACCTGTTTTACCATTTTATAGATATGATTGAGCTTTATCTTTTAATTGTTCAGCAATATCAGTTTTTTCCCATGGAACGTCTAAATCATTTCTACCAAAGTGTCCATATGCTGCTGTTTGTTTATAAATAGGTCGGCGTAAATCAAGCATTTTAATAATACCTGCTGGGCGTAAATCAAATAGCTCACTTACCCATTCTACTAGTTTTGCTTCCTCAACTTTACCAGTACCAAAAGTATCTACTGATATTGAAACAGGACGTGCTACACCTATTGCATAAGCTAGTTGAACTTCAGCGCGATCTGCTAAACCAGATGCTACAATATTTTTCGCTACATAACGTGCTGCATAAGCAGCTGAACGGTCCACTTTAGTTGGATCTTTACCTGAGAACGCACCTCCACCATGACGGGCATATCCACCATAAGTATCAACGATAATTTTGCGTCCTGTTAAACCAGCGTCACCTTTCGGACCACCAATAACAAAACGACCTGTTGGATTAATAAAGTATTTCGTATTCTCGTCAATTAGATGTGTTGGTACTACCTCAGCAATCACTTTTTCTTTCAAATCAGATTGAATTTGTTCTAAAGTTATCTCTTCATCATGTTGTGTTGAAATAACAATTGTATCAACACGAACAGGTTGATTGTTCTCATCATACTCCACAGTTACTTGTGTTTTTCCATCAGGGCGTAAATAAGGTAGTACCTCTGATTTACGTGCTTCAGTTAAACGACGTGCTAATTTGTGTGCAAGGCTAATTGGTAGAGGCATCAGTTCCGGTGTTTCATTACAAGCAAAACCGAACATTAAGCCTTGGTCTCCAGCGCCAATTGCTTCAATATCTTCATCAGACATAGAGCCTTCTCTTGCTTCAAGTGCCTGATTTACCCCCTGAGCAATATCAGGTGATTGTTCACCAATAGCAGTTAATACTGCTAGGTTTTCAGCATCGAAACCGTATTTTCCGCGAGTATAACCAATTTCTGCTACTGTGTTTCTTACAACACTTTGAATATCCACATATGTAGAAGTTGTAATTTCCCCTGCAACAAGTACTAATCCTGTTGTTACAGTAGTTTCGCATGCAACACGAGCATTTGGATCTGCGGAAAGAATAGCATCAAGAATTGAATCAGAAATTTGATCACAAATTTTATCCGGATGTCCTTCTGTTACGCTTTCTGATGTAAACAGTCGACGATTTGTCATATATGTCCTCCTAAGTAAGAAGCGAAAATGTTCTTATAATTGATACGGTACTCATAACCCATGTTAACTCTCCCTATTGATGGAAAGAACTAAGCCATTTCTGCTTTTTAACACGAGATTTGAAAGGAATATAAAATAGGAAGTAATTTTGGTATTAAGCCAACAAGCGTTGGTCCCAGCTCTTTTCCTGCATTGAAAAAGAAACGTCAGATTCAAAGGCATTGCCATAAGATGCATGGTTTTAGAACATATCCTCTGTTCTTCATTATTTTATACAAAAAAAAATTCCTTACTCACGTTCTTACATGAGGAAAGGAATTACGTCTAAATTACCTTTCACTCTTATCGTTCAAGGGAAATTTCCCTTGCATCAGGTTGGCACCATCGCTATTATAACTATTATGGGTAGTTATAATGCAGGTTGCCGGGTTTCACTGGGCCTTGACCCTCCACCAACTCGGGATAAGAGTATCCGTTCAAATGTAAATGTTACGAAAAGAAACATTCTTTGTCAATTAATTTCTGCCGCTCAATTAATTTTCAGAAAATGTAACATTTTTTTAGGGATTAGTATAGATTATTTAAACCAATGTGTTATACTATTTTTGAAATTATACAAACCTCCCAAACCTAGGGGACATTATGAAAAAAGGATGGTATGTAATCGATGAATTCAGTAGAAATTGCCAATGAACTGAAGGAATTATTAAAAGGTGAGAACGTAAAAGTCCAACTTTCAGTACCACAATTAGTGGAAAAAGTTACAACTCGCAAAGAAGCAATCCTTACAGTGGACGGTGCTGTTGTAGCCCAAACTGGTAAATATACAGGACGATCTCCTCAAGATAAATTCACAGTAGAAGAAGAGAGCACAAAAGATAAAATCGACTGGGGTAAAGTAAACCAACCGATTTCTGCTGAAGTGTTTGATAACCTATATGTTAAAGTAATTAACCACTTAAAAGAAAAAGATGAACTTTATGTATTTAAAGGTTTTGCAGGCGCTGGTAAAGAATCACAACTTCCAATCCAAGTTGTGAACGAATTTGCTTGGCATAATCTATTCTGTCATCAATTATTTATTCGTCCAACTGAAGAAGAATTATCAACTCATGTGGCAGACTTCACAATTATCGCTGCTCCTACATTTAAAGCCGACCCAACAGTTGACGGTACAAATTCTGAAGCATTTATTATTGTTTCTTTTGAAAAGAAAGTCATTTTAATCGGTGGTACAGAATATGCTGGAGAGATGAAAAAATCAATCTTCGGAATTATGAACTACCTATTGCCAGAACAAGGGATTTTATCAATGCATTGTTCTGCAAACGTTGGTGAAGCTGGAGACGTTGCATTATTCTTCGGACTTTCTGGAACTGGTAAAACGACATTGTCTGCTGATGCTAACCGTAAATTAATCGGTGACGATGAGCACGGTTGGTCTGATAATGGTGTATTTAACATCGAAGGCGGATGTTATGCGAAAACGATTAACCTTTCTGCAGAGAAAGAACCTGAAATTTATAATGCTATTCGCTTTGGTTCTGTTTTAGAAAACGTTGTCGTTGATCCAGTAACTCGTATTCCAAATTATGATGACAATTCTTTAACTGAAAATACGCGTGCAGCTTATCCGATTCAGTATATCGATAATATTGTAACCCCTTCTGTAGCAGGTCATCCAAAAACAATCATCTTTTTAACAGCTGATGCATTTGGTGTTTTACCTCCTATCAGTAAGTTAACTAAAGAACAAGCAATGTATCACTTTTTAAGTGGGTTTACTTCAAAATTAGCAGGTACTGAACGTGGTGTAACTGAACCAGAACCAGTATTCTCAACTTGCTTCGGTTCTCCTTTCTTACCATTACCAGCAACACGCTATGCGGAAATGTTAGGTGAAAAGATCGATGAGCATGGTTCTCAAGTATTCCTAGTAAATACTGGTTGGACTGGTGGCGAATACGGTGTTGGTAATCGTATGAAACTTTCTTACACTCGTACAATGGTTCGTGCGGCAATTGAAGGTAAGCTTAATGATGTGGAAACTATTCAAGATCCAGTATTTGGTTTACACATTCCGACAAACATTGAAGGCGTACCTACAGATGTATTATATCCACGCGATGCTTGGTCAGATAAAGAAGCTTATGATCAAAAAGCAGCATTCTTAGCAGATTTATTTAAAGAGAACTTTAAAAAATTTGGGAATGTTTCGGATGAAATCTCTAAAAATGGTGCACCCTTAGTATAATTCAACTGACATAATTATTTTCTTTGGAAAATATCATAATATAAAACCACCCGTATAAACGGGTGGTTTTTGTTTTACTAATATTTAATAACAATAACATAATGTATTTCTTAGTTCAGAAATACTCTACAAGTTATCGTAAAATAATTGCTCCGACCTCATAACTCTTAATAAGTGCCTTTTGATTTCATCCATTCACATAATGCTCTAACTGTTTTACGGTTTTCATTTGGTGGGTAATGATGAGCGAGACTCGGATAATACCATGTTTCATAATCTTTGCTTTCCCTTTTTAGAGCGTTCTCTAAATAATAGGCTTGCTCAATACTTACATTACAATCATTGAAGCCATGTATGATTAACAAAGGTGCTTGAATTTTACTTATTTGATATAGCGGAGTTCTTTCATCATACAATTCTTTTACTTTTGTTGGTGAGCCACCAATAATTCTTTTTAAAGTTCTTCTCATGTCAACTCTTTCAATATACATGGAGGAAACATTTGATACACCAGCCCAAACGACTACGGAGTGAATATCATCACGTAATATCGTTGTCCATAAGGCCATCAATCCCCCACGGGAAAATCCATACACATGGATTTTTTCTTTTTTACAAAACTGCTTTAAAACATCGGCACCATAGATTGCATCGAATCGATCATTACCAGCAAATTCATCTCGTCCTTGTCCACCTCGATTACCTCGGTAATAAGGTGCAAAAACGATAAAACCTTGCGATGCAAATTGAGCAATTCTTGATGGTCTCACTGCACCAACAAATTGTAAGCCACCTCTTAAATATAAGAGGGCATTATAGTCTCCATCTGCTAGTGGTTTTGCAAGTAAACCTTTTACCAGAAATCCTTGAGACCAATAGCCAATTTCATAGAGTTCTATTTTAGGATTAGGCGAAGGATATTTTCTGATAAACTCAATACTACCATTCTCTTTCATGTTGTTTCACTTCCTGAAGCATCTTTTTCATACCATCATCACGCATGTAAAAACTTAAAGAAGGATGATTAATTAGCTCCTCTGTTGAAAGCCACACCATTCCTATTGTCTCATGCTCTTCTACAAATGGGTCAATTCTTTCTACTTTCCCCGTGAAAACAGCTTTACAAAAAGGAATTTCGCCATGTACTAAGTAATCGGCAAACCATTTTAAATCTGAAATATGTACGGCTGTTTCTTCATAAACTTCCCTTATAGCAGCCTGCTCTAACGTTTCTCCAAGTTCTAATTTGCCACCTGGAAATTCTACTCCGCGTTTTCTATTAATCGTACATAACCATTTTCCTTGATAAAGTACCATTACAAGCACGTGTTTGGGAGATATACCAAATTGATTCTTTTTGAATGATAATTCTACTTTAAATCCATATTCATCCTTAAATGTAAACATCCCTTTACTCAACTCCTACCTAATCACATACGCCTTGGCATATGTGCGCCCCAGATTTATTCGAGCTTAGTCCAATAGGATGGACGTGACGCTCTTAGTAAGTTCATCTTTTAACCCAAATGAAATCTGTGGCTTCCGCCGGAGGCAGTAATATATTCAGTATTTTCCAGTGAATATATTTATAATAGCTAGTAAAGGGATAATTGTCACTTAATTGTTATAGTATGGTAACTGTTCAACAAATTTTTTCGTTTCTTCGTCACCAAATTCATGGATTAGAGCATATATTTTCATCAAACGATAATCGATTTCATGATTTGACTCATCCATATGATATGGTAAATATGGCAAATGAGCACGAACTGCATTATGGAACTCAATTGAATCTATTTGTAGGAATAATCTTTCAAAAATGCGTGCCTTATCAGCTGGCATACTTAGCTTAAATTCGCAAGGTATTCCAAGGGGGACATAACTATAAGAATTATTCGCAATTGAAACATAAACGTTCGTTTCGATAATAAACACTCCTTTTTCTTAAGTATGAGACGATGGAAAGTAACTATACTAATTAACGAAAAAAACAGTGAAGAGATTATCTCCACTGTTCCCTTTATTGGTCTAAAAATGCTGATAACATCCAATTATGTTTTTCTAAACTTTGATATGTTGCATTCAACATATCTTCCGTTCGATCGTCTCCATCTTCTGCCGCTTGATTCATTGATTCTTTTAATAATTTCATGATTTTCTTAAAATCGTCAATAATCGTTTGGACCATTTCAACAGTTGACTCATTCCCGGTTGCTTCTTCTACATGGGAAAGTTCTAAGTGCTCTTTTAAAGTAGCAACGGGTTTACCACCTTTTGTTAAAATTCTTTCAGCCACTTCATCCAAATTTAAAGTGACCTCATTATATAGTTCTTCAAATTTTGCATGTAATGTAAAAAAGCTATGACCAGTTACATACCAATGATAGTTATGAAGTTTTGTGTAAAGAACAGACCAGGTTGCTACTAGTTCATTCAATTGTGTAGTTAGTTTATTTGTAGCCATTATTAGCACCTCTTCCATCAATCAATAGTAAGATATTATTAAAGTTGTTAAAATAGTTGGTTTATCTACACGTACATTTTTAATATTTCCAATAACAATTGAATTATAACTAGAATCTTTCAAACCTCTTACAATTTATATTCCTCATATTACGTTAAAGTTCAGCGGTAATTTTAGATTAAATGAGCTTAATGCCTACTAGAAGTGAAATGTGAAAATTGATATCACTTTAACAATCATGGTCCTAGTTTCCGTAATTTATTTACTCATTCTTATTGGTGCAATATTCTTTATAAAAGATAAAAAGAATGGTAAGTTTAAACAATCAATTAATCCATTACCACCACAAAACTACAATTTAGAATGAAGAAGGAAGACGAATGAAATACCCTTTCATCTGGCTTATTAAGTTTTATCGAACATATATTTCTCCTATGACACCACCTAGTTGCCGCTTCCATCCAACTTGTTCTCACTATGGACTCGAAGCGTTTCAAAAACATGGTGCAATTAAAGGCGTTATTTTAACAACGAAAAGAATATTAAAATGCCAACCATTTCATCCTGGTGGTTTTGATCCTGTACCTGAAGAGTGGCCTTCGAAAAAAAAATAATTTCGAAGGCTATTTTTTTATTGTGTTTTTGTCAATGTTACGTTATTATAAAACTTGTTAATTTTATAAATCGTAATAATTACTATTTAGGGAGTGATTGACTCATGAAAAAGTTATTTTCTATAATTTCGTTATTTTTAATAGCATCCATAATAACTGCATGCTCAAATACAGAATCAACTGAATTAGAAACAAATAATACAAATAAAATTGATATTTATACAACTGTTTATCCACTAACATATTTCACTGAACGAATTGGTGGAGATTATGTGAATGTATCTTCTATTTATCCTACTGGAGCAAATGAACACACTTTTGAACCTACGCAAAAAGATATGATGACGCTCGCAGATAGCGATTTGTTTTTCTATATCGGACTTGGTTTAGAAGGGTTTGTTGAAAAAGCAAAAACGACACTGGCAAGTGAAAACGTAAAATTTATTGCTACTAGTGATAATATTTCTGAAGAGTCCTTACATAGTTCTGTCGGACACACATACGAAGAATCAGTAGACCATGCACATGAAGAGGATGTTCATGCACATGATGAGGATGTTCATGCACATGATGAGGATGCTCATGCACATGAAGAGGATGCTCATGCACATGAAGAGGAGAGCAGCCATGCAGGTGAAGATCATGATGATCATAATCACGGTGATATAGATCCTCACGTTTGGTTATCACCAACTATAAGTCAAGAGCTAGCTCTAGCAATTAAAGATGAATTAGTTAAAACAATGCCTGAACAGGAAGCTACTTTTACTGAGAACTATGAGACTCTTATTGGTGAACTTCAAGCTTTAGATACTGATTTTAAAGAATTAGTAGCAGAAGCCTCAACAAAAAGCTTCTTTATTTCCCATTCGTCATTTGGTTATATTGCTGGTCAATATGGTCTAATACAAGTTCCTATTGCAGGTCTGAATTCACAAAGTGAACCTTCACAAAAAGAGTTAATCGAAATTGTTGATTTAGCAGAAGAACTAGATGTAAAATACATTCTATTTGAACAAAATGTTTCGTCAAACTTAACCTCTGTTATTCAAAATGAAATTGGTGCGAAAAGTCTAACTTTACACAATTTAAGTGTATTGACAGAAGAAGATATTACTAATAACGAGAACTACTTTTCGTTAATGCAAAAAAATATTGAAACGTTAAGAGAAGCGCTGAATCCATAATAAAAACCCAAATGGTGCTGCACCCAAAAGTCTATTTTTGGGCTGTAACTACCATTTGGGTTTTTTTAAGTTTTTAAATTAACTCTTTCAATTTCCTACGCATTAACTTATTGCTACCATTACGAGGGAGTTTTTCAACTATATAGATTTCTTTCGGAACTTTATACTTTGCTAAATGTTCCATACAATAACCTATTATGTCGCTCTTCGGAGTCTCCTTTTTTATGACAACAAAAGCAACAGGTACCTCGCCCCATGTTTCGTCTTCTACACCACATACACCAGCTTCCCGTATATTTGGATGTGCCATTAAAACATTTTCAATTTCAGCAGGGTAAATATTTTCCCCTCCTGATATAATCAAATCTGACCTGCGATCTACCACATATAAATAGCCCTCATCATCTAAATAACCTATATCGCCTGTATGTAACCATCCATCTACTGTTGAACTTTTTGACGAGAACTGGCCAATATAACCCGGAGTAACGTGTGGTCCACGCACAAGTATTTCTCCTTCAACGAAAGGTTTATCTACGCCTGCAATTTTAATTTGATTGAAAAATAGTGGTTTTCCCGCTGAACCTAATTTACGAATAGCATCTTCATTAGCTAATGTAGCTGTTTGGGAAGATGTTTCCGTCATTCCGTAAGTTTGAGAGACCGATATTCCCACCTTTTGTGCTCTTATTAAATAATCCTTAGGAAATGGTCCTCCACCTGCTAAAATTGTCTTAAATTTTGGTGAGGCCTTTATTTTATTTTCCTCTAGACCATTTAATATCCTCTCCAGCATTACTGCAACAAGCGACATTAAAGTAACTCTACCTGTTGTAATATCTTCCACAGCACTGGCTGGATCAAATTTTTCATATAGCTTTACCTCATTACCATAGAGTAATGATCTTATAAGAATCGAAAAACCACTAATATGAAATAATGGAACAGCACATAACCAAACATCTTCTTCCGATAATCCAATGTTTAATACGGAAGCTAGTGCACTTGCTTGGTGGTTTCCTACAGTTTGTCTTACGCCCTTAGGAAATCCCGTTGTTCCTGACGTATACATAATAGATGTTGTTTGCTCTATTGACCATTCCTTATCTATTGATGTTGGTGTTATTTCCCTTTCCATGACAGTTGAGAAAGATATAATGTTTGTTTCATCTGGAAGTAGATATTGATCTTCATCATCTGATAATACATAATTTACTTCAGCATCATCAATTTGATAGGCAAGTTCATCTTTTGCTAGCTTACGATTAAGTAAAACCATCTCGCATTTTAAGTGCATGCAAGCATATATAATAAACACTAGCTCTGGTCGGCTACGCCCAATAATAGCTACACGGCTGTTTTGATTTATTCCAAGTGAAGCGAGCTGATATGCTCTATTCAATGAAATTATTTTTATTTGATCAAAGTTCCAAGTCTCACCTTCAAAGGTTAAAGCACTTCGTTTAGGTGTTAAATACGCACGTTGTAATATCCAGTTCGGATACATCTTCATACCTCCAAAAATACTAATACACTTATTTTACTCCTATTTCACGTATTCGTAAAAAATTGTTATGTTCTTTCTTTTAGTAAGAGCTACATGTAACAAAAGAAACTTAACATAAAAAAGATAAGAGATTTTTGAAATCTCTTATCTTTAAACGGTTATATAAAGTACATCATCATGGGAATTTTGGGAATTGGTCAAAATCTGGTTTACGTTTTTCTTTGAAAGCATCGCGGCCTTCTTTCGCTTCATCAGTTGTGTAATAAAGTAAAGTCGCATCTCCAGCTAGTTGTTGTAAACCTGCTAAGCCGTCTGTATCAGCATTAAATGATGCTTTTAAGAAACGTAATGCAGTTGGTGATAATTCAAGCATTTCTTCACACCATTGAACTGTTTCGTCCTCTAATTGCTCTAATGGAACAACTGTATTTACTAAGCCCATATCTAACGCTTGCTTAGCATCATATTGACGGCATAAGAACCAAATTTCTTTTGCCTTTTTATGACCGATAATACGTGCTAAATAACCAGCTCCGTATCCAGCGTCAAATGAACCAACTCGTGGTCCAGTTTGGCCAAAACGAGCATTTTCAGCAGCGATTGTTAAGTCACAAACTACGTGTAAAACGTGACCACCACCGATTGCATAACCTGCTACCATTGCAACAACTGGTTTTGGAATAACACGAATTAAACGTTGTAAGTCTAATACGTTTAAACGTGGAATTTGGTCGTCTCCAACGTAACCACCATGTCCACGTACACTTTGATCTCCACCTGAACAGAAGGCTAGGTCACCTTCACCTGTTAAGATAATTGCACCAATTTTTGAATCTTCGCGTGCGCGTGAGAACGCGTCAATCATTTCAGCAACTGTTTTTGGTGTAAATGCATTACGCTTTTCTGGTCGATTAATTGTAATTTTTGCGATACCATTATAAAATTCATACTTGATTTCATCATAAGTATGTAATGTTGTCCATTCTCTAGCCATTTAATAGCCCCCTAAATTATTTTGATAGACATCCTTTATTATTGTAGCAAATTGTTGTGGATTTTCCACATGAATTGCATGCCCAACTTCGTGAATTAAAAAGTGGTTACCATTTGGTAACAGTGATTTCATTTCATTAGCAATAAGACAAAATTTCTCGTCAAGCTCCCCTGTGATTAGATAAACAGGTATTTTAATTTGGTCAAGGTTATTCCATAATGATCTTTGCACTCCTGTACCCATACCACGTAAGCTGTTTGCTAACCCTTTTTCACTTTGGGACAAACGCTCATTTCTTATTGCATGCTGGATTTCTTTTGGAAGTTTTTTTTGTGATTCAAATAACGGTATATTCTCCCATGCATTAACAAATGATTCAATACCATGTTGTTCGATTTTATTTGCAAGTGCTTCATCTGATTTTCTACGAGATATTATTTCATCTTCTGTTTTTAATCCTGGTGAAGCGCTCTCTAAAATCAATTTTTTTACACGACTTGGGTACTTGCAAACATAAGATAAAGCCACTCTACCTCCCATTGAATATCCAACTAGGGTTAGTGTGTTTAATGAAAGCTGTTCAAAAATAGAATCTAAATCCATTACTTGCTCTTCCATTGTATACCGTGTAGCCGTTTGCGGTGCTTCAGTCTTGCCATGCCCTATTAAATCAACTGTTATAATTTTAAGCGTTTCCGGTAATTGGTCTATTACTATATCCCAAGTATCAACACTTCCCGTAAATCCATGTAACAATACGAGAGTTTCCGAAGCATACTCATTACGAATTTGGATGTGATAATTTAATCCTCTTACAGATTTAATCATTTCTTTAGCTCCGAATGAATTTGTTGCCATAATCTTCGGTGTGCTATTACATTTTCTTGTCGATCTGTAAAAACTTCAATTAAGCGTAGAGGATTTGTGCTCTGTTTATTAAATACCGTTTCCATTTCATCTAGTTCTTTAATTTGTTCATAATTCATGTCGTACATATTTGCAACTTGTTCGAATTGGAGTGCTGTAGGTGTACCAAATAGATCTTCGTAGTATTCCTTAACCGTTGATTGTGGTAAATAAGAGAAAATACCGCCGCCATCATTATTTAGTACAACAACTGTAATTTTACAACTTTGATATCTAGTCGCAATCAACGCATTGACATCATGTAAAAAAGCTAAATCACCAATAAGTAAATACATATTTCTATCTATTCTACCCTGGCTAAAACCAATCGCTGTAGACATAACACCGTCTATTCCATTTGCACCGCGATTCGCGAAAATTTGAATGTCTCGTTCTGTTGGTAATAAAAATGTATCAATATCTCGAATTGGCATACTACTGCTAACAAAAAGGTCACTTCCGTTCGGTAAATGCTCAAGTAGTAAACGTACCATTGCTCCCTCATCTGATTCCTTTTTAACATAATCTCTTATATATTTCACTGCTATAACTTCGCTTTCTTGCCAACTACTGAGATATGAATTATCTAAATTAGATTGTACACTTATTTCACTCATCCAACTTCCTACGGATGCATGAATAAAGTGCGTTGAAACTGAAGTCGAATCACGGAACATTGGATCTTCATCCACTACAACGTAGTTTTTAGGTTGAGATTGGTTTAATAAAATCGTTAAGAATTTGGAAACTGGTTGTGCACCAAAACGTATCACTGTTTCAGGAGATAAGTTTTCTCGCAATTGTTCGTCTTTTAATAGTGCGTCATAAGTTGCGACTAAGTACTCTTTACAGTCTTCCGGTATGTTTGTTCTCATATTCGACAAACTTTCTACAAGAACTGGCCATTTTACTTTTCGAACAAACTCCCACATGTAGCGTAAATCAGTCCCTAATGCTAATTCTCCAACAATGATAAATCCCTTTTTCGTGTTATTAATTATCTCGGATAATAAATTCTTACCTTCGTCTGTTGGAACTATTTCGCTTAAAAAACTTCCTTTAAAATGAACTGTTGGTAATTGCTTTTTAAAATCAATTAACAATGGTTCACGAAACGGAACATTCAAGTGAACAGGACCTAATGGTGAAGTATTAGCAATATTAATCGCACGTGCAACATGTCTTTCAATAAATGGTAATGTCTGCTCTGCACCATCCGGTATAGGAAATTCTGCAGACCATTTTACCTGTTCACCGTAAAGTCGGATTTGATTAATCGCTTGTGGGGCTCCTACTTCACGTAATTCATGAGGTCGATCAGCTGTAATCACGATTAATGGTACTCTAGAATATTTTGCCTCAACAATAGCAGGATAATAATTTGCTGCAGCAGTTCCAGATGTACAAAGTAGTGCCACTGGTTTTTGCTTTGCTTTTGCAATACCTAGAGCAAAGAACGCTGCAGATCGCTCGTCTACTTGTCTGTATACCTTTACATCTTCTATTGAGGAAAAAGCATATGCTAAAGGAGTTGAACGAGAACCAGGACTAATAACAACATCTTCAACACCATTCTGTATGATTGATGCAACTATTTTATAGACATAATTTGATAAGATCTCACGCTCACTCATGTAATTGACCTCCTAAAGCTCGCAACATTGGTCGAAACTTCACTAATGTTTCTTCGTATTCAGAACTTGGATTAGATTCTGCCACAATACCTCCACCTGCATAAAGAATCGCTTTATTATCTGTTAAAGCTGCGGAGCGGATTGCAACTGCAAACTCTCCATTTCCTTCTGCATCAACCCAACCAAGAGGTGCTGCATAAAGTCCACGGTTCATTGATTCAACATTTCGTATTATCGATAACGCTTCCATTCGTGGTACGCCACCTAAAGCCGGTGTTGGATGTAAATCTTTTACTAATTGTAGAATCGATGCATTTGGTAGTAATGTTCCTTCAACAGGTGTAAAAAGATGCTGTATGTCGCGGATTTTTAATAATCTTGGTTGTTTCGGAACTTTATAGTTAATACAGTTCTTCGCAAAAGTGTTTGCAATCATTTCTACAACATAATGATGTTCTCCTAAATTTTTAGGATCATTTAACAAATCGTTTCCTAATAATTGATCTTCTTCTGCTGTTTTGCCACGTTTTACTGAACCCGCAACACAAGAAGAATAGGCCTGTCCTTTATCTACTTTAACTAATCTCTCGGGAGAGGCACCAAAGAATAATAAATCCTCTCGTTCAAGTCCAAATAAATAACTCTCAGGTTGTTCATTAATAACATGTGATAGAACTTGTGGAGATGTTACTTTATCTTTAAAGTCCATTAATAAGGAACGTGCAATGACAACTTTCTTCGCTTTATTATCTTGTATTAAATTTGTCACCGTTTGAATTGCTTCTAAATATTTATCTTTATGCCGTTCTTCATAAGATATCATTTCTGGTTTCCCATAAGTTTTTAACTCTCTTACTTGAGCAGCATGAATTAATCGATCACGTTCTTTTCTCAAGCTATCAAACTGTTCTCTCGAATCAACCTGATCCGTAATTAAATGAATACTGACATAAGCTTTATCATTTTGGATTACTAACTGATAGGTTGCAACAGCAAAATAGCTTTGAGGAAACCCTTTCCACTCGTTGTTTAATTGATTCTTTGGATCGAATGTAAAGCCACCAAAAAGAATCGGTTGTGGTTCTAGGTCTTCTCTAACGATATTTTTCGTTAAGTTCATCCAGATATTTTCTACATGATCAAACCGCTTTTCGCTTTCATTATTTTCAATTACAAAGGCATGACCAAGACCTACTAACGTAAATGTCTTTTCTCGATTTTGCCAGTAAAATCTTTTTCCTTTATATTGACTCTCACCTGCAGCGTAAAATGCTAATGCAGATAATCTATTAACTTCTATTGTTTCTATATAAAAGTGCAATCCTGAACTTTTATAGCCCACTTCAGATTCAGTGGTTGGTAACCACTTCTGATTCATGAAAATTCCCTCCGTTAAAAACTATTCGACATAAACATTAAATCTTTAGTTTATGTCAAATCACAAAAATTTCTCGTACTTTCAGCAATATCTATTCTATCATACCACTTTTTTAACATGTACAATATGAAATACTATATATCAAATATTGTTTCTAAATGTAATTTCTCGATAAAAAAAAGCTTGAGTAAACCTCAAGCTTTAAAAAGATAAAATATAATTTTCAAACCCTCCATGAGACATTACTTTAATCTCTTCATGAGAATAGTTCTTCAGTAGTTCTTTAATGAGATTTTGATATTGCGCAGCATTTGTTAATGAATCAACTTTAAAATCCATACCATCAAAATCAGATCCAAAACCAATATGTTCTATTCCTACCAGATTTACAAGATGGTTGATATGTTCAACTAATTGTGACACCGTGGCGGTTTCTTGTTCATTGTCAATAAACGGTGGATAAAATACTACATGAATTCTTCCGCCTTTTTCAACAATTAGCTTTACTTGTTCATCAGATAAGTTTCTAGCATTATTACACAATGTTCGTGCATTACAATGGCTTGCTATTACACGCTTCGCAAGCGGAAGTAACTCATAAAAACCTTGCTCATTTAAATGAGCAACATCTAATATAACATCACGCCCATTTAAATATTGTATTACTTCTTTCCCAAAAGGTTTTAACCCTTTATTTGGATCTTCCAGTGTTCCATAAGCTACATCATTCTCATAGTTCCAAGTCAGACCTACTAATTTAACCCCTTCATTTACAAGTACTTCTAGCTTTTTTAAGTCTTTGCCAATACAATCACAGCCTTCAAGGCTTAGGACAGCACCTATTTCATCTTCCTGAAGTACTTGTACTTGCTGCCAATTAGTAATATGCACGATTCCGGGAGTTGTTAGGACTAACTTTTTAAATACTTCAATTTGAAGTAATGCTTGGTCGAAGCGTTGCTCAATTGGAACGTTAGGATGTATAAAAATAGCGAAAACTTGAACTTTAATTTTTCCGGCTTTTAATCTCTCAAAATTAGAATCTAGACGTGAATCGTTTAAAAAGCACATGTCATCTTGCAGAGATAATTTATTCAAAACATCACAGTGTAAATCAATTATTTTCATTGCTATACCTACCCTTATAATTTTAATTAAATATTATTAGAGAACAAACATGAAAATACGATCAAGTTGAAGTAACATTCCTTACATGTAAGTTTACAGAACGTAATTACATTTATATACTAATTAATAGTCTTCAAGTGTAAAAGATTAACACTCCACATAAATTAGTACTTACCAATATTGTTAAATTTACCATACATGAATAATATTATAAATTATAATACTATTGCTAAATTAGATAAATAAAAAAACTCGAGATGTTTTACATCTCGAGTTTTACTATGACCCGTACGGGATTCGAACCCGTGTTACCGCCGTGAAAGGGCGGTGTCTTAACCACTTGACCAACGGGCCTAAATATGGCGGAGAAGGAGGGATTTGAACCCTCGCGCCGGTTACCCGACCTACACCCTTAGCAGGGGCGCCTCTTCAGCCACTTGAGTACTTCCCCATATGGCTCCGAAGGTAGGACTCGAACCTACGACCGATCGGTTAACAGCCGATTGCTCTACCACTGAGCTACTTCGGAATATCTTTATGGTGGGCCTAAATGGACTCGAACCATCGACCTCACGCTTATCAGGCGTGCGCTCTAACCAGCTGAGCTATAGGCCCATAAAGTTAAATGGAGCGGGTGATGAGAATCGAACTCACGACATCAGCTTGGAAGGCTGAGGTTTTACCATTAAACTACACCCGCAAAATGGTGGGTCGGGACGGAATCGAACCGCCGACACTTTGAGCTTCA
>JAPSJC010000090.1 GCA_031178355.1 Ureibacillus sp.
CAATAGGCATCTATCACTGTTTCATCGCCTTTTAATTGAGCGTAATCTAACGCTTGCTTATACAACACTTCCGTTTGAACAGGGTTTACTTGATAGAAAGAACGTGCAGAAATTTCAAATCTTACTCCGCCAATTGTATCTTCAATCGAATCTTTACCCCAAAGTGTGTAGGTTTCATTTCCTAATATGACGTTTGTTTTTTCAATATTTATATTTTGTACAATAGAAGTCACATTTGGTACAAGATTACGAACTACTTCAATTGCTGCTTCTTTTTGAGGGAATTTATGTTTATTTGTCACTAACACAACCATCACCTCATCAGTTGCTCGCGCTTTTCTTACAACGACATGGCGTAGCATTCCCTGATGCGATTCTTCGTTGTATGGTTGTAAACCGATCTCTTCTAATTCCTTTTTTAGGTTCGCCATGATGGCATCCGCTTCACTTACTTGAATTAAGCAACGTTCCATATCGACAATATCGTGAGTTTTCGATTTATAGAAACCTGCGATTGGTCCTGTTTCAGTCATACTGAAAGGAATTTGCGATTTATTACGGTAGTTCCAAGGATCTTGCATTCCCTTTACCGGAAGTACAGGCGCATCAATCTTGCCAATCCGTTTCATTACATTTTTGACCATATTTTCCTTCCACTTCAACTGACCTTCGTAGGAAAGATGCTGAAGCTGACACCCACCACATTTTCCAAAATAAATGCACGGCGCTTTTACTCGTTCAGGTGATGGTTCAATAATATCCACGATTTTTGCAAATCCATAGTTTTTCAACGTCTTTAACACATGAATTTCAGCAGTCTCTTGTGGAAGTGCTCCTTGGATAAACAACGGGTATCCATCAACCTTTGCTACGCCGTTTCCATCGTGTGTTAAGTCTTCTATATATACTGTTCTTCGGTCATTTTTCTTTACTGGTAATGCCATGTTCCGTCCTCCATTTCAGTTCTTCTATTGTAGCATGTGAATTGATTATTTCGCTAATAGTAGATAATCCAAATAAAATTAAAAACCCTCCTATCAAAGGGTGCATAGGAAGGTTAGGCCTAAATATTAAATTGTCCTTTTACTTTCAATACCTTATTGAAGTTTTTCCAAAAATCTAGCTGGTGAATCTGTATCGATGGCAACTTGTGCATTTTTTATAACTAAGAAGATTTTTTTAAATAAAAATGGACTACTGAAGGAAGTAAATCCATTCAATAGACCTTAATTTTTATTATACTCGATCCGATTCTCTTATATCTTCAATTGGAACAAATACTTCAATATGTCGTTTTAAATTGATGAACGTTGCAGGTGCATCTCCACCATATTCACCGTCTAAATTTAGATGGATAATTTCATCAGATGATACCTTTACTTTACTTGCTTTTTTATAAATGACATTCGGGTCATTTAAATGTTCCCCACGAAGTGCTAAAGAAGCTAGTCGAATAAAATCTCCAATATTACATTTTTTCAAAATCATCATCGTAAAGTATCCATCATTGATACTAGCATCAGGTGCAATTTTTTCAAAACCACCTACTGAGTTTGTTAACCCGCAAAAAAACAACATAGCATCGCCTTCAAATACTTCATCATCATATTCAATACGCATGTTTGTGGCTTTTATAGATGGCAGCATTTCGATCCCTTTCATGTAGTAAGCTAATTGTCCAAGTACGGTTTTCATTTTACTTGGTACTTCATAGGTTAACTCCGTAATGCGACCACCAGCTGCTATGTTAATGAAATAGCGATCATCATTTAATAGTCCCACATCTACTGGAATAGTATCGCCTTTAACGATGATATCAATTGCTTCTTCAATTTTTCTGGGGATATGCACTGCACGAGCAAAGTCGTTAGTAGTACCCATCGGAACGACTCCAAGTTTCGGTCGATTTTCGTATGGACTAATACCAGCTACAACTTCATTCAACGTACCATCTCCACCAACCGCGATTATAATATCAAAGCCTCTTTCTACGGCATTGGCCGCAGCAAGCCTTGCGTCATCCTCTCCTGTTGTTGCATGACAAGAAGTTTCATATCCCGCAATTTCCAGCTTCTCTAAAACCTCAGGTAAATGTCTTTTAAATAACTCTCTACCCGATGTTGGATTATAAATGATTCTAGCTCTCTTCATTTTTTTGCCCATCCTCTAATAACATTTTCAGACTGAAATCACGTTCATTTTTAATATAGTATGTCTATGCTAACGCTTTCGTTATAACAGATTTCATGTCCTCGTAAACCCATTTTGCACATTGTGGATCATCCACAAATTTCTTCTGGATAGTAGTATACATTTCTTTTTGTTTATCAGCAAATTGAGGGTCTTCTTTATCGGGTAATTCTGCACGCATTTCAGTTACCATTTGTTGTAATTCAGGTGCTCGTGGACCCCATTTCCCTACTACTTCGCCTTCTTGGTTTAAGAATAGATAAATTGGAATTGCGCGTCCACCATTTGTTAAGTAACGATCAATTAAGTCCGTGTCCGCATCTCGGAATGCACAACGAATATCAAGATCCGCTTCTTCTGCAATTTTACGGATGACAGCATTGTTTAACATTGCATCACCGCACCAATCTTCTGTAATTGCTAAAATGTGAGGCTTTTTCTCTTTTAAGATTTGAAATACTTCATCTTCAGGATTCACGTTGAAGTTTTTATACACTTCAAAACCAGGTTCTTTTAAGTTTGTTGTCATTTGTTCCATGTAGTCAGCCATTGACATTGATTCTTCAAAATACTGTTGTTCTGTTTTCATTTGAACAAACCTCCCTTATTCGATACTTTTATTTTGCCTATTTATGAATTGAAATACAATTTTTTTGATTTGTGATTATAATTTGTTTTTTATTTATCTGTTGGATGTTTTTACGAATATAAGGCCGGATTTGGACAATATGCTCGCTGTTCTGGCGTATAAACCTCGGTATTCTGGAATTTCCTTATATAATTTGCAAGTCAAAAATACAGAACCAATCACTTTCTTATTGTATTATTCCCCGCTTACTAATAAAAAAGCCCCCGTAAGCAATATTGCTTACAAGGGCATCAGTGGAAAATTAGCGTTTACTAATTTCTTCAAGCAAGATTTTGTTTACCATCGGTGGGTTTGCTTGACCTTTTGTTTCTTTCATAATTTGTCCTACTAAGAAGCCAATTGCACGGTCTTTACCGTTTTTAAAGTCTTCAATTGATTGTGGGTTATTATCTAAAATATTAGTGATAATTGGAACTAATACAGATGCATCGGAAATTTGTACTAAGCCTTTTGCTTTTACGATTTTCTCAGCGTCTCCACCGTTTTGAACTAGCTCAGTAAATACTTTCTTCGCAATCTTAGAAGAAATCGTTCCATCAGAAATTAATTTCACCATACCAGCTAAGTTTTCTGGAGTAAGTTTCGTGTCAGCAATATCGATTTGCTCAGCGTTTAAGTAAGCAGAAACATCACCCATTAACCAGTTAGCAGATAATTTCGCATCTGCCCCTGCATTAACCATTGCGTCAAAGAAATCAGAAATAGGTTTGTTTACAACAAGTACGCTTGCATCATAGTCATTTAGACCGAGTTCCTCAACATAACGTTTTTTACGAGCGTCTGGAAGTTCAGGAATGGATTTGCGAACGCGTTCTAACCACTCATCGTCAATCACTAGATCCACTAAGTCTGGTTCTGGGAAGTAACGATAGTCGTCTGTTCCTTCTTTAACACGCATTAGAATTGTTTTACCTGTTTTCTCATCAAAACGACGTGTTTCTTGTTTAATTTCCCCACCAGCCATTAATACTTCAGCTTGGCGTATTTCTTCATACTCAAGACCTTTACGAACAAAGTTAAATGAGTTTAAGTTCTTTAACTCTGTTTTTGTCCCGAATTCTTCTTGTCCATAAGGTCGGATTGAGATGTTGGCATCACAACGAAGTGAGCCCTCTTCCATCTTCACATCAGATACACCAGTGTATTGAATAATAGATTTCAGCTTTTCAAGGTAAGCATAAGCTTCTGCAGGTGTACGGATATCTGGTTCAGAAACAATTTCAACTAAAGGTGTACCTTGGCGGTTAAAGTCGACTAAAGAATAGCCATCACCGTGTGTTAACTTACCAGCATCCTCTTCCATATGAAGGCGAGTAATACCGATTTTCTTTGTATAACCTTCCTGACCATCAGTTCCAGGAACTTCGATTTCAATCCAACCATCGTATCCAATTGGCTTATCAAATTGTGAAATTTGGTAGGCCTTCGGATTGTCTGGATAGAAATAGTTTTTACGGTCGAACTTTGTATGTTGGTTAATTTTCATGTTTAGAGCTAATGAAGCCTTAATCGCATAATCAACAACGTTTTTATTTAATACTGGTAAAACACCTGGGTAACCTAGGTCAATTACAGTAGTATTTGTATTTGGCTCTGCACCGAAATGGTTAGGTGATGGAGAGAAAATTTTAGAGTCTGTTTTTAATTCAACGTGTACTTCTAAACCGATAACTGTTTCAAAATTCATAATTATTTACCCTCCCAAATTTGAGGAGTTTGTTTGTGGAAATCTGTCGCTTGTTCATAAGCATAAGCTGTGCGATAGATTGTTTCCTCACCGAAGTGTTTTCCGATAATTTGTAAACCTAGTGGTAATCCTTCGTGGAAACCACAAGGGATTGAAATTGCAGGAACACCAGCTAAGTTAATTGGAATCGTTAAAATATCGTTTGCGTACATCGTTAATGGATCATGAGTATTTTGTCCAATTTCAAAGGCAGTTGTTGGCGCAGTTGGTCCTACAATTACATCGTAATTTTCAAATACTTTATCGTAGTCCTGTTTAATTAATGTACGTACTTGTTGTGCCTTTTTATAGTAAGCATCATAAGTACCAGCAGATAGTGAATACGTACCAAGCATAATACGGCGTTTTACTTCATCACCAAAACCTTGTGCACGTGTTTCTTTGTATAGCTCCATTAAGTTTTTCACGCCTTCTGCTCGATAACCGTAGCGGATACCGTCGAAACGTGAAAGGTTAGAAGAAGCTTCTGAAGATGAAAGAATATAGTAAGCAGCTAAAGCATATTTAGAATGAGGTAGCGACACCTCTTCTACAGTAGCACCTAATCCTCTTAATACTTCAAGTGCATCCATAATAGACTGGCGTACTTCTTCCTTTACACCTTCACCTAGGTATTCTTTAGGTACCGCAACACGTAAACCTTTAATGTCCCCATTTAAGCTAGCAACATAGTTAGGGACAGGCACATCTGCAGAAGTAGAATCATTCGGGTCAACACCTGCAATTGCTTCAAGTAAAAGTGCATTATCATAAACATTACGTGTAATTGGTCCAATTTGATCTAAAGAAGATGCAAAAGCAACTAAACCAAAACGAGAAACACGTCCGTAAGTAGGTTTCATTCCTACAACACCACAATACGAAGCTGGTTGACGGATTGAACCACCAGTATCTGAACCTAATGAAAATGGAACTTCACCTGCTGCAACACTAGCTGCAGATGCACCTGAAGAACCTCCTGGTACATGATTTAAATTCCATGGATTTTTAGTTGTTTTATATGCTGAGTTTTCATTTGATGAACCCATTGCAAATTCATCCATATTTAATTTCCCAACGGTAACCATACCTGCGTCACGTAGTTTCTTTACTACAGTAGCATCGTAGATTGGCATAAAGCCTTCTAAAATTTTCGATGCACAAGTTGTTTCTAATCCTTCAGTAACAATGTTGTCTTTTACCCCAATAGGAAGACCGAATAATGGTCCACGTTCCTCTGTTGGTACTTTATCAAGCTCTTCTGCTCGAGCAATTGCTTTTTCTTTGTCTAATGCTAAAAAAGCTTGTACGTCTCCATCTAATTTTTCAATTCGTGAAAACGCCTCGTTCGTTAAGTCAACGATTTTAAATTCGCCGTTATGTAAACCTTCTTTTAATTCTCTTGATGAGCGTTCGAATACCGTCATGGGATTCCCTCCTTCGCATAACTCTTTAATTAATCTTCTAAAATTGGTGGTACTTTAACTTGTCCAGCCTCTTGTTCTTTTACGTTTAGCATCATAACATCACGATCTAAACCTTTAACTGCAACATCTTCACGCATAACATTTACAATTGGTAATACATGAGACGTAGGTGCAACATTTGTTGTATCTAGTTCGTTAAGTTGTTCTGCGAAATCTGTAATCTTCCCAAGTTGTTCTGCAAATTTTTCTGCTTCTTCATCAGTAATTGCAAGTCTGGCTAAATGGGCAACGTGTTTAACTTCTTCTTTTGAGAGTTTTGCCATTTCTACACCTCCAAATTTAATACGTGGCAATAATCAATAATAATACCATTTTTCCCATTAAAGTGAAACTCAATTAGTGGGTAATGATCTCTTCCCCGCTAATTGTTAGTTGAACCAATCGGGGTATTAGCGTCCGTTAACTCTCACCTAAACACCATTCTTTACTCAATTTAAGGTGGGAGTTTTACGGATGGTTACACCGGGATAAAAATCATAAAATTGAACTAAAACACGAAATCTCTCGTCTAGACGATTCAAAATTTCTGAAAGATTTATTTAATGATGTCTTTTACTTTCTAAATTATCGCCATTTTCACTATGATTTCAAACCTAAGATATTCATAAACACACGGAAACAGTGTAGATAGACTTATCTACACTGTTCCATTTACTAAACTATAATTTTACAATTAGTATTAGTAATTATGAATATGAACAAAAGGTTCATTATCATTAGCTTCTTTAATAATTAACGCTTCAGAACCATTTATAGAAGTTATGTTCACTTCAATTTTAACATCATTTGGTAATTGTGCTAAGATGACACCCGTTAAATATTGTGTAAAGCCAATTATTTCAGTTGTTCCGTAAAATTGAATTGGAATTTCTATTTTTATTTTTTGCAACTCATTGTTACGGTAGTAACCAGATCCAATGACACTTGTGTAATTAGAGAAATATTTATCAATATCTTGTTTAAAGTTTTGGAAGGCTGTGTTCATTTCACGATAATATTCGCCCTCTTTAGCTGTTGGGAAAGTCACATATTCTTCGTTAATTGTTTGCCATTCACCTAAACTATTTTGGCCACTATCAGATACACTATAAGCAAAATAAGTACCGGGTACAATTGAGTTTCTAGATTGCTGTTTAAATAAACCAATGACAATTGGAACATTACTTAGTTCCGGACGTGCACGCAGTCTTGTAATTACTTCTTCAGCAATCTCTTTACCTTTTTGCTGTAGCTCTGCATCAGGTATAGGTTCTTCGTAGTACTCTCCATACTGTTCTTTTTGATAATAGTAAGTAGAGTTTAATGCTAGTCCAATAGAAACCCCACCCAGCGCAACCTTGTTATCATCTGTTTTCTTTAAATAGTTTTGTTCTACTATATGTGCTAAATAGACAGGTGCTTCTTTCGCTCTTGTTTCTGGATCCATCTCAACACCATCTTTGTCTAGATTTGATGGATTTAGTCCCTTTAATGATGTATCAATGTCAGAACCCGGTCTCTCCCGGTCCAGCCAGTAGCTTACTGTCGTTGCATCTAAATATTGCCCTTCTTGGAAAAAGTAA
>JAPSJC010000091.1 GCA_031178355.1 Ureibacillus sp.
ACTTACTCTATGAATCTCTGTTTAATCATACCAGCACTATTATATATTCTTACTTCTGCGTATGCTCCATTGACAAAGGTCATTTGTGGAGGCATATGCCCACAATCGATATCGTAGCCAACTGGAATGCCTAGTTCATCAGCTAGGTCCATATAAACATCTATTACGTTATAATCTGCCACAGTCTGATTTGCAGGACTTCTTCCAAATAAAATTGCGCTACAATGGTCAAACCATCCAGCTAGTTTCATTTGAACAAGAGTTCTCCGTAAATCTGTTGTGTGTAACTCACAGTTTTCAAGATACCAAATAATTGGTTCATCATTAATAAATTGCTTTTGGAAATTACGGACATTTCCATAAGGTGTGCCTATTAAATGCCTAATAACATCTATACAACCACCTAACAAACGCCCTTTTGCAAATATCGGGTTCGAAACTGTTTTCCATTTTGTTTTTTCAGTCAAATGAAATACACAATCCGTTTCATTTTCATGGCGCCATTCTAATTGATATTTCTCAGAAGAATATTGAATGATTTCCCCATTTTTCTTTGTCTTTAGTACCTTTTCCCACATTGCAGTTGTTGGATCCGCGTAACTTCCGCGCAGGTCGATAATATTCGTTCCATGGGCAGTTGCGATTCCTGCTTTAAGTGTCATAGCAAGCAATAATACGCTAGTATCCGAATACCCTAGTACCCATTTTGGTTTAATATTTTCAAAGTCTAAATGTTCAAGAATTTCTATTAACAGCTCTCCCCCCCATGGCGGAAAAATCATATCGATTAAGTCATCCTGGAGCATGGTATTTAATTCAAATGCACGTATTTTCGCAGATGCTGACTTTGCTTTGTATTGAGTCCAACAAGTGTCACCAACTCTTATTTTGTAACCCTTATCTTCCATCCTTCCGATTGCTCGTTCTAACAACGTATATTGTTCTTTATATAATCCTGACGATGGTGCTGTTACCCCAATTGTAGCTGAACTTGGTAAGACTGGATAAGTTATACCCATATTATTCCCCTCTTTCCTTTTCAGTTTAACTATTAAATAGATTTACACCATCTTACGATTCATAGAACAAAAATAAAACCGATTTCTAGTAGAAATCGGTTTAATAGTTAGTTTGAATCTTGGTAGATTAGTTTTCGTCCGCTGCTCCACCAGTCATGCCATTATTTGATCCATTCATCGTACCTGTTCCGTCAAAAGTGTTGGTACCACCATCTGTTTCAGTTCCGCCTAGTCCTTCATTCATTCCTGAGTTTGTACCGCCAGTTGTATTATCATGTGTTCCACCCATATTTCCACCATTATCGTAGCCATCTGGGCTAGTTACATTATCTTCGTTAGGCGTAACTCCACCATCAAAAGTTCCATTTCCTGTTGTACCGTTTTCCGTCGTTCCACGTCGATTCATATTTGGATCATTTACGTCTTCATCATACATATTTGTATTTTCAGTTGCATTATTTTCTGCGGCATTGTCCGTCATTCCACACCCTGCTAATAAAAATACTAGTGATGGTATTGCTAAGTATTTTTTCAATCCATAAACCTCCTTTTATTATTCTGCATTTAGAATGCGTTTAATTTAGGAGGTTATTCTAATTATTTTTTAAGATTTTGACCATAAATTGCAACAGTTTGTCGCACAATAGAAAATGAACGGCCATCCCAATTTAATAAATTTTCTACATAGCCTAGACCATCAGCATGAAATCTACCTGCAATTTGTTGCATACCAAGTAGATGATAGCGACCATTCCTAGCAAGGTCCACAGGATACAACGCACTTAATGGATCAACCCAACCTTCTATTGGTTGTTTTAAGGTTCCATTTGGATTATATATTTCATTTAAATATTCTTTCCCCTTATATTGGAGGTCGAGGGTATATTTTTTATGCGGATTATCGCTCACCACAGTTGCCTTAAAATTATTTATATATTGAACATGATATGAATGTTGTTCATTAAATTTTATTGAATCAAAAATATTGCTAATTCTCCCATTTATCATTGAATATATATATGCGAAAATGATAGCACCGCTACCACCAGAATCAATGGCAATATAAATATCATTTATACCATCTCCTGTAAAATCTCCTAACCAAATTGTCGGATGGTAACCGGAATTTTCCGGTAGCTGAACTACTTCCGTATGGTTAGATCGTCCATACTTAATGAATAATGTTATCTCTCTTAGATATGGACTATCCGATTGTTTCTCACCAGTAAGATAAATGATATCAGGGACACCATCTCCTGTTACGTCCCCTATTTTGTAAGAGACAATGGATTGCCCTCTAGGAATTTGCAAATAACCATGTGGCATTACGTTAGGTTGCCAATATAGATTCATACTATCCCCCTTTTAGTTAAATTAGCGATGTGTTCGCAGATCTATCCTCTCTCAAGCATTAAATAAATTATAATTATTTCTAACCTTATTTAATGATTATTAATTCAGATTGGTGCCTAAATAGAAAAATAAAAACCGATAACGAATATGCTATCGGTTTAATTTCTTTTATTCGCCCATGTAATAAGTACTGCTACAATAATTGCAAAACCTAAATAACCCATTAAGGAATAGACTTGGCCTACTAAAGTCGTAAAACCTATAAAACTTGCCAAGAACCCAAGAATACCAAAAAATATTACTGTCGGTCGGTAAATTTTATCTTTAGGAGAGATAAATCGAACAATAAAGGAATACATCATACCTACAGACGTACTATAAATCATCGCGAGTAAAGCAAATGACATCAAAATCCCTAAGATTGGGTGGAGATTAAATGCAATCTCAACGATAGGCATGTCTTTTCCAGCAACAACATCTATTTTGGCAAATAATGCTATGTTAACGAGTAATATGAGTACCCCTAGAATTAGGCCACCAAAAATACCACCCCAGCCTGCTTTTCTTTTACTTGTCGCTGTGCTTCCTATGACTGTCATCATAGCAACACCAGATGCAATATTATAGGATACATAGAGAAGTGCTCCCATTAACCAATTTGGAGCGGCAGATCGTTGTTGTTCTGCGATTATTGTTTGTTCTGCTAACGATAAATCCGTTGTCAAAATGGAAAACACCGAAATGATCAACATTAGACCTACTAAATAAGGAATTGCTAAAGCTATAACGTTAATAATGCTTTTTATATTTAACATTAAAGTGAGTACGGTTATAATTACCATAAATGCACTACCAATTACCGGGTCAAAACCTAACACTTGCCTAAAGGCAGAAGCAGTACCAGCAAACATTGCGACAGTAATACAAAAAAGAAAAATCGTAATAAAAATATCAAAGACTGTACCTATCGTACGTCCTGAAAGAAAATGGACAACTTCTTTGTGGGATGTAGTACTTAGTCGATATCCAATTTGAGCGAGATTCATGCCCAAAAATGCAAATCCTACGGTGGCCAAAAGTATGCCGAATAAACTATATAAACCAAAACTCGTAAAAAACTGCATCATTTCTTGCCCAGATGCAAACCCCCCTCCGACTACTAAACCAACAAATGCAAGTCCTATGCGTAAACTATCTTTCATTCATTCCCTCATTTCGAAAGTAATGTCACTTCAATAGTCTTAACGATTTGAGATAATAAGGGACCTTTTATTGGAATCGCTTTGTTGAGATTGTAAATTTGTTTATTGATTCTAAAGATGGTTGATAGCCGATTCCACTAATTTTTGGGACGTGTATGTATCCGTCTTCAACAACGACTTCTGGAGTAATGATATCTTCTTCCCAATAGTTGCTTGAACCCGCTGTATCACCAGGTAATACGAAATTCGATAGGGTCGTTAAAGCAATGTTATGTGCTCTTCCAATACCCGCTTCAAGCATTCCACCACACCAAACAGGTATACCATTTTCTTTACATAGATCATGTATTTTTCTCGCTTCTGTTAAGCCACCAACTCGTCCAATTTTCACATTGATTACTCTACAACTCCCAAGTTCAATTGCTTTACGTGCGTCTTCCACAGAGTTAATACTTTCATCAAGACAAATAGGAGTTTTAATTTGTTTTTGTAATTTAGCATGATCTATGATGTCGTCATATGCTAATGGTTGCTCAATCATCGTTAAGTTAAATTGATCGAGTTCTTTAAAAAGTGGTATATCTTTTAATGTGTAGGCTGAGTTTGCATCCGCCATAATTGAAGCGTGGGGAAAATGCTGCCGTAATGCACTTAGTACATTTACATCCCAACCAGGCTTTATTTTTACTTTTATTCGTTTATATCCTTTATTCACCGCTTGTCCTACTACTTCTATTTGTTTTTCAATCGTTTTTTGTATACCAATACTTATGCCAACTTCTATTTTTTCTTTATTTCCACCTAATGCCTTTGCTAATGATTGATTTGTTTGCTGCGCATAGATATCCCAGATAGCACCCTCAATTGTTGACTTTGCCATATTGTTTTTACGAATACTTTTAAACAAATCACTAACTTCATCTGGATGAGAAATTTCCTTATGTAAAATCATTGGTATCAAGAAATCTTCTAATATATGCCAACTTGTTTTTACAGTCTCTTCGGTATACCACGGTGAATCAAAAGCGACGCATTCTCCCCAACCAATAGTTCCGGATTCATCTTTAGCTTCGAGTAATAGAAATTCCCTATCGTGAAATAAACCAAAACTTGTTTTAAACGGGTGTTTTAGATGCTTTTTTAAATGTCGAACTGTAATATTTGTCACTTTCATAAACTAGAGCCCCCCTAATATTGATATGTTTGTTTTCCATACAAATACATATTGTGATCGTTTTTTTATTATTTTATCATTCTACAATAAATAGCTTTAATTTTTCTGTGAATCCATATCTTCTTGCTTCGACTTAATATAGTGATAAAATTATATAGTAATCTAAAAATTCAAATAATGGGTTTGTATTAAGGAGTTGTGTTATGTCTCGAAATCATATTGGGGTGCTGACTGGCGGAATATTGTTATTGGTCGTTGCTATGGGCATTAGTCGCTTCGCATTTACACCCATCTTACCTTTTATGCGGATTGAGGAAGGGATGTCCTTTGAAGCGGCAGGATATTTAGCTTCGAGTAATTATATCGGATACTTTGTTGGTGCACTAGGAGCAGGATTTATTTATCGTCATAAAAAGAATCATTTATTAATTAATGTTGTGCTGAATGTACTGTCCATATTGTGGATGGGGTTAACACACTCTTATATATTATGGATAATTTTACGCTTCGTTGCGGGAGCAACTGCTGGTTTTCTATTTGTATTAACCTCTAGTATTATTATGGATTACTTAGCTTCGCATCTTCTTAGCCGTTGGTCAGGTTACGTATTTTCAGGTATTGGTCTAGGAATCGCCATTTCAGGGTTATTGGTTCCATTTATTGAAACCACGTTTTCATGGGAAGGCACTTGGATTGGTCTTGGTATTTTATCGTTATTGTTCCTAATCATAACAATGATTTTATGGAGACGTATAGATATAAAGGATGGGGAAAGGGTTGTAAAAACGAGGGAAACAAGGATATTTCAAGGGTTTATGCCATGGCTTGTTATTGCTTACGGACTTGAAGGTTTAGGTTATATTATTACAGGTACATTTTTAGTTGATATTATATATAACATTGAAAGTATAAGATCCTTTGCAAGTTTTAGCTGGGTCATTGCTGGAATTGCCGCGACACCTGCTGCACCAATCTGGATGGCTATGATTTCAAAGATGTCTACAGTAAAAGTATTAGCCATCGCTTACATATTACAAATAGTCGGCATTCTTCTTCCTGTTTTCTCACAGACCGCGTGGAGTGTAATACTATCTGCATTATTATTTGGATTTACTTTCGTCGGGATTGTATCACTTTCTACAGCATACGCAAGAGAATTGTTTCCAAAACAAAGTGGAACTGTTGTATCAATTTTAACAACAGCTTATGCTTTAGGCCAAATTATGGGTCCCATATTGGCAGGTGGTATTGAAAAAATATTTAATACCTTTAAAGCACCTTTAACATTTGCAGGTACCATCGTTATTTTTGCACTCGTCACATTACTTTTAGGAAAACTTTATAGTGACCGTAAGAAAGCTGGTCAGGTGATAGAACTGAGAAATGAATAAAACATTGTGGGTTGTCTAGAAAAATATTAATTTTTCTAGACAACCCTATTTCTATTAAACGATTCATCCATCAAATTGGTAAAGCCACACTTTCTTCTAGTTCTCTCCATAACTTACTCTTAACCAAACAACCACATAGATTGCTCTCTTAACACAAACTGAATAGTAGACTATTTACTCATAAACTCTCATTAGACGTTCGCACATTTTTTATCACCTCGGTTAATAGTCCATTCATAAACTCTATCAAAGGAATATGATGATACGAAAAGGAGGTGAAGAAATGAGTTCAGATTCTAATCACAACTACTACGAACCTAAAATCTGTCCTTCGTGTAGAAAGCCTAAACCAAACAAATCCTATGATCTTTTTGAGAAGTTTCATTCGAATGATGATCATCCATCAAATATGTTTGGAGATAAAGACTCTGTAAACCATCTAATTTTCTTACTATCTACTCTAATTGAAAAATTAGATAACGATAATCATAAAAAACATCATAATAAAGATAAGAATGATTGGTGGAAACACGAGAACACAATTGAAAATCACTACTATTATGACTGTAAATGTAAAAAACATCATGACAAGCATGAGCACGATTGTTGTAAACATGACTATAAATGCGATAACCATCATGACTGTAAATGTAAAAAACATTCTGACAAACATGAGCACGATTGGTGGAAACATGACTACAAATCCGATAAGCATCATGACTGTAAATGTAAAAAACGCCATGACAAACATGAGCATGACTGGTGGAAACATGATTACAAATCCGATAAACATCATGATTGTAAATGTAAAAAACGCCATGACAAACATGAGCATGATTGGTGGAAACATGATGATAAAGAAGATTATGATTGGATAAAATATGATGATAAATTCGAAAAACATCATAAAAAACATGATTGCCATTGCAAGAAAGAATGTCCTAAATGTATTAAGTTATTAGCTTTAGAATCTTCCTCAATGGTAATGCATAAACAAGACAGCGGTATTCCTGAAAAGATTTGGTTACCTGATCAACTAGCTCTTCTATTTAAAAATAATTTACTAAATCTAGATCATCTTTTTAACCAATTAAACAAAGATAAAAATAAATATACTCATCATAAAGGAAACCATGCAATAAAGTTCTCTGAAACTCCCAATTGTCATTGCCGTAAGGGAAAAGACTGGGACAAAGAATACGAGGAGAAAAAATGTAAATGCATCACTAAGAAATATTACTATAAAGGAATGCCTTTAAAGAAATTTAAAAGAAGCGTAGCACAATATAAAAAACTTATGTAAACAGATGTAGTACCGCTTGCGAGATTTTAACTACCACATTATTCTCATAAAATTTCACCTCTTGAGGGTACTTAATAGTCCACCTCCGCTTAGGTATCCTTATCCTTAAAAAGAAAAGTTAAAAGCGGTACCTAGAGTTTCAAGCGAACTAATAGGTACCACTTT
>JAPSJC010000092.1 GCA_031178355.1 Ureibacillus sp.
AAATTGCTTCACTTGGTTGTTTAGACCATCGGACAATTGTTCTAGGTGGTTGGCTCTTTCAAGAATTCCCTCCATAGAAGCATTGGATTCCTCAATAGAAGCAGCTGTTTCTTCAACACCCGCAACTACCTCTTCAGATATTGTTGCAATATCCTCTAACGATTTATTGATCACTTGAGAGGTTTCTGTAATATTACCAAGGTTTGCTGAAATGTTTACTATCTGATTCACAATACTCGATACCGATGAATGAATCTTCTTAAATGCATCTCCAGTTAATTCAATTTGGTTAGTTCCTTCTTCCACAAAGTCATACCCATCTACTAAGGATTGTGCTACGATTTTTGATTCGTATTGAATATTTTCCACAATCCTTGTAATATCTTTTACCGATTTTGACACTTGCTCAGCTAGCTTACGTACTTCATCAGCTACAACGGCAAAACCTTTTCCATGCTCTCCTGCCCGCGCAGCTTCTATAGAAGCATTTAAAGCTAGTAGATTTGTTTGATTTGCTATTGATTGGATCACATCCACCAATGAAGAAATTTCATCAGTATTGCTACTTAACTCTTGAACACGTTTCACAGCGTCATTTACCGTTTGATTAATCAAGTACATCTTTTGCTTAGAAGCATCCATTAAGCGAGCACCTTCAAATGTAAAATCTTGAATTTCTTTTGAATTTAAAGACGCTTCTTTTCCGTATTCATTTGCTTCTGATATTTTTTGAGCAAACCTATTCATCTCATTTGTGAGTGAATTTAAGGAATCTGATTGCTTATCCATACTAGAGGCTAAATCCTGCATAGTTGCTGCAATTTGCACGTTTGCAACTTGAACCTCATTTGAAACGTCCGTTAATACTTCGCTTTGGTTGCTTACCGATTCAGATGCTACTGATATGTTATGAATCATAGTCTTTAGATTTTGCTGCATTGTATACACTGCGTTGGCCAATATACCAATTTCGTCTGTGCTCTTCACTTCAATATCAGTAGATAGATTACCTTCTCCTACTTTTTGAACTTGGTTTGTTAAATTTTTTAATGGTTTAATAATGTAATAGATAAAAATAGATACTACGATACTACTAATCACAACGATAGCTATAATGAAAACTATAAGTTTTTGAAGATCAGAGTACATCGATTCATATACGTTTGTTACATCAATATCTGCCCCAATAATCCCAATTACCTCACCAGAATCAGACTTAATTGGATAATAGGCAGTCGCCATGCCTCCCCACTCTTTGGTGTAAGACATTTCAACTTGTAAAGAATCTTCTTCAAACGTCGTTACTATTGCTTTAAATTCCGTAACATCTTGTTTTTCGCCTAACATGGATGCTGAATCGTCTTCAATTGGAAGCCCATCAACCATATAAAAATATTCGTATGTATCATTCACTTTTTCACGGGACATAGTATAAAGATACTTAACGCCTGATATTTCTCTAATTCCATTTAATTGCTCCCTAAGTTCATAGTAGTAATCTGTTTCACCAGATTCTACGCTAATTTCTTGATACTTTTCTATATCTATTACATTCACTGCGTTTTGAACAATAGTTCCTGCCGTATGAGTAACAGATTCCCCTACTAAATTTATACTAGAAATTAAACTAATCGATGTAATTGCTACACTAGTAACTAGAATAATAACTGTTAAAATAACAATCAATTTTGTCCTTATACTTTTTTTCATTACAAACGTATCCCCAATTCATAATTAGTATTAAAATATACGGACCAATTATACCAAATTAATACAATACAGTTAATACATAACAGCAGCAGTTATGTAACTACTCCTTTTTCACAGCTCTGATTCAATCTTTTCTCAAGCGATTCAACCATGTAAAAATAAATTTAAAAATCAATTTCGTTTTTCTGCTAACTTTTAACCAATTTTTCTTTTCAAAGTATATTTTCCATTTAGTTCATACAAAATACACATATATTTTGTTGACAAACTACGACAACTAAATAAGAATTATATCTAGATGATAATTATTACTAATAATTTATTGGAGGTTTTTTAATCATGTCATTAATCGGAAAAGAAGTATTACCATTTAAAGCACAAGCGTACAAAAACGGAGAATTCATCGAAGTATCAGAACAAGATTTCAAAGGGCAATGGAGTGTAGTTTGCTTCTACCCAGCTGACTTTACTTTCGTATGTCCAACTGAACTTGAAGATCTTCAAGGACAATACCCAGAATTACAAAAACTAGGTGTTGAAGTATATTCAGTTTCAACGGATACTCACTTCGTACACAAAGCATGGCATGACTCTTCAGAAGCAATCGGTAAAATTACTTACACAATGATTGGTGACCCTTCACACGTAATTTCTCGCAATTTTGACGTGTTAATTGAAGAAGAAGGTATTGCAGATCGCGGTACATTCATTATCGATCCAGACGGCGTTATCCAAGCACTTGAAATTAACGCTGGTGGTATCGGTCGTGACGCAAGCATTCTTATCAACAAAATTAAAGCTGCTCAATATGTTCGTAATAACCCAGGTGAAGTTTGCCCTGCTAAATGGCAAGAAGGCGGCGAAACTCTTAAACCTAGCCTTGACCTTGTAGGTAAAATTTAAGGAGCGATCTAAATGGCACTCGATGCAGAAATAAAATCCCAGTTAAATCAGTACCTACAACTGCTTGAGAATGACATCGTCCTTAAAGTAAGTGTAGGTTCTGATAAAGCTTCAGAGGAGATGCTAGCTCTAGTTAATGAGCTAGCTTCCCTTTCAACTAAAATAACGGTTGAAAAAGTTGAACTAGAAAGAACACCAAGCTTCAGTGTTAACCGCGTTGGTGAAGATACAGGTGTTGTTTTTGCTGGTGTTCCACTAGGTCATGAATTTACATCTTTAGTATTAGCACTTCTTCAAGTTAGTGGCCGCGCTCCAAAAGTTGATCAAAGTGTTATCGATCAAATTAAAAATCTTAAAGGCGAATACAACTTCGAAACATACATTAGCTTGACATGTCATAACTGTCCTGACGTTGTTCAAGCTCTTAATATCATGAGTGTGCTAAATCCTAATATTAGACACACTATGATTGACGGTGCTGTGTTCAAAGAAGAAGTTGAAAGCAAAGATATTCTAGCTGTACCAGCTGCTTACTTAAATGGTGAGTCTTTTGGCAATGGTCGTATGACAATTGAAGAGATTCTTGCTAAATTGGGCTCTGGTCCTAGTGCAGACGAATTTACCGATAAAGAACCATACGATGTTCTTGTTGTTGGTGGTGGTCCTGCAGGGGCAAGTGCAGCGATTTATGCAGCTCGTAAAGGAATCCGTACGGGTATTGTTGCAGAACGCTTTGGTGGTCAAATCTTAGATACATTATCGATTGAAAACTTCATTAGTGTAAAAGAGACAGAAGGACCAAAACTTGCAATAGCACTTGAAGAGCACGTAAAACAGTATAATGTTGACGTGATGAACCTACAACGTGCAACACGTTTAGAAAAGAAAGATCTAGTTGAAATTGAACTAGAAAATGGTGCAGTTTTAAAGAGTAAATCGGTTATTATTGCAACTGGTGCTCGTTGGAGAAATATTAATGTTCCAGGTGAAGCAGAGTTTAAGAATAAAGGTGTTGCATACTGCCCTCACTGTGATGGGCCTCTATTTGCAGGTAAAGACGTAGCAGTAGTTGGCGGCGGTAACTCTGGTATTGAGGCAGCAATCGACCTTGCAGGTATCGTAAATCATGTAACAGTAATTGAATACAACGACAGCTTAAAAGCTGACGAAGTATTACAAAATCGTTTACACAGCCTTCCAAATGTAACTGTCCATACAAATGCCCAAACAAAAGAAATTACCGGTACTGATAAAGTAAACGGTCTTACATATGTAGATCGTCAGTCAGGTGAAGAAAAACATATCGAATTAGCTGGTGTATTCGTTCAAATCGGTCTTGTTCCAAACACAGAATGGTTAGAAGGAACACTTGAACGCTCTCGTTTTGGCGAAATCATCGTTGACAAACGTGGCGCTACAACAATTCCTGGCGTATTTGCTGCTGGTGACTGTACTGATAGTGCATTCAAGCAAATCATAATCGCAATGGGATCTGGCGCAACTGCTTCACTAGCAGCGTTCGACTACCTAATTCGAAACTAGTCTAACCTTACTTACTAGTTTTATAGAAAAAACACTATCCCCTTCATTAAGGATAGTGTTTTTTGAATTTGTGCGGGTGCCAGGTACAGATACAATTCTAAATTTTCAGAATTGTATCTGTACCTGGCACTTACCTTCTACTATCTTCTAAACATACTTAGAAGGGATCCAATTTGCCTCATCATATTAACACCTTGTGTAATTGTTCCCATATGTCCCATGATTGTATTTAAGTGATCTGGTAATCTCTCAAAACTAGATTGCGGTCGTTTAGGGGGGTAATTTCTGCCTCTCATTTCACTCGGATAATATTGAGTTACTTCCCTACCACCCATCTGACCCGGGTAAAAGTACGCTTCATCTTGCCTTCTAATTGAACCCGGATTAAAATAAGCCTCTTCTCTTCTTCCCATATGAATAGGATAGAAATAAGATTCATCTCTTCTCATTTGATTCGGGTAATAATACGCTTCATCCTGTCTTCTCATTGAGCTTGCAGGTCCACCTCTGTGTGAATACATTGGCGCGCGTGGCCCACTTCGACCATCTTGAGGATAATACACCATTTCTTTCACCACCTATCAGTGTTAAACATCTTCAACGTAGTATATGGTTGAATCTCCCATTCATTTAGACTATTGAAGGGTTTCAGTAAATTAAAAACCTAAATTAACAATCCTAGTCATTAGAAAAAAGCCAAATCAACTACTATAACTTTACCTTTCAAATTTACTTCTTTAAAATTATGGAATGATTATAAAAGGAGAGCATATATGACAAAAGGGAATATTATTGTCTTCAACGGAGTTTCAAGCTCAGGTAAGTCCACTTTGGCAAAAGAATTAGCGAAATTACTACCTAACTATTTTCCTTTCAGTATAGATGACTATGACTTTGTAATAGAAAGAATGGAAAATCGAGAAAACCACCGACTTATTCCAATTGAAACCGAATATTTTTATTACCAAAACGTAGCAATGTTTGCTAACAGAGGGGTTAATTTAATTCTAGATCAAATCATTCACGACTTTACAACTTTACAAACCTTTTACGAAACGCTAAGCGGATATTCCATTCTTTTTGTGGGTGTTCACTGTTCTGAAGAAGAACTAAAACGAAGAGAAGAATTAAGAGGTGACCGTCGAATAGGATTATCTACCTCTCAATTGGAATTTGTCCATAAGCAAGAAATTTACGATGTTGAAGTTAACACCGCCCTTCAACCTATATCTGAATGCACTAGAGTAATAATAAATCGATTAGTGAGCCACGAACCACTATCCGGATTCAAAAAATCACTCGAAAGAAACATTCATTAGACAACAAAAAAACGCCTTCCTTCACCTGTAAACTAGAAGGTAGGCAAAGTATTATTCCAGTGTTTCTACTTGATCGACTTTAAGAATTGGCCATTTTCGGCCAAAGCTTGGTACGAACAAATCATTCTGCCAAAACTCCATACATACCAGTATCAAAAAGCAGCCTAAACATTTTTTCGTTTAGACTGCTTCATCTACATCATTTTATTAACAATTGATCAATCCATGTTTGTACTTTTAAGCCTTCTTCAAATGGAACTGTTAAAACTTCTTCGCCATTAGTTAGACCGCGACATGAATCAAAAAGCGTAAGTGGTTTAATCTCTGGAATTACTTGAACAGCTTCTTGCCCCTCTTCACTCACCCAAAGCTCCGACCAATTTCGAACCGTCATAACTTTCGAAGTTCCAAATATCTTAAATTCAAGTAATTCCTTTTGACCAATGCCTGATAATCCATTTAATATAACCGGAATACCCGTTTCTGTTTTAGCTAAAGCTGTTACACCTGTTTCACAAAGTTTCTCATCTTGAGGATACGTTATTTCGTGGGATAGAATTGATAACTCTCCAAATAAGTGATGCATCACTTGTAAATAATGCGGGAAAACTTCTCTGATGAATCCACCCTGTTCTCTTGTTGCAATCCAAGGGTTTTGCTGCCAAGCTCTTGGCCAAATTGGGAAATACGTATGCAGTTCTACTCTTTTAATTTCCCCAAGTGTTCCTTCTTTCAACGCCTCTTTCAAACTGTGTATCACCGGGCTATACATTAGTGGAAAATGCATTGCTGTATGCACTTTCGCCTCTTTTGCAGCTTCAACCATTTTCCTTCCGTCTTCCACATTGTGGGCAAGTGGTTTTTCCGCAAGAATATTTAACCCATGCTTTGCAGCTGCTTCAGCCAATGTAGCATGACTTACTGGTGGTGTCCCAATATATACCCAATCCGGTTTCGTTTCAAAAAGCGCTTCCACATCTTGAGCTACTGGTAGTCCATATTTTGAAGACATTTCTTGTAATCTCGTTTTATTCTCATCATATAGTGAGACGATTTCACACATGTCACTATTTAACAATTGATTAATGATTCTTTCTCCTACAATACCTGTTCCAATTAATGCAAATGTTGTTTTCCTCATTAACTATTCCCCCATTATTCTCGCTCGCTATTTATTGCATTATATTATACATCTATATAATCAAAATTAACAAACTATTATCTCACTATATGAAAGTGCCTGCACTTTTATTTAAAAAAGTGCATAGTTGATTAGAATAGGCGTAGACTTTCCGATTAACTGCTCTAATTAAGGCAAAATCATTTAGATAAGATAGCCGGAAAAAGTTCCTTTATTTTTTAAGAAATATATTGCACGTAACATCACCCCTATGGCATTTAGTAATACTGGCTATGCAACACTTTATCAGAAGGCAATCCCAACTGATTTAATGGGACGATTCGGAAGCATACTTGGCTTATTACAAGGCATTCTACAAATCTCATTCACATTAGTAATAGGTTTAATGGCAGAATGGTTTACAGTACAAGTAATAACCAGCAGTTTTGCTTTTATTGGGCTAATGCTTTCGGTATTCCTTTATATTCATCTATTAAAACATAAACAATTTTTCCAATTAGGTGAAACTAGTTAATCCAACCAAATTGTGTAATGATTGAAGAATAACAGTATTTACTTACTTTGATTTAATTATTTGTAACTAGATTACGGAGGCGACTCATATGAACTTTGTTTTTGATATAGACGGAACTCTCTGTTTTGATGGAAAAACGATAGATTTATCGATTATTAATGCTTTGAACGAACTAGCACATGACGGACATGAAATCATTTTCGCTTCTGCGAGGCCAATTCGTGATTTAGTCCCTGTACTGCCACAGCATTTTAAAAGTGGAAAGTTAGTTGGTGGAAACGGTTGCTACATTTCAGAAAATGGAAAAGTCATATCCAATTTTTTTGAACCAAAGCTACTAGAACGATTAACAGAGCTTATGAAGGTACACCAACTTACTTATCTAGCGGATGGTGAATGGGATTATTCCTTTACAGGTAATCAGGATCATCCAAT
>JAPSJC010000027.1 GCA_031178355.1 Ureibacillus sp.
TTTGGTAAATCACCTATAATAACGGGTTTTTTTTCTTTAATAATACCAGATTTATGTTTTGCAATACTCTCAATTGAATTTCCTAAGAAGCGCGTATGCTCCAGTGAAATGCTCGTTATAATTGAAACGATAGGAGTAATTACATTCGTACTATCTTCGCGCCCACCCATTCCCGCTTCAACTAATACTAAATCTACTTGCATTTTTTGAAAATAAATAAATGCCGCGCATGTTAAGAGCTCAAAATCCGTTAATTGACCACTAATATTAGCTTCTTTTATTAGAGAAAACACATTATTCATTTCCTCTTCGGTAATTGGTTTACCATCAATCTGTATTTGATCATGTACATCCACTATACAAGGAGACATAAATTTACCAACAGTTACCCCATGCATCATGGCAATATTTTCAATAAACGACAAAGTCGACCCTTTACCGTTCGTTCCTGCAATATGAACTATATTTAAGAGACGATGTGGATTATTTAAACGCTCTAAAGCATTTTTAATGGCATCGAGTCCAGGCTTTATTGAAGTATCACTATGTATATCCCACTTTTCCTTATATACATCTAGTTTAGGGATCATTGTTATTCACCTTCTTTCTCTTATTTAAAGCGAAAGGAGAAACTTTCTTACATCCGCTATGAAATAGAGAGAACCTGTAATGATTAATATTTCATCATCACTTAATCGTTCCATTTCTAGCTCGATTAATTTTTTCCAATTTTCTTCTACAACTAAATTTTTATGAGTAGATTGTAAAGAAAGTTCTTTTGCTTTTGCCGCGCGAGGTAGCTGAATTTCTGTAAAACACATTTTATATGCCACTTGATCCATCAATTCGATACTCTTTTGATGGTCTTTATCTTGTAAAGCAGCATAGATAAATATATACTTTTTACCCGCTTCAATATCTTTCAATGTGTTTATTAAAGCATTTGTTCCTTCTGAATTGTGAGCTCCATCAATAATGATTTGATCAGTTATTCTTTCAAAACGACCTTCCCATTTTGCATTTAATAAAGAGGTTCTAATCGTCGCATCTGTAATAGTTGAATCAAAGAGAAGTGACGCGGTTATTGCTAAAGCTGCATTCTCAACTTGATGTTCCCCAACCATGGATAGAGGAATTTCCTTTATTACTTTCGAGACATAACGATAATTAAACATTTGGGGATATCCTTTTTTAAGAATTGTTGTCTCTATATCTTTACCCAACGCATATAAATTTGATTGCAGTTTTTGTGCTTGATTGAAAATGACTTCTAGTGCTTCTTCATTTTTCACACCAACAACAGCTGGTATCGATTGTTTAATAATTCCCGCCTTTTCAAAAGCAATCTCCTTGTAAGTATCACCTAGTATCTCTGTATGTTCTAGTGAAATCGTTGTAATAACTGAAACTTCTGGTGTAATAATATTGGTCGAGTCAATTCGCCCACCAATTCCCGTCTCAATTAGTGCTACATCCACCTTATCTTGTGCAAAATATTGGAGGGCAACAAGCATCATCATTTCAAAGAACGTCGGAAATTTCCCTTCAAGCTTTTCTTCAATAATTTGTACAACATTATTAGCATAGTGTAGAAATTGTTCATCAGGTATTTGTTGTTTATTGATCGTGACACGCTCATTTGCTCTTTCTAAATGTGGCGATGTAAATGCACCAACCAAAAGACCATGTGTCATTAAAATTTCTCGTGTTGCATTTAACGTAGAACCTTTTCCATTAGACCCAGCATAATGAATAAATTTTGTTTGATAATGAGGGTTACCTAGTTCATTTAATATAATTTGAACAGCTTCCAATGGCTTTCCCTTATATTGACTAGCCTTTAATTGAAAAATAAAATTTGTACATTCCTCAATAGAATGAAACATATGTTATCGCCTCTGTTTGTGTAATAAAAGTGATCATCATATTGGACTCAATTGCCATCTAATCTTGATGACTTTCGTACTCCAAAATATTAATAAAAAATGCCCTAGTTTAAACTAGGACATCTTTTATAATATTACATATTCTTTAATTCTGCTAAACGTTTTTCTACTGTTTCGTATTTTTCTTGATAATCAGCTAGTTTTTCACGTTCTTTAGCTACTAGTACTTCAGGAGCTTTCGAAACAAATTTCTCATTTGAAAGTTTTCCTTTAACTAATTTTACTTCTTTTCCCCATTTTTCAAGCTCTTTTGTAAGACGTTCTATTTCTTCGTCTAAATTTATTAAACCGGCTAAAGGTAAGAACAACTCAGCTCCAGTTACAACAGCAGTCATTGATTGACTAGGAGTTTCAATGTTAACACCCATCGTTAATGTTTCTGGATTACAGAATTTTTCTAAATAAGCACGATTTTCTTCTAAAATCGCTTGTGTTTCTTCATCTTTTGCAGCAATAAATAATGGTACCTGCTTACTCATTGGTGTGTTCACTTCTGCACGAATGTTTCGTACTGAACGTATGATATCCATCAGAAGCTTCATACTTGTTACGTCACTTTCAAAATTGAACTCCGGTTTAACAGTTGGCCATTGTGCAACAGTAATTGATTCTCCACTATGTGGTAAGTGCTGCCAAATTTCTTCTGTGATAAATGGCATTAATGGGTGTAATAAACGCATCGTATTGTCTAAAACGTATGCTAAAACAGAACGTGTTGTTTTCTTCGCAGCTTCATCTTCACCATATAAAGGTAATTTCGCCATCTCGATATACCAAGAACAGAAGTCATCCCAAATGAAGTTATAAAGCTCACGACCAACCTCACCAAATTCGTATTTATCAGATAAAGTTGTAACACGATCAATTGTTTCGTTCAATCGTGATAAGATCCATTTGTCTGCAACATTTAATTCCCCAGTTAAATCAATTTCTTCAAATGTTAAACCTTCCATATTCATTAAAGCGAAACGTGATGCATTCCAAATTTTGTTCGCGAAGTTCCAAGTCGATTCAACTTTCTCAGTTGTATAGCGTAAATCTTGCCCCGGAGATGAACCAGTTGCTAAGAAATAACGGAGAGAATCAGCACCGTATTGGTCAATGACATCCATTGGGTCTACACCGTTCCCTAATGATTTACTCATTTTACGACCTTCACCGTCGCGAACTAAACCGTGGATTAATACATCCTTAAATGGGCGTTCTCCCGTAAATTCTTTTCCTTGGAAAATCATTCGGCTAACCCAGAAGAAAATAATGTCATAACCCGTAACTAACGTGTTTGTAGGATAGTAACGTTTAAACTCTTCATTCTCAATATTTGGCCAGCCCATCGTTGAAAATGGCCATAAAGCAGATGAGAACCAAGTATCAAGGACATCTTCATCTTGAGTCCAGTTTTCTATGTCATTTGGCGCTTCTTTACCTACGTAAATTTCACCTGTTTCGTTATGGTACCAAGCAGGAATTTGATGACCCCACCATAATTGACGTGAAATACACCAGTCGTGAACATTTTCCATCCAACGGTTATACGTATTCTCAAAACGATTTGGTACAAAGTTTACTTTTTCGTCTTCATGATTTTGAATTTCTAACGCTTGCTCAGCTAGTGGTCCCATTTTTACAAACCATTGGGCAGAAAGATAAGGTTCTACAACTGCACCTGAACGTTCAGAGTGTCCTACTTGATGTGTATGAGGTTCTATTTCAATCATTACCCCTGCATCTTGAAGATCTTTTACGATTTGTTTACGGCATTCAAAACGATCTAAACCAGCATATTTTCCTGCTTGGTCGTTCATAGTACCGTCTTCATTCATAACTAAAATCCGTTCTAAATTATGACGATTGCCGACTTCAAAGTCGTTTGGATCATGAGCTGGTGTCATTTTAACTACCCCAGTACCAAATTCCATATCAACATAATCATCCGCCACAATTGGAATTTCTCGCCCTACAATTGGAAGGATTACCGTTTTACCAACTAAATGTTTGTATCGTTCATCTTCTGGATGTACTGCAACACCTGAGTCACCTAACATAGTTTCTGGACGTGTAGTCGCAACTCGCAACTTACCAGAACCATCTGCTAGAGGATATTCCATATGATAAAATGCGCCTTCTACCTCTTTATGAATTACTTCAATATCAGATAGTGCTGTCTTCGCTGCTGGGTCCCAGTTGATAATACGTTCCCCGCGGTATATTAAACCTTTTTTAAATAATTGAACAAAAACTTCTTTAACAGCATCAGATAACCCTTCATCTAAAGTGAAACGTTCACGTGAATAGTCTAATGCTAATCCTAATTTTGACCACTGCTGGCGAATATGACTTGCATATTCTTCTTTCCATTCCCAAGTTTTCTGCAGAAATTTTTCACGGCCAAGATCATAACGAGACACTCCATCTTCCCGTAATTTCGCTTCTACTTTCGCTTGTGTCGCAATCCCTGCATGGTCCATTCCAGGTAACCATAGTGCATCATAGCCTTGCATACGTTTCATGCGAATTAGAATATCTTGTAATGTTGTATCCCATGCATGACCTAAATGTAATTTACCTGTAACGTTTGGAGGTGGAATTACGATTGAATATGGTTGTTTACCACTGTCAGGTTGTGCTTCAAAGTATTTGCCATTCAGCCACCATTCATAACGACCTGTTTCAATACTTTGCGGATCATATTTCGTTGGCATTGAGATGTTTTGTTCTGTCATATTGATTGATTCCTCCTTGAAATAGTAGTTTAAAGAAAAATAAAAAAACCCCTCTCGTCTTTAAAAGGACGAAGGAGTTTTATAATTATTTTTCCGCGGTACCACCTTTATTCTAAGTCATCAATGTATGGATTAATAAACCCCATTTACATGATGTCTTAGCTCTCGTTTCGATAACGGTGATTAACCGACATTTTGCTACTATCTTTCACAAAAGTTGCTCTTAGGCTACCTTCGAATGAGTGCATTTGCAGAAACTTTTCAGCTACCGTTTCCTCTCTTTTGCAAGCAAAGTCATTTTACTCTTCCTATTCATAGCATCACTTATTGAACTAAATTTTTGAACTGTTCATATTGTATAATATACCATAAACAGTTTTCAAGTGATTAGAAAAACACATTTTGAATAAAAAATGAACAAAGCCTAAGAACGCCACTTATCGCTGAAAACGCCACGTCCTGTGGCAACAGCTTTGCATCTGTCGCTTCTCTTTCGATGCATGTAAAGAGCTGTGACCAACTTCATGTTGGCCCGAAATGATGTATTCTTGAAAACTTAAAAAATCTAATCTGGCATATGAAAAGGAGTGAATAATTTTGAAACGCAAAAAAAGAAGGTATAATCCTTATTTACTCCCCATCACCTTGAGAAAGATACGATTTTATTGTAAAACAGTCATCATACCATTAATTGTATTCCAAGGAATAAGAACCATATTCTTACCAACAACAGGCGATATTTTACTTTTTCTAGTATTATGCTGTATTGCTTGGTTACTTTGGACTGACTTTATTTGACTTTAAATCAAGAATTGTATAGGACTCACTTAACTCTGAGAAGAAATCATTATCATCAAACGCAAGTTCTTCTTCAATAGCTCTTTGTAGTAGGTTCACCGATTGGTTAAATGCACCAAGCTGATCAATTTCTTGGCTACTTAACGTAACTAGATCTTCTTGTTCAGTATGCTTATTAATCAGATTTGCGGATTGTAGAATCTTTTCTGTTTCTAGATAGTTATTATAGCTTTCATCATAACTTGTTTGCTCTTTAAGAGAAACCGTGTCCTTTATTGTATCGTCGCTTTCAATTTCTGTATCTTGTAATAAATCTGCTGTTACAGGTTGTGAAAATTCAGGAACTTCATTTTCTTCTGCAAATGTAATCTTCTTACTATTTGGTTCATGAATTAATTCTTCGAATGCAGAAACGCTTGGGATTTCAGGAGCAGCTTCTGGGAGACGATTGTAAGTTTCAAAGTTAACAAATTCTTCTTCTTGTTCAATTGTCTCATCAGTTGATTCTAACACTGCACAACAAACGTCCCATGAAAATACACAGCTAGAACCACCATTTACATTATAATGAATATCCTGAACTAAGATTTCAGGTACACACCCTTGTGGAACTCGTTCTTTTGGCAAATTAACTTCTAATGGCAATGCATATTCAAAATAACCAGCATCACCATTCACTTCTAAATGTTCAATCAAAGTACCTTCACTGTATTCCGGAAGTTCCTTCGGGTCAAAACGAACTGTTGAAGTGATGTGATATATTCCAACTAATCTTAATGACTCTTCTGTCTCAATTAATTGCCAACGTGGTTTTATATCAACAGAAACAACATCTTCAACGATCCCAAACTCTTCAGGAAAAACAAATTGTGTTCTTAAATCCCAGTTATAATTTTGCATTGATATCCCTCCCGCTAATACAATATGCAACAGAATTTCAAGTATGCAAAATCTATTTTGCTAAGTGATTAATAGAATTAAAAAAGTTTTAATAATTATCTAGTTAAATATATTAGTTAGTAAAAATAGAAAAAGAGTGCATATCCTCTTTTCAGAGAACAGCACTCCAAGTTGTTTTCTATTAAGTTTATTTTAACGTCTTTTTCTTTTATGCTTTTCAGTAATTATCTTGCAAGTTTTGCAAAAACACGATGGAACGCTTGGATTGTTTTTTCGATATGCTCTTCTGTGTGTGCAGTAGAAATAAATAGTCCTTCAAATTGTGAAGGTGGTAAATAAACGCCTTCTTCAGCCATTAACTTATAATATTCAGCGAATAATTCTAAATCAGATGTTTTTGCAGTTGCAAAGTCAATAACTTCTTCATTTGTTAAGAACAAACCAATCATTGATCCTGCACGATTCACAGTATGTGGAATGTTATATTTTGTTGCAGCCTCACGAATACCTGATTCTAGCTGATCGCCAAGTTTTTGAAAGTACTCATACGATTCTGGTGTTAAGCGTGAAAGTGTTTCAATACCTGCAGTCATTGCAAGTGGATTCCCAGATAATGTACCTGCTTGATAAACTGGACCAGCTGGTGCAATGTGTTCCATAATGTCACGACGGCCGCCGAAGGCACCAACAGGAAGTCCTCCACCAACTACTTTACCTAAGCATGTTAAATCAGGTGTAATTCCGTAATACCCCTGGGCACAGTTATAGTCGACACGGAAACCAGTCATCACTTCATCGAATATAAGAAGTGCTCCATTTTCCTTTGTAACTTGACGTAATCCTGCCAGGAATTCCGGTTTAGGAGGTACTACTCCCATATTGCCTGCAACTGGTTCAACAATAACACCAGCAATTTGCCCACCAAATTCCTCAAATACAACTTTAACTGCTTCAAGATCATTATAAGCAACAGTCATTGTATTTTTAGCGATATCAGCAGGTACGCCTGGACTATCAGGTAAACCAAGTGTAGCAACACCTGAACCCGCTTTAATTAATAAGGAGTCACCATGACCGTGATATGAACCTTCGAATTTTAATATGATATCTCTACCTGTAAATCCACGAGCTAAACGTAAGGCAGCCATTGTTGCTTCTGTACCGGAAGAAACAAAACGTACCATTTCAACAGATGGGACACGGTCAATCACTAGTTGCGCTAATTTATTTTCAAGTAAAGTTGGCGCTCCAAATGAGGTACCTTTTGTAGCTTGTTCTTGAATCGCCTTCACCACTTCAGGATGTGAGTGACCAAGGATTAGTGGCCCCCAACTAAGTACATAATCGATATATTCGTTACCATCAATATCTTTAATAATTGCACCATTACCAGATTCAATGAAAATCGGGTCAATGTTCACTGATTTGAATGCACGGACAGGGCTATTAACCCCACCTGGCATTAAGTCAATTGCTTCTTTAAATGCATCAATCGATTTTGTGTAATTATTCATCGTTATTTCTCCTCCAACCAACGAGCTACATCTTTAGCATGATACGTTAAAATGATATCTGCACCAGCACGTTTCATACCTAATAATGTTTCCAAAACTACAGATTTTTCATCAATCCATCCGTTTTGAGCTGCCGCTTTTATCATGGCATATTCTCCAGAAACATTGTAAGCTACAATTGGCACTGGGAAGTTATTGCGAACATCACGAATAATATCTAAGTATGATAAAGCAGGTTTAACAATTAAAAAATCTGCACCTTCATCAATATCCGATTGTGCTTCTCGAATAGCTTCTAATCTGTTTGATGGGTCCATTTGATATGTTTTACGATCCCCAAATTGTGGTGCACCATCTGCTGCTTCACGGAAAGGACCATAATAGCCGGAAGCATATTTAACTGCATAAGACATAATGGGTACATCTTGGAACCCAGCTTCATCTAATGCTGTACGAATTGCAATAACGAATCCATCCATCATATTGGATGGTGCAATAATGTCTGCCCCAGCTTTTGCCTGTGATACAGCAGTACGAGCAAGTACATCAAGTGAAGGATCATTAAGTATTTTTTCTCCTTCAACTACACCACAATGCCCATGATCAGTAAATTCACATAAACAAGTATCCGCAATGACTAACAGTTCAGGATATCGTGCTTTGATTTGGCGAATCGCATCTTGAACAATTCCATGATCATGAAAAGCACCTGTTCCCACTTCATCCTTTTCTGCAGGTATACCAAACAAAATGATAGCTGGTATCCCTAGTCCAACGACTTCATCAACCTCTTCGTCTAATCTATCTAATGAAAACTGGTTTACACCTGGCATTGATTTTACAGGGTTTTTAATATTTTCCCCTTCCATCACAAAAATAGGGTAAATTAAATCTTCTTTGTGTAGGTAAGTTTCTTTCACCATAGAACGTATATTAGTTGATGAACGTAAACGACGGTGTCTTCTAAAATTCAGTGTCATTTGAATCCTCCTAATGAATGATTTCTTCTAGTACCGCTTCCATTGTATATGTTTTTGGTTGGTATGTAACTTGTGCACCATGTTTCAAAAGAGCATTACTCGTAATATGACCAATACTCGCTATTTTCGCTTTTCCCCAACCTATTTTTGATGCAATATGTTGGGCAAATACATCGACAGCAGATGGACTAGCAAAGATGATAATTATTTTTTTTCGATGATGTATGATGTTCAATAGATTTTGAATATGAGTGATGTTATCTGTTGTTTCATAAACGTTCCATTCACTTACCAAGTGAGGCAATCCAGCTTTGATTGTGTTCTTTGCCTTTTTACCTCGAATAAATAGGCACCTTGAATTTTGACCAGCAATATTTGGGAATTCCTTTACAAATACATCCGCACTATAAATTGATGGTATAAAATCAACACGGAATCCATTTTCCTCTAACTTTTTTCGCGTTTTTGATCCTACAGCAGCTATTTTTACTTTAAAATTGGAAGATGTCAAATTATGCCTAACCATTTTAGCGCAAAACGAATCTACTGCATTTTGGCTTGTAAAGATGAGCCAATGATAATTCCTAGCCATTTCTAACTTTATATGGTCGTACGGTTTTACAACTTCTACAGTTTTAATTAGCGGACAAGATATTGCTTCTCCACCTAGTTGATCTATTTTTTGCAATATTGATGTTGTAACGGATGAGCCCGTTACAACAACAGCGGTTTCTTTTAAAGGATAATCATTCAGCATTAAGTTCAGCCTTTACTTGTTGAATCAAATCATAGGCTCCTTGTTTCGTTAACTTTTCAGCTACTTCTTTTCCCAACTCTACCGGATTTTTGCCAGTTATTGTTTCCTTATAGAACGATGTTGCATCAGGAGCCGCAACTAAACCTGTGAAAGTAATTGCATCTCCATTTGTCTGTGCAAAACCAGCAATTGGAACCTGACAACCTCCGTCCATTGCAGCTAAAAACGCTCTTTCCGTAAAGGCTTCATTCCATGTAGTTTGGTCAGTTAATTTTGCTAATTCAGCTAATAATTCTTCATCATCAGCTCGACATTCAATGCCTAAGGATCCTTGTGCAACCGCTGGTAAACAAGTTTCTATATCTAAATATTCAGTAACAACGTCGTCATTCCACCCAAGACGTTTTAAACCTGCTGCTGCTAAAATGATTGCATCGTAATTTTCATTTTCAAGTTTTGCTAACCGTGTATCTACATTTCCACGTATCCATTTTATTTCTAAATCAGGACGTACTCGTTTTAACTGAGCACTACGTCGGAGAGAACTCGTCCCTACAATTGCGTATGGAGGAAGATCTTTAAATTTCACATGACCTTTTGAAATGAATGCATCACGTGGGTCTTCTCTTTTTGGTATACAACCAATTACTAAACCTTCTGGCAGTACAGCAGGCATGTCTTTCATAGAATGAACAGCAAAGTCAATTTCTTTATCATACAATGCTTGTTCAATTTCTTTTACAAACAAACCTTTTCCGCCAACTTTAGAAAGTTGTACGTCAAGAATACGGTCACCTTTTGTCACGATTTCTTTAACTTCAAATTCAAAAGGAGCACCTGCTTTTTTCAATTCATTGATATACCAATTTGTTTGGGTAAGAGCTAGTTTACTTTTTCTTGAACCAACAATAATTTTTCTCAACATAATCATACCTTTCTAACAATAAAATTCCCTAAACAACTGTGCTTCTGAGGTGGTTACCCGAATCCTTAGAACCATAAGTGAAAGTTTGAAAGTTTACTTCCTAGGAAGAAATTAACTACTACAAGTAAAAAAGTATATATTTGTGCCCAGGAATAATTCGTACCTGAAAGCTTACCTTTTTTATTTAATATAAACATAGTGAAATAAATGACAATAATAATAAAAGAACCAATAATTTTAGCATCGATTATTGATACACCCTCTAATGTCATAAATGCCCATTCTAACCCTAATAATAAACTGATAAATAGTATAGGAATCCCAACTAAGATAGAATTATTCACCCAACTGCTAATTTGATGTAATGATGGTAATCTACTCCACAATTTCGAGTACTTTTTTTCCTTCAATATTTTATAAAGAATTAAATATAGAATTGAAAAAACAAAAGCTAGAGTAAATGTTGCATATGACAATATAGCAAAACTAATATGAATAATTAACATTTCTGATACTAAGGACTCACCTAATGGGTGTTGCACTTGGTCAGGTGCAAACAGGTGAATTGTAACAAATATAAAACCTAATACATTAATAAAGAAAACAGGTAAATCTACACGGACGATGCAGTGTAGAATAATAGATATTGAAATTAATAACCAAGCATAAAAATTTATACCTTCTGTCAGAGATAATATTGGAAATCTCTTTGTTGCAAGGATATTAACTAGAAAGAATATCGTTTGCATAGCCCAAACGGTGGATACAAGCCAAAAAGCAAAACGGCGTATTTTTATCTGTTTATAAAAATAATCGATGAAATAAAGTACGATACTAATAGCATATAGGATAACCATTATCTCATAGGCTCTAGTCATCACTAATTCAGTCATACGATCCCTTCTTCATCATAATTTTCGACAATGCTTTTTTCAAAAAACTTTATAAAGACACAACTCGACCCCACAAGAGGTCGAGTTGATGTCCTTTCTTATGCGGATTTCCCCTTAATAATATAATAATAGTTATCCGCCCAATAAAAAAGCGTTTTCCGTGTCTAGTTTATCATATAGAACCGAAAACACCTTATAGTTCTTTTAATAAAATCAACACGTTAAATAGATGTTAATATGACAATTTCGGAGTGACAACTGGCTCTTCTCGTTCTATTGAATGTGTTAATTTTAATTGTTGCTGGATCAATTCCTCTTGAACAGCATCTTCGATTCCAAAAATTTGTTGGAACAATTGAAGTTGTTCGTTTGCTTTTGGCGAATTTGCTAATTCTTTTACCTGAAGAATCGGCTCTTTTAACAATTGATTGATAATGGATTTCGTATGTTTATTTAAAATTTTTCTTTCGCGGTCTGTCAAATTAGGCATTTTATTTTCAATACTGTTCATCGTTTCTTCTTGAATACTGCTTGCTTTTTTACGTAAAGCCGAGATTACTGGAACAACACCTAGAGTAGAGATCCAATCTTTAAATTGAATAACCTCTTCTTTAATCATATTTGAAATATCTTGTGCTGCTTTTTCACGTTCAGCCAGATTGGCTTCTACAATTCCTTGAAGGTCATCAATGTCGTATAAAAATACGTTGGATAAGTCCCCTATCTTCGGATCTAAATCACGAGGTACCGCAATGTCGACCATAAAGAGCGGTTTTCCTTTTCTTAAACGTTCAACAAATTCCATTAGTTCGTAATCAATAACATATTCTGTTGAACCAGTAGAACTAATTAAGATATCCGCTTCAAGCAATATACATTGTAACTCCTGCATTGATTTAGCTTGTCCATTAAATTTCTTAGCTAATGACTGTGCTTTTTCAAACGTACGGTTAATAACAGTTACTTTTCCAACACCACTACCAGCTAAATTTTGTGCTGCAAGTTCTCCCATTTTTCCTGCACCGAGAATAGCAACATGTTTATGTTTTAAAGAACCAAAAATTTTCTTTGCAAGTTCAACTGCAGCATAAGAAACCGAAACAGCATTCTCGTTAATAGTTGTTTCATTATGCGCACGTTTAGCAAAAGTTACGGCCTGTTTAAATAATTGATTATATATAGTACCAGTTGCCCCAACTTCTTGTGCTTCTATAAAGCTTTTCTTAACTTGTCCAAGGATTTGAGTTTCACCTAACACCATTGAATCAATTCCAGTAGTTACCCGGAAAAGATGGTTTAATGAGTCATCATTTTCGCGTATATATAAATGTTGATCGAATTCATCAACGGGTATATCAAACCATTTCGCTAAAAACTGCTTAATATAGTAACGTCCTGTATGCAATTGATCAACTACTGCATATATTTCAGTACGATTGCAAGTAGAAACAATTACGTCTTCTAATATGCTCTTTTCTTTTTTTAACGCTGCCATTGCATTCGGTAAATCGCTCTCAATAAAAGACAATTTTTCTCGAATTTCGACTGGCGCAGTTTTGTAATTCAAGCCTACTACAAGTGTATGCATTGAACTTTACACCTCACATTATTTTTTCCAACCTTTATTTTAACATAAAGTAAGCGCTATCCAAAACCTAAATGTGAACAAGCTATGAATTGGCAAGCTCCTAAATTAGAATTATTCTAATCTTAGTGTAACAAATTAATGAGCATAGTTCAACGTATTGAGTCTTATCATGCAATTATACTTAATTTATCCATAAAATAAATAATTTATTTGAAAAGAAGAAAAAAAGATGTTTTGCGATTAGTCAAACGACATGCAAACATCTTTTTCTCATCTATATTTTTTCAGACCTAAGTATGTACGTCCACTAAAGCTTCATTACATTCTTTTCTTAATTTCAGCCCAAGCTTGATCAAAACCAAGACCTAGTTCGGAGGAGAAGACAATTAAAGGATCGCCTGCATACATATTCAATGTTTCTTTCACCACTTTTTTATGCTGGTCCCATTTCCCTTTTGGAATTTTATCAGCTTTTGTTGCAATGACGATTGCAGGTATATTGTAGTGTTTTAAAAAGTCATACATTATACAATCATCTTTAGTTGGAGGATGTCTAAGATCAACGATTAGAATTACAGCACGTAAAACATTACGCGCTGTAATATATCGTTCAATCATTTGTCCCCATGCTTCTCGATCTTTTTTAGAAACTTTCGCATAACCGTAGCCCGGTACGTCAACAAAGAATAGTTGTTCTTCGATTTTATAAAAATTTAGCGTCTGTGTTTTCCCAGGCTTTGAAGATGTACGAGCTAAAGCTTTTCGACCAATCATTTTATTTATAAATGACGACTTCCCAACATTTGACCGGCCTGCTAACGCAAATTCAGGCAGGTCATCAATTGGATACTGTTCAGGTTTTACAGCACTTATTACCATTTCAACATTATTTACTTTCATTTTTAAAACCTCCAACTAGTGCTATATTCAGCACTTCGTCAGCAGAAGATACAGGCTTAAACGTTAATTGTTCACGTATAGTTTCTGGTATATCATCAATATCACGAATATTATCTTTTGGCATTATAATAGTTGTTAAACCAGCTCTATGAGCACCAAGTGATTTTTCTTTAAGCCCACCAATTGGTAACACTCGCCCACGCAACGTGATTTCTCCTGTCATACCAACTTCTCTTTTAATCGGCTTGTTTGTAATTGCCGATACCAAAGCGGTACACATTGTAATACCAGCTGATGGTCCATCTTTAGGTACAGCACCTTCAGGAACGTGAATGTGAATATCATGCTCTTCAAAGTAATTATTATCAATACCTAATTGGCTAGAGAGTGAACGTACAAAGGATAGCGCTGTTTGAGCAGATTCCTTCATAACCTCACCAAGTTTACCTGTTAATTGAATTTTACCCTTACCAGGTGTAAGAGATACTTCAATTTGTAATGTATCTCCACCAACTGTAGTATAGGCAAGACCAGTTGCTACACCAATTTGATTTTCTGTTTCTGCTTGACCATAATGAAATTTATGTTTCCCTAACATTTCTACTAAAACTTTTTGATTCACTGTTACACGTTTTTTATCGCCTGATACAATCACTTTTGCTGCTTTACGGCATAAAGTTGCAATTTGTCTTTGTAAATTACGTACGCCGGCTTCACGAGTATAATATCGAATTAAGTCAATTATAGCCTCGTCTTTCAAAACAAGTTGTGATTTTTTCAATCCATTTTCTTCTGTTTGCTTTGGAATTAAATGATTTTTTGCAATTTGTATTTTTTCCATTTCAGTATAGCCTGCTATTGAAATGATTTCCATACGGTCTAAAAGTGGACCAGGTATTGTGCTCAAATCATTTGCAGTTGCAATAAACATAACTTGAGATAAATTGTATGGTTCTTCAATATAATGGTCACTGAAATTGTGATTTTGTTCTGGATCAAGAACTTCTAACATCGCTGCAGAAGGATCCCCTCTGAAATCATTAGACATTTTATCAATTTCATCAAGTAGGAACACTGGATTAATGGTGCCTGCTTTTTTCATCCCTTGAATGATACGACCAGGCATAGCACCTACATAGGTACGTCGATGTCCACGAATTTCTGATTCGTCACGAACCCCACCTAGAGAAATTCGAACAAACTTGCGATCGAGACTTTCTGCTACTGAACGAGCTAAAGAAGTCTTCCCGACCCCAGGCGGTCCAACTAAACAAAGAATTGGTCCACGTACGGATTGCGTTAATTGGCGAACCGATAAATATTCTAAAATACGTTCTTTTACTTTTTCTAATCCATCATGATCACGATTTAGAATATCTTCCGCATGTTTTATATCTAGACGATCAACAGTTGATTCTTTCCATGGGATCGTAACTAGCCATTCGATATAATTTCTTATAACGCCACTTTCCGCACTCGCTGCTGGTACCTTTTCATAGCGGTCTAATTCTTTAAATGCCACTTTTTGTATGGATTCTGGCATTCCTGAGTTTTCTATTCGTTTACGTAAATCTGCTATTTCACCAGTCTTACCTTCACGATCACCAAGCTCAGATTGAATGGCCTTCATTTGTTCGCGTAAATAATACTCTTTTTGAGTTCGCTCCATCGCTTGCTTCACTTTAGAATTAATTTTCTTCTCGAGGTTTAAAACCTCTTGTTCATCATGTAAACGAATAATTAAATGATCCAATCGTTTTTTCACGTTAAATATGCTTAGTATTTCTTGCTTTTCAGCAATCTTTAAAGGTAAATGAGATGCAATTGCATCAGCTAAATGACCTGGATCATTAATATCTACTACTGAATCAATTGTTTCGTTCGTAATTTTATTGGAAGCTTTTGCATACTTTTCAAAATAATTGATCAGTGTACGCATTAACGCTTCTGTTTCAGCATCTTTATCTGTATTGTCTTCATGGATTACAATACTTACTGATGTAAAATTCTTATCTTCATAATAATTAGTGATTTCCCCGCGACTTACACCTTCGACTAAAATTCTTAATGTTCCATTCGGTAACTTTAACATTTGTTTAATGGTTACAAGCGTACCAATTGTATATAAATCCTCTTTCTCAGGCTTTTCAATTCGTAAATCTTTCTGTGTGGCTAAAAAGATTTGATTATCATTTACCATCGCATGCTCTAATGCTGCTACCGATCTTGCTCTACCTACATCAATATGTAATACCATTGAAGGGTAAACTAATAATCCACGCAAAGGCAACAAAGGTACTTTCTCATTTGTTTTGCTCATGCGAGTTTTCACCTCCATTTATTATCCGAAACATTCGCTCACATAGTATGTGATAAAAAACTAACATTTCTCTAGGCATATTGTTAGCAATTTTTAGAGAGTACATGTACAAAAAAAAACTGACATTTTATGTATAATTCATGTGTCCCACAAAAGTTAAAGGATTAAATTATGTTTGTTTAGAAAAAGCTGACTTACGACCTTACGCGTAAATACGCATATTGCGAAGTCAGCTTCTATATTTTCCATTGGTGTTACTCTTAGATGTTTATTATGCTGATGTTTTTTCGTTTAAATTTTTTAATTCAGAACCATCATTTAGAAACAACTTTGGTGGTTTATTTTCACTAATTGTTTCTTTTGTGATTACGCATTTTACAATATCTTCACGTGACGGTAGTTCATACATCATATCAAGCATAGTTGTCTCGATAATAGACCTTAAACCACGTGCACCAGTTTTACGTTCTATTGCCTCTTTCGCAATAGCTTGTAGAGCTTCATTGTCAAATTCTAATTCTACTTTATCTAATTCAAACATTTTTTGATATTGTTTTACTAATGCATTTTTTGGTTCTGTTAAAATTTGTACTAGAGCTTTCTCGTCTAATTGTTCAAGTGAAGCTAATATTGGTAATCGCCCAATAAATTCAGGGATTAAACCGAATTTTAGTAAATCTTCTGGAATTAACTTTGCAAGCAGTGATTCTGAATCATCTTTTTTCGATCCATTAGAACCGAAACCGATAACTTTTTCACCTTGACGACGTTTAATAATTTGTTCAATACCATCAAACGCGCCACCAACAATAAATAAAATATTTGTCGTGTCAATTTGTAAAAATTCTTGGTGTGGATGTTTACGTCCGCCTTGAGGTGGGACGCTTGCTACAGTTCCTTCAAGAATTTTTAATAACGCCTGTTGTACCCCTTCACCTGAAACATCTCGTGTAATAGATGGATTTTCAGATTTACGTGCAACTTTGTCGATTTCATCGATATAAATAATACCCTTTTCAGCACGTTCAATATCATAATCAGCAGCTTGAATAAGTTTTAATAAGATGTTTTCTACATCTTCACCAACATATCCCGCTTCAGTTAATGAAGTTGCATCTGCAATCGCAAATGGAACGTTAAGGATACGTGCTAAAGTTTGAGCAAGTAATGTTTTACCACTACCAGTTGGACCAATCAAAACTATATTAGATTTAGATAACTCAACGTCATCTATTCTGCTATTTGAATTTATACGTTTATAGTGATTGTACACAGCAACTGCAAGTGCTTTCTTTGCACGCTCTTGTCCAATAACATATTCATCTAAAATGGATAATATTTCTTTTGGCTTCGGAATATCTTGAAATTCAATTTCTTCCTCTACACCTAGTTCTTCCACGACAATCTCAGAGCAAAGCTCGATACATTCGTCACAAATATATACGCCAGGTCCTGCAACTAGTTTGCGAACTTGTTCTTGTGGTTTCCCACAGAACGAACACTTTAAATTGCCTTTTTCATCATTAAATTTAAACAATTTGCTTCACCCCTATTCAAGCAACTATCTTACAAGATTCTTTAACCTTAATCAAATAAGATGCCTTTGTTTGCAAGTAGATCAATTTCCACTAGCATAAATTATGTATCATTGAAGACTTTTATATGTGATAAAACAAGGCACGGATTTAACCGTACCTTGTTATTCTTTAATTAAAGATTACCAAATATCGGGAAATTATTCAGTAATTTTTGCGTTTTCAACTAAAAATTCAACTGTTTTTTGAGTACGAATATCGTTCTCTAACATTTCAGAAGTTCCACCTAAAGCAGTTAAAATTTGCTCAGTAGACATACCGAATTGAGAACCCATTTTTTCAAGTTCTGCAGTAATATCTTCTTGAGTTACTTCAAGACCTTCTGCTTGAGCGATTGCTTCTAGAACTAATGAGATACGAACACGTTTTTCAGCATCTGGACGCATTTGTTCATGTAGTGCATGCTCATCTTGTCCTGAGAATTGGTAGTAAAGATCTAAAGTCATACCTTGCATTTGTAAACGTTGACCAAATTCTTCAATCATACGGTGGATTTCATTATGAGTCATTGACTCAGGAATTTCTACTTCAGCATTTTCAGCTGCTTTTTCTACTAACTCATCACGTAGAGAAGCTTCTGCATCAGCTTTCTTTTGTTCTTCCGCTTTAGTTTTTAAAGAAGCACGTAATTCAGCTAAAGTTTCAACTTCTGGGTCAATTTCTTTTGCTAATTCATCGTTTAGTTCTGGTAATACTTTTGTTTTTACTTCTTTCACTGTAACTTTGAAAGTAGCTTCTTTACCTGCAAGTTCAGCTGCATGGTACTCTGTTGGGAAAGTAACAATCACATCTTTAGATTCACCAGCTTTTAGTCCAACTAATTGCTCTTCAAATCCAGGAATAAATGAACCTGAACCGATTTCTAGTGAGTAGTCTTCACCTTTACCACCTTCAAATGCTTCATCACCAACGAAACCTTCAAAGTCGATTACAGCTGTATCGCCTTCAACGATTGCTTCGTCTTCTTTAATTTCTAATTCAGCTTTACGAGCAACTTGTGCTTGAATTTGTTCTTCAATTTCTTCATCAGTAACTTCTGTGCTTAATTTTGTCACTTCTAAGCCTTTATATTCACCTAATTTAGGTTCAGGTTTTACTGTAACTGTTGCTGTAAATGTGAAAGCTTGATTTTTTTCAAAATTTTCAGTTCCATCGATTTGTGGATAGTCAACTGGAACAATACCAGACTCATCGATTGCATTAGAATATGCATCTGGAATTAGAATTTCTAGTGCATCTTGGTATAATGCTTCAACGCCAAAGCGCTTTTCAAATAATTGACGAGGCATTTTCCCTTTACGGAAACCAGGTACATTAATTTCCTTTACTACTTTAGCGAATGCTTTATCAATTGCTTTGTTTACTTCTTCAGCTGGCACTTCGATTGTTAGAACGCCAGAATTTCCTTCTTGTTTTTCCCATTTTGCTGACATATATAAATACCTCCAAAATTAATTTACAGTTTGACAAACTTCTCGTTTTATACGATTTGACAACCATTTCAGTATATCATAGTTGGTCATACTTTCAACTTTTTTCATACTTGTTGTAGTTCTGTTAATTTTTCTAGCATTTGCAAGAAGTCGATAAGTTCATAATCCATTTCTTGAACATTACCAAACATAATACGAACAAAATCGATATATGCATATGCTACATCTTCTGGATCATAGTCAATCCATTCAAATGGATAAGTTCCAATGGAGTGTTTTGATATTAAATATTCTACCATTTCTAATTTTGACGGTTCTTGCTCTAATTGGTTTCTAACGAGTGAAATTACCTTAAGATATTGAGGTAGTTTAGTAGGTAATAATAGCTTCGTTGGATTTACATCCATTTGCCGATCAAATTTTTTTATCGTTATATTGATATCAACTTCCTGTTCAACAAGTAATATTAGGACTAAACTTTTAACAAAAGGATGTGAACGATTATCTTCAATGATATCTTTCAATTGTTGAACTATTGGACGAATATTTGTATCGGTTAACTCTTGAATTAGAAGTAACTGTTGATTTGGTGATAGTGATAAGAAATGATCCAATCCATATTTTTCATCCTCGAATATACTTTCTGAATAAGTTATTTCTTGAAAGTCATCTTTGGAATCCGCGATATTCGCATTTAAATTCTTTAATCGTACGAATTTGTCTATTTGATGCTCTGGTATTGCACCTTCTTCGAGTAAAGATGTAATTATACTCTCAACTTGTTTGTATTGTTTTAATTGCATACAAACTGTTAAATATAATTCCATTACTTCTAAATACATTGAGGGACCAATACTTAGTAATTGTTCGCATACGTCTTTCGCTTTTTCGAATGATTTTGATTCATATAATGAATAAGCATAAACACTTAAAGTGAGCTCGTCACCTTCTGTATATGTTAAAGCCTCCGCGAATAGTTGATTGGCTAAGTCAAATTGATAATTTTCTACGTGTTGATGAGCTTGTGAAATGAGTCTTTCAACCGTCCCAGGGAAAACGACGACATTTTCAAACTTCTGTATTTTCTTCTTTTTCTTTTTCAATGCCATCACCCCAAGTTGTTAATGAAGAAAAATATCCATAATTATTGTCATTTTACCGTTAATTTCCTATCGTAACAATACAATTTTTTATAATAGAGCTATGTAAAACTTACCGTTTCTAGTTATTAATCAATGTTACCAGCCAAATGAAAATTTAATCTTTTATATAGCTACAATCACTAAAAAAGGTACCCCGCTAATGCAATCATTCATATCTGGTTATATATTACATTTCTAAACTTTCCTTTAATAATCATATTTAAGCTAACTTCTACTATAAAAGAAAATGCTACTTAACAAGCCATTCGACTTGGTAAAGTAGCAAGTTTAATTATTCCATCTCACGAACTAATGTTTTTATTAGATTAGGTAGCCATTTATCTAAACTTAAAAATTCGTAACCAGCGTTCATCGCTTTTTCAGGAGACATAAACCAGTCTTGTGGCACGCCAAACGGAGACCGACTTTCTTCATCACCTACTAATGATATTTTTGCTTTGTTTCCTGTTTCATCTTCAATTATGTTCATAAGTTCACTCATTGAATACGCTCCGATAGATGTTGCATTATATGGCCCTTCAATAGGTGAAATACCTGCGAATTCTAGAAAACCTGCAGCATCATCAGATAATATATAGGACATCCGCGCATCCATATTTAAGAAACTAATTATTTTCCCATGTTTAACTCGCTCAATATGAAAATGTAATCTTTTCGTATAGTCATCTACACCTAGCACAATCGGAAATCTTACTGCCACAACCGGAAAAGATGCTTTTTGGAAAAACACTGCTTCAGCTAAGCGTTTCCCTTCGCCATATGAAAACTCACTTGTGTCACCAGATCTAATTTCATATTGATATGGGTCAAAGGCTTCTTCTGTGATATTTGCTCCTAATTGTTGATCGGAGGTTGATAGAGTTGAAGTAAAAATATACTTCTTTGTTTTGCCTTCAAATATCTCACATGCAGCTAATGCTTCATTAGGTGAATAGCAAATATTATCATATATAATATCCCAGTATTCATGTCCTACTACTTCTTTCAGTGAACTTGCATTTGTACGATCTACAATCACTTGATTCACTTTTTCTCCAAAAGTACTTTGAGTATTTCCACGAGTCGCAATTGTTATATCATGCCCTTGTTCTAAAAGACGTTGAACAAGTTTTTTACCAAAAAAGCGAGTTCCCCCTAAAACTAATACCTTCATGATAACCCCCCTTAACTTCCTGCATTTGCAGTACGGTTAGTACTTGTTTCTAACCGTACAAGAATATCTCCTTCGCCAAATACTAAACTTTTTCCTTTCTCTCTAGAAAATGAAATTCTTCCAATCAGTATTACTGAGAAGTTTGCATTTTCTATTCTTTCACCCGTTTTCAATGTTACTTTATGTAACGGTATCTTCATCAAAGCCTTCCTGTTTGTTCTCTCTAAAAATAGTTAACATATTTTTTAACATTAAATAAAAATTCTCAAACTCTTGATTTGTATATTGATCTAGCTTACTAATAATCTTGGAATACTCCTTTTCGTCTAATGCTTTATGATAATTATAAATATTAATTCCTTTTTCTGTTAAATTTAAGAATACTCTTCTTTGATCTAATTCATCTTTTACTTTAAAGACAATTTCTTTGTTAATTAACTTTTCAACCATTTGAGAGATTGCGCCTTTTGTTTTATTCGTAATCATTGCTAGTTCAGAAATTGTAATGTTTGAATTCTCTCCTATTAAATTAATGGTATGAGCTTCAACCATATAAATTTCGTCTTCCGTTCCATATTGATGAGGTATAGACTCATATTCACTTATTTCCCTAGAGATCTCATAAAACATCTCCATTATTGAGTAAATCAACTCGTTTTTTTCCATATATATCCACCTCCCACACACTTATAATATACCAAATTTTCTTTTTTTAGAATAATTTAAATTTTCTAAAAATTTGTATTGCAATCCATTAGTTCAGGTGCTAAACTTTTTTTATAATTTAACAAGGGAGGGTAAAAAGATGCAACTTTTTGATACCGTTCTTAATAGACGGAATACAAATTCTGTTAAGTGGGATGGTGGGGAATTAATTAAAGCATATGGATTTACTGAACGGTTTGACGATGAGACACTTCCTCTTTTCATAGCCGATATGGATTTTCCAGTTGCTGAACCAATTGTAAATGCAATGCAAAAGGTAATTGATAACAAAATTTTTGGCTATTCGATCATTCCAAATGAATATTATGTAGCTATCCAAAGTTGGTTTGAGAAAAAATACAATTGGCAAATCAATAGAGAACACATTGTATATAGTCCAGGGACAGTTAATGCAATTAATACTTGTGTGAAAGCTTTTACTGATTCTGAAGATGGGATTATTATCCAACGTCCTTCCTACCCGCCTTTCGCAACTGCTATTACAAATAATGGACGTATAATCGTTGATAATCACCTGATACAAACAGAAAACTATCAATATCAGATTGACTTCGAAGATTTAGAGACAAAAGCGAAAGATCCTAAAAATAAACTACTCATCCTATGTAACCCACATAATCCTACAGGCCGCGTATTTACGAAAGAAGAACTTATAAAAATCTCAGAAATTTGTGAAAGAAATAATTTAATTATTATTAGTGATGAGATTCATGGTGACCTCATTCGTCGAGATACAATTTTCCACCCACTTGCTGCTATAACAAAATACGAAAATATAATTACCCTCACAGCAATAAATAAGACTTTTAATGTAGCTGGCTTACATTGTACAAATGCAATTATTCCAAATGAAACATTAAGAAAAAAATATGAAGCAGTTCAGGGTATGCAATCCCCTACTCCCTTTGCAACTGCTGCATTAATTGCTGCGTACACGGAAAGTGAAGAATGGCTTGAGCAACTAAAAGAATATTTAGATGGAACATATGAATGGGTAGATCATTTCCTAAAGGAACAGATGCCACAAGTTAAATACTCCATCCCTGAAGGTACTTATGTACTATGGTTAGATTTTAGCGGTTATCAGTTATCACCAGAGGAAGTTCATGACCGTATCTATAACAAAGCAAATGTTGTTCTAGAAGATGGCAAGATGTTTGGAAACGAGTATCTTGACTTCCAGAGAATCTGTCTCCCATCTCCAAGAAGTATTGTTCAAGAAGCATTTGAAAGAATTGCTAAAGAATTTAATTACTAAGGAGGTTATGAAAATGGTAAATGATACATCGACTGATATTTTAAAAGAAGTATTAAATATAGAAGAATATGTTATAAATACACGTCGTTATTTACATGAAAATCCCGAAATTGGATTACACGAATTGAACACAATTCAATTTGTAACCAATGAATTAAGTAATATGTCAATACCATTTGAGATTGTAGAGAATGGTGGAATTATAGGCTATATCCATGGTACCAATCCTGGAAGGAAACTTATATTAAGAGCGGACCTAGATGCTCTACCAATGAAAGAATCGGAGTTCAATTTAAAACAAAAGAAAAAAGTTGTCTCCAAAACTGACGAAGCAGCTCATACTTGTGGGCATGATGCTCATACGGCCATGTTACTTGGGGCTGCAAAAATTCTGTCGTCACACAAAGATTTACTTTATGGAACAATTATCTTGGCCTTTGAACAAGGGGAAGAAATGGGAGGAGGTATTTATAATTTATTAAATCGATTAGTTGAAATTGGGGCAGACGGTGTCTGGGGTATACATTTAAAATCAGATATCCCTACAGGAAAGATTTCAGTTGAAGCTGGTCCCCGAATGGCAAGTGCATTTGGTTTTAAAGTAGCAATTGAAGGAAAAAGTGGTCATGGATCAAGACCGGATCTATCTATTGCTCCACTAGATTGTTTTACGGATTTTTACCAAAACATCAAGTCGATGAGACTCACTACCCTAAATCCTTTTGACCCTATTACGATATCAATAGGAAATATTGAATATGGTACTGTAGCCAATATCATCCCTCAAACATTAACATTTTCTGGAACATGTAGATTCCTACATTTTTCACAGGGAAAACAGGCTGAAATACATTTTAAAGAACTGTTAACTAAACTTTGCGATCTTCACCACTGTAAATACACATATATTAATGAACCAAAAGCAATGGATTTGTTTGTATATAACAATGAACAATGTTCTACAATCGCAACAGAATCCATATCGAAAATTTTAGGTAAAGAGGCACACTATCAATACCCAGCCTGGTTAGCATCAGAATCCTTCTCACTATATCAAAAGTATTTTCCTGGCGTATTTGCATTTTTAGGAATTGAAAATAGCGAATTAGGTTCTGGAGCAGAACACCATAATGAACACTTTGACTTAGATGAAGCGGCTTTAAAAATAGGTGTTACTTCCACTGTTCAATATGCAATCGACTTTTTAAAGAATCAATTAGAAATCGATTTTACACCAGAGAAAAAAACGATTCAAGAGGTCTTTATTGAAAATGGATTTCAAATATAAGGAGGTAAACTATGGGTCACGACCTATATCTTGCTAATAATATTAAACGGTTAAAAGAAGTTGCTAATTATCAACCGGATACTTTTAAAGCTTTTTCTCAATTCGATCAGCAAGTGTTTAAAGAGGGAAAATTAACAAATAAATTAAAAGAATTAATTGCCATTGCATGTGCTCATATTACTGGATGCCCTTATTGTATTGAAGGACATGTTACGAAAGCTAAAAAGTTAGAAATTTCATTTGATGAAATTGCTGAAGCTATACATGTAGCAACTGCTCTAAAAGCCGGAGCTGCTATGGCACATGGACTGAATGCCTTGAACGCGTATACATCAGAAGGCGAAGCGCAAAGTTTATATCATTCATCTTATGGTAAACGATTTAAAGAATTAGCGAATAGTAATCCAAATTCTTTTTTAGCATTTCATTCATATGATCAAAACGCGTTAAAGGCAGGTTTATTAACAAAAAGAGAAAAAGAATTAATAGCCATTGCATGCGCTCATATTACTGGATGTCCATATTGCATAGAGGCACATGTATCCAATGCAAAAAAGGAAAACATTACATTCGAAGAGATATCCGAATCTATTTTTGTAGCGGTCGCACTAAATGCTGGAGCTGCATTGGCCCATAGTGTTAATGCTTTAAATGCATTCGATCATGAATATCCCAAATAAGCTTACTCATTAAGGAGAGCTGACAGTGGAAGGTCATCAGCTTAAAAAATCAACTCTGTTTGTTCTTTTATTAACTGTGTTAGTTTCTGGCGTTTCACAAGGTTTGCTCATGCCGGTCATTTCAATAATTTTTGAAAAACAAGGCATTTCTTCTACTATATCTGGTTTGCATTCAGCCGGGTTTTATATCGGAATTTTAATTGCTTCACCATTTGTCGAAATGTTTATTCGCAGATTTGGATTTAAAAAAGTGATTTTAATAGGCTTAACGATCACAAATATATCTATCCTTCTATTCATGGTCTTTCAATCCGTTAATGTTTGGTTCTTTTTAAGGTTATTCATAGGGATTGGGGCGAATATGTTTGCACTTGCATCTCAGACATGGGTAACATCCACTGTTGGACAAAAACAAAGGGGTCTAATTATTTCAATCTATGGTTTATGTTTCGGTCTAGGATTTGCGATTGGTCCATATGCAACCAACTTAATAGATTACAATGAAAAACTCCCTTTTCTCTTTTTAGCAAGTTTAAGCATTTCGATTTTTATTGTTGTGTTATTTTTAGAGAATCATTCTTCCATACAGAATGATGAGCAAGTAAATTTTCGCTTGTACGACTTTTTGAATCGGTTCAAACTCGTATTAAAGTATGCTTGGATTGCCCTTTTATTCCCTTTTGCCTATGGTGTTCTAGAATCTGTCATAAATGTCAATTTACCAACTCAAGTATTACGTTCTAATTTTGATATTAAACTTATTTCGATAATTGTTTCAGTTTTTGCATTAGGAAGTATTTTGTTCCAAATACCTTTAGGTTTCTGGAGCGATCGTTACGGCAGAAGAAGATTATTATTGGTAGCAACAAGCATCGGGGGATTATCATTTTTAGTAGCCACAATTTTCTTTCACAATATTTACCTTTTAATTTCAATGTTATTTTTAGCAGGTATGTTTGTTGGTTCCATCTATTCATTAGGAATCGCTTATATGATTGATTTAATACCAAAATCACTTATTCCAATGGGTACTGTATTATCAGGTATTTTGTTTAGCTTTGGTAGTATACTGGGCCCAATAGTTGGAGGTGTATTGTTACAGGTCTTCTCAAGTTTCAATGTGTTATGGATCTTTATCGTCCTATTAATTTGCTTATCAATTGTTCTATCTACGGGGTCTAAGAAAGAAATATGATTCAATTTCAGGGGGGATACTATTGGTTACGAAAATTAAAACTAGTACAGATGCTTTAAATACAGGGGAAAGCCCAAAGAAAAAATTCAAATTAAGATTACCAAATGTTATTGTTATGATGCTGATTATGATGCTAATAGCATGTATTTTAACTTATATTATTCCTGCTGGTAGTTTTGAATACTCCGAGAATGGAAGTTTGATTCCAGGTACTTACCATACTGTGGAAAGTTCACCAGTGAATCCCATCTACGCATTAACACTCATTTTAGAAGGTGGAGTTGCAGCTAGCTCTGTCGTCATCACAATCTTATTTATGGGTGGTCTTTTGGGCGGTATTTTCCAACTTGATTCGATTAATAAAGTAATAAGTGCGTTAATCATGAGATTTGAAAATAGCGGACCGAACGTTCTAGTACTTGGTATGTTTTTATTAATGTCCTTCATAGGATTCTTCCTCGGCGGCGACATGATGATTGTCTTTGTTACATTAGGGGTTATTTTAACTCGAAAATTAAAGTTAGACCCAATAACAGCTTTAGCTGTTACATTCTTACCTCTTTTCCTTGCATTTTCAATTGCACCTAATGGAGAAGC
>JAPSJC010000028.1 GCA_031178355.1 Ureibacillus sp.
TATAAAGTATTTGAAAAAGAGAATTTACTACATGATTTAAAAACTGCTATCAAACAAAAACAAGTGGTGATTGAAAATGTAGTGAAACAAAAGGGCAAAATAAAAGAAGTACGTAAAGTGAAAATTAATGATTCTCTGGAAGAACTTCAGTCTGTTTATGAGAGTATTTCAAATCGAGCAAAAAAACAAAAAGTTCTTGTTGATTGGATGAAGAGTCATGTAGGTGGGATTTTTGACCATGGAGAGATCTTGGAAGCAACAAACTGTTCCGATGCTGTATTACAGTCTGTTGTCGAGCAAGGCGCAGCTGAATATATACTAGAAGAAGTATATCGAGATGCTTTTACTAAGAAAGTTCCGAAAACGAATTTTTTAGACTTAACAGAAGAGCAGGCCATTGCATTGGAGCAAATAATTGGTGCAATGGAATCTAGACTTTCGGAAACGTTTTTATTACATGGAATCACTGGTAGTGGAAAAACAGAAATTTACTTACAAGCAATTGAGCGCTGTTTAAAAGACGGAAAAGAGGCCATTGTACTCGTACCTGAAATATCACTTACACCTCAAATGACCGACCGATTCCGTTCCCGCTTCGGTGAACAGGTTGCCGTTATGCACAGTGGTTTATCCGTTGGTGAAAAATATGATGAATGGCGTAAAATCCATGAAGGAAAAGTAAAGGTAGTTGTAGGCGCACGTTCTGCAGTATTTGCACCATTTGAAAATGTGGGCATCATCATTTTAGATGAAGAACACGAGTCAACATATAAACAAGAAGATACTCCACGTTACCATGCACGAGATGTTGCGGTTTGGCGTAGCAAATATCATAAATGTCCTGTCATATTAGGAAGTGCAACACCATCTTTAGAGTCCTTCGCAAGGGCGAAAAAAAATGTTTACACACTGCTAACGTTGAATAAACGTGCTGTAAATCAGAATTTGCCGGAAGTGCAAATTATAGATATGCGTGAAGAATTGAAAAATGGCAATCGTTCTATGTTTTCAACGGATCTAGTTGAAGCAATTCGTGTTCGGCTACAAAAAAAAGAACAAATGGTACTGTTTCTAAATCGAAGAGGGTATTCATCTTTTGTAATGTGTCGAGATTGTGGTACAGTGGTCCAATGTGAAAATTGTGATATTTCATTAACTTATCATAGGTCCAATGAAAAATTAAAATGCCATTACTGCGGTTTCGAACAACGCGTACCAACTACTTGTCCGGAATGTAAAAGTGACCATATCCGTTATTTCGGTACTGGTACACAAAAGGTAGAAGAGGAAATTGCAAAACTGTTCCCTGAAGCAAGAGTGTTACGTATGGATGTGGATACGACTAAAACAAAGGGATCCCATGAGCAAATTCTTGAGGCTTTCGGAAAAGGACAAGCTGATATACTACTAGGTACACAAATGATTGCAAAAGGATTGGATTTTCCAAATATAACGCTAGTTGGTGTTTTAAGCGCTGATACGTCTCTTCATTTACCTGATTTTCGATCTGCAGAAAAAACGTTTCAGTTATTAACACAAGTTAGTGGTCGGGCGGGAAGACACTCATTGCCTGGTGAAGTTATTATTCAATCATATACACCAGAGCATTACGCAATAGAACTTGCAAAAGATCAGCTATATGAACCATTCTATGATCGAGAAATGAGGGGCAGACACCAAGCAGGATATCCACCTTATTTTTATCTTGCGTTAATTCAAGTTTCACATGAAGATGTTTTAATGGCGAGTGAATATGCCGGGAAAGCAGTAGACTATTTACGTTCCAAACTATCCTTTAATGTATCAATCATAGGACCAACTGCTTCAGGAATCAGTCGTATCCAAAATAGATATAGATATCAATGTTTGATAAAATACAAGGTGGAACCAAACTTAATTGATACATTTATCCAGTTAATTAAAATATATCGAACAGATTGGATTAAAAAGGGAATACAGCTTTCAGTTGATTTGAATCCCTCATCGATCTAACTGCATTAAGAGCACATATTAAATGGCTTCTGACAGTTAGATGTAAAAAAGATGAAACTTTGACTTAAAGCGACGACCTCCGTTGAACGTCAAAGTGAAGCAACATCCTGTTGGACAAGCTCGAATAAATGTGTCGCACGTCTTTTCGGCTGGGACGAAAGAATGGGACAATCGCAAATTCTCCAAGGAGAATTTGATTTAATAGAAAGAAGGTTAAAAATATGGCAATAAAAGAAGTGGTCAAGCATCCTGCGAAAATTTTAACGCAAAAATGCGATGAAGTGACTGAAATAAATGAAGAAATTATTCAACTCCTTGATGATTTATATGACACAATGGTTGAATACGATGGAGTAGGAATTGCTGCACCTCAAATCAATGTCCCATTAAGAGTGGCAATTGTTGAAATGGGAGAAGATCGTGCAATTTTAGAAATGATTAATCCTACTGTACTTGCTGTGGATGGTAAGGAAGTTGATATAGAAGGTTGTTTAAGTTTTCCAAATCTTTTTGGTGAGGTTGAAAGGCCTACATATGTCAAAATTGAAGCATGTGACCGCGAAGGAAGAGTGTATGAGGTGGAAGCTGTCGGATTTGATGCGCGAGCAATTTTACACGAAATTGATCACTTAGACGGAGTGTTATTTGATTCCAAGTTGATCCGCGTTGTTACGGAAGAAGAACTAGAGTCAATGTATTTAGAAGAGGAGGAGTAAGGATGACAAAGCTTGTTTTTATGGGAACACCACAATTTTCCGTTCCGATATTAACTATGTTACATGACGAAGGGTATGAAATTTTAGCTGTTGTTACCCAACCAGATCGTCCTGTAGGAAGAAAAAAAGTGTTAACACCTCCTCCTGTGAAAGAAGAAGCATTACGCCTTGGTTTGCCGGTAATCCAACCGGAAAAATTAAGAAATTCAGATGAATTAAATGAAATTATTGCATTACAGCCGGATATAGTTGTGACAGCAGCGTTTGGACAAATTCTACCAAAAGCTTTACTTGATGCTCCACCATTAGGTTGTATTAATGTTCATGCATCTCTTCTACCAAAATACCGTGGAGGAGCTCCAATACATCAAGCGATACTTGATGGACAAACTAAAACGGGGATCACCATTATGTATATGGCAGAAAAGCTAGATGCAGGAGATATTATTTCTCAAAGAGAAATCGTGATTGAGGAAGATGATCATACAGGTGGGCTGTTTGATAAATTGAGCTTGATCGGTTGTGATTTGTTAAAAGAAACGTTACCTACGATCATTGCTGGTACGAATTCTAGAACTCCGCAAAATGAAGATGAAGTTACGTTTGCTCATAATATTTCACGTGAACAGGAACGTATTGACTGGTCAAATGCTGCACGTACAATTTATAATCAAGTGCGCGGCTTACATCCATGGCCTGTTGCCTATACAACGCTTAATGATGAGAATGTCAAGATTTGGTGGGCTAAAGTTGGTTCAACAAACTCCGATAAAGAACCTGGAACAGTTGTGGGAATTGAGTTGGAACATTTTGAAGTGGTAGCAGGAGATGGAATAACAATTGCAATATTTGAATTGCAGCCTGCTGGTAAAAAACGAATGACAGCCAAAGAATACTTGCGAGGAACTGGTTCAAAACTACAGATTGGGGACCGATTTGAATGACATCTAAGAAGAAAGTTCAAATTTGGGACGGTAATGTTCGAGATGCAGCTTTAACAATTCTAATTGCAGTGGATAAAAATCAAGCTTATAGTAACTTATTGCTCAATCAAACCATCAAAAAATATAAAATTGATGCAAAAGATCGAGCATTACTAACAGAAATAACTTATGGTACATTGCAATATAAATATACTCTAGACTTTTATTTAGAGCCATATATTCGTACAAAGATAGACCTTTGGGTTAGTTGGCTATTACGTCTTTCATTATACCAAGTTGTTTATCTATCGAGAATTCCCGCTCATGCAGCTGTTAATGAAGCAGTTGAAATTGCAAAAAAAAGAGGGCATAAAGGAATTGCCTCAATGGTTAATGGAGTGCTACGTTCCATTCAAAGAGAAGGGTTACGCTCAATCGATGAGATAGGGGAGCCTATAAAAAAGTTATCCATTGAAACAAGTCATCCCCAATGGTTAGTTACAAGGTTGATCGAATCTTATGGAGTTGAGAAGACAACAGAAATGTTGCATGAAAATAATGTTCCACCAACTCTAACAGTTAGAGTAAACTCATTAAAGGCTTCTCCTGAAGAAGTACTAAAAATGTTAGAAGCAGAGGGAATTAACGCAAAACAAAGTACATTAATGCCTGAATGTATTCATATTGCTAGTGGTCAAGTTACTCATACAGAATGTTTTAAAACTGGTTTTATTACAATACAAGATGAGAGTTCGATGATGCCAGCCAATGTACTGAACCCAAAGGCTGGGTGGCGCGTATTAGATATGTGTGCTGCACCTGGTGGGAAAACAACCCATATAGCAGAACGCATGAATAACGTAGGTTCGATCTTAGCAACTGATTTACATCCACATAAATTAGATTTAATCGATGAAACAAGTAACCGTCTAGGAATTGATATTATTCAAACAGCACCAGTGGATGGTAGAAAAGCTTCAGAACTTCTAGAAAAGGAATCTTATGACGCTATTCTAGTAGATGCACCGTGTTCTGGCCTAGGTGTTACAAGAAGAAAACCAGATATTAAATATACAAAACGTGAAGAAGATTTTGAAAGCTTACACAAAATACAAATACAACTACTTGAAAATGCAGTAAAAGTTTTAAAAACTGGCGGTCGCTTAGTATACAGTACATGTACTGTTGATCGTTTGGAAAATGAAGGAACAGTTCATGAGTTTTTAGCGTCACATCCTGAAATGGAACTTGTGCCAATTGAAAATTTACCCAATGAACTACTTAAAAACCAACAAAATGGAATGCTACAAGTGTTTCCACAAGACTTTGGTAGCGATGGATTTTTCGTTGCTGCATTTCAGAAAAAAGGAGAATCCTAGTAAGTAATGGATGATAAAAGATTAGAACGAATAACTGATTTAGTTGAAGAAGTAGAACAACCTCGTCGTGTGAAGAAAGAAAAAACAGAACTGAAAGAATCTATCTATTCATTACGTCTTGATGAATTAAAAGATTGGTTACAAGAAAATGGAGAAAAACCTTTCCGTGCCACTCAAATTTTTGAATGGTTATATGAAAAACGAGTGAAATCATTCGAGGAAATGTCCAATTTAGCTAAACCTTTACGAGACAAATTAACGGAATCATTTGCATTAACAACTCTATCAACAATTATTAGCCAAGAATCGAAAGATGGTACGATTAAATTTTTATTCCAACTTCAAGATGGCTATTCAATTGAAACCGTGTTAATGCGACATGAATATGGAAATTCAGTATGTGTAACAACTCAAGTGGGTTGTCGCATTGGGTGTACTTTCTGTGCCTCTACTTTAGGCGGTCTAAAACGTCATTTATTAGCTGGCGAAATTGTTGAGCAAGTAGTAAAAGTACAACAAAAACTAGACGAAGTGGGCGAACGTGTTTCACATATCGTCATTATGGGTATCGGAGAACCGTTCGATAACTATGATGCAATGATGAACTTCTTAAAAGTAGTGAATCATGAAAAAGGTCTTAATATTGGTGCAAGACATATTACAGTTTCCACTTCTGGTATTATTCCAAAAATTTATCAATTTGCGGATGAACAATTACAAATTAACTTTGCGTTATCATTACATGCACCAAACCAAGAACTTCGTCAAAAACTAATGCCTATTGCAAAAGCTTACAAATTAGACAAATTAATCGAAGCAATACGCTATTACACAGAAAAAACAGGTCGTCGTGTAAGTTTTGAGTATGGTCTATTTGGTGGAGAAAACGATTCTGTGGAGCATGCAGAAGAATTATCGAAATTAATTAAAGGTATTAAATGCCATGTGAACTTAATTCCGGTAAACTATGTACCAGAGCGTAATTATGTTCGTACACCACGCAATCAAATTTTTGCTTTTGAAAAAACATTAAAAAACAATGGTATTAATGTTACAATTCGTCGTGAACATGGCTCCGATATTGACGCAGCTTGTGGACAATTAAGAGCGAAAGAGAGAGCACAGGAGACGAGGTGATCCCTTTGAAGTATACGGTAGAAAGTGATATTGGTTTAAAGCGTAAAATTAATGAAGATCGGGCGGCGTTCGTGGAACGCCCCGATCATTTTAAGCTTGCCATTCTAGCAGATGGTATGGGTGGTCATAATGCAGGAGATATTGCGAGCGAGATGGCCATTAAAGAGTTGGAATATTTATTTAAAAATGCCATATCAAAAAATTTTGAAACGACCCATTCGAAAAAACGATGGATGTTAGAAGTCATTAAAAATGTAAATGAAAAAATCTATAAACATTCACTAATAAACGAATCATGTAGTGGCATGGGAACAACTTTAATTGCAGTTCTAATTGACCATGAAAAATGTTTAATTAGCCATATCGGAGATAGTCGTGTTTATCACTTTATGCCTAATCGTGTAGACCTTGTTACAAGAGACCATTCTTATGTCAATATATTATTGGAGAACGGGGAGATTAGTGAAGAAGAAGCAGAAAATCACCCGCAAAAGAATGTGATTATTAAAGCTTTGGGAACAGAGCTAAACGTGGAACCGGATTTTTATGAATTATCCATGGAGGAACAATCTTATTTACTAATATGTTCAGATGGACTTAGTAATAAATTATCTGTAGATGAAATGTCTGCGATCTTAACTTTTGAGATGACAATTGAAGAAAAAGGTAAGAAATTAGTCCAATTAGCAAATGATAGTGGTGGAGAAGATAATATATCACTTGTTTTATTATCACTAAATAACGAGGAGGTGTAGTGAATGCTTATAGGAAAAAGAATTAATGATCGATATAAAATATTGCAACTTGTAGGTGGCGGCGGTATGTCGAATGTCTATTTAGCACATGACATGATATTAAACCGTGATGTAGCAATAAAAATATTACGATATGATATGACAAATGAAGAAGAATTTACAAGACGCTTTCAAAGGGAAGCACTTTCAGCAACAAGCCTAACACATCCAAATATAGTGAGTATTTATGATGTCGGAGAAGACGCAGATATGCACTTTATTGTAATGGAATTTATAAAGGGCAAAACGTTGAAGCAATACATAAATGAGTTTTCGCCTTTATCACCAGCACGTAGTATTCACATTATGAAACAGTTGATTAGTGCGATTGCTCACGCTCATGAAAATCAAATTATCCATCGTGATATAAAACCACAGAATATCCTTATTGATGAGGATGGAAACTGCAAAATTACTGATTTTGGAATCTCTATAACTTTAAGTGCTACTAGTTTTACGAAAACCAATTCAGTGTTAGGAACTGTTCATTATTTATCTCCAGAACAGGCACGAGGTGGTATAGCAACAAAAAAGTCAGATATTTACGCTCTCGGCATTGTTTTATATGAATTATTAACGGGTGAATTACCTTTTTCCGGCGAATCTGCAGTTTCAATTGCCCTTAAGCATTTACAAACAGAGACACCTTCTGTTAGAGCATTTGATGCATCCATTCCACAAGCACTAGAAAATGTTGTATTAAAAGCAACAGCAAAAAACCCTGCACATCGTTATAACTCAGTTGAGGAAATGGAAGAGGATTTAGATACAGCTTTATCACCAAGTCGTTTACATGAGATGAAATTTGTTCCACCGATTGATAATGATGCGACAAAGGCAATGCCAATCATTAAAGAACCCCTGCCAATTAGTGATATAGAACAAACAAAAATCGTACGACCAAATGAGCAGGATAAAGAGCCTAGAATTGAGAAACAAAAGACTGAAAAGAAAAAGAAATCTAAGGGCAAAATATTTGCCATTATTGGAATTTTAATAGCGGTTTTAATTCTTTTAGCAGTTGTATTATTTAATGTGCTAACACCGAAAAAAATACCAATACCTGATGTATCAAAAATGGAACTAGTTGATGCGATTACTGTATTAGAAGAAGCAGGTTTTACAATAGGTGAAACTAGAGAAAAACATTCTGAAGATGTTGAAGCTGGTTTAGTAGTTGAAACTAATCCAGGTGCGGGAATTAGCCGAATCTCCGGTACAGAAATAAATATAATCATTAGCTTGGGACAAGAGAAAGTAGAAATCGGGAACTATATAGGTCAACAAATTAGTCAAGTATCTACAATTCTTGATAAAACGGAGTTCAAAGACTTTGATGAAATTTCTGTATTTTCAGATGAACCTGCAGGAACAATTGTAAATCAGTCTCCTTTGCCAGGTGAAAAAGTAATTGCCAAAGATACGGTTATTACTTTTACAGTAAGTCGAGGAAAAGAAAAAGTGAAAGTTGCTAATTTATCTGGCTATACAGAATCAGCATTAAATGAGTATGCACGTATTAGTGGTTTTGATATAACAGTTAGTGGGGAAGTGAATTCTGAAACCATTCCTAAAGGAAGCGTCGTTTCCCAAGAACCAGCACCAGATACAGAGCTAGACAAGGGTTCAAAAATTTCAGTTGTTGTGTCGAGCGGACCACCAGAAAAAGCAGTTCGGATTTATCGTTTAAGCTTAGTAATCCCATATGATCCTATTGAATATGGAGAAGAACAACAGGTAAGAATTTTTATTCAAGACAAAAACCATTCAATACTAGACCCGGAAGTATTTATGATTACTGAAGATTTTGAATACACAACGGAATTAGAAATTGAAGAGGGTCAAACCGCAGCGTATCGTATTGAAGTTGATTCAAAAGTAGTTGCAGAAGAAACTATACACTATGACGATCTAGAACAATAAGGAGGAATTCGATGGCTCAAGGCCAAATTCGCAAGGCTTTAAGTGGTTTTTATTATGTATTTCATAACGGTGAGTTAGTACAATGTCGTGGAAGAGGTGTTTTCCGTAATCGTGGTGAAGCACCTCTAGTCGGTGATATCGTTGACTATACAAAAGAAGGGGAATCCGATGGGTATATTATGAAAATATACCCTAGGTTTAATGAACTTGTTCGACCACCCATTGCCAATGTGGATCAAGCTCTTTTAGTTTTTTCAGTAAAGGAGCCCGACTTTAGTACATTACTATTAGACCGTTTTTTAGCTGTTTTAGAATCTTACCATGTTAAGCCAATTATTTGTTTAACAAAGATGGACCTTTTAACTGATGGAGAAAGAGAACAATTACAACAATATATTGAAGATTATAAAACTATCGGATATTTAGTCATCGAAACGTATAAAAATGATGATGAACTGATTAATCAACTTCAACCAATACTACGTGGGAAAACAAGTGTACTTGCTGGGCAATCTGGCGTTGGTAAATCAACATTACTAAACACATTACTTCCCGATCTAAATCTTAAAACAAATGGTATTTCTCAAAGTTTAGGAAGAGGAAAGCATACCACTCGCCATGTTGAACTTATTGATGTTTGTGATGGATTATTAGCAGATACTCCTGGATTCAGTTCATTTGATTTTGATAATATAGAAAAAGATGAATTATCTTATTGTTTTCCTGAAATTGCAACATTAAGTGAGGGTTGTAAATTTAGAGGATGTCTTCATATTAAAGAACCGAAATGTGCAGTTAAAAATGCACTTGAAACAGGTGAACTTACACACTATCGCTACGAGCATTTTACAGAGTTCTTACAAGAAATAATTGACCGAAAGCCGAGGTATTAATGATGATAAAGATTGCACCATCAATTCTAGCTGCGAATTTTGCAAAATTAGGGGAAGAAGTAAAAGAAGTTGAACAAGCTGGAGCTTCTGTTATTCATATAGATGTAATGGATGGCCATTTTGTACCGAATATTACGATGGGCCCAATTGTTGTTGAGGCATTGCGCCCAATGACAAAACTTCCACTGGATGTTCATTTAATGATTGAAAATCCGGATGACTACATTGAACAATTCGCAAATGCAGGAGCAGATTGGATTTCAGTTCACGTTGAAGCGAGCAGACATCTTCATAGAACAATTCAACTCATCCGTTCTTACGGAGTGAAGCCAGGCGTAGTATTAAATCCACATACACCAATTGAATCAATTCAACATATATTAGAGGATATTGACTTTGTATTATTTATGACAGTAAATCCAGGATTCGGCGGGCAAAAATTTATCTCTTCCGTAATTTCTAAAATTGAGAACTTAACAAAGATAATAAAAGAACGTGGCTTAGATATTGATATCGAAATAGATGGTGGAATTAATGCAGAAACAATTATCCCTTGTGCTAAAGCTGGTGCTACTATTTTTGTAGCAGGTTCTGCCATTTATAATAAAGAAAATCGTGCACAGGCTCTTAAGGAAATACTAGATGCTGGTGAGGCGGCAATAGTAGAATGACTACGGTAATTGTTTGTTCAGGAGGGCCGAAACAAGATTTACCTTCCTTAGAGAAAAATCGATTTTCTAAACCTGTTATCTTTATCGGAGCTGATAAAGGTTCAATTTATTTGTTAGAACAAGGAATTGTCCCAGATGAAATTGTAGGCGACTTTGATTCGTTATCTCACGAAGAATGGATGAAAGTATCTAATGTAGTTGAGAAGATTAATAGAGTACAAGCAGAGAAGAACGAAACGGATACAGATTTAGCATTGGAAAAAGCGCTACTCTATCAACCAACTGAAATAGTGCTTATGGGAGTAACAGGGGGGCGATTAGATCATTTTGAATCTGCTTTACGCTCTATGTACCGTTTACAATTAGAAAATCTACATATCCGTATAAAAATGGTGAATTTAAAAAATGAAATTCAGTTTTTATTCCCAGGTAAATATCCACTATTTCCAGATGATAGATATAAATTTCTCTCATTTTTCGCTTACGAACAAACAGTGAAGGACGTAACTCTAAGGGGAGTTAAATATGAAACAACAAATGAATTAATTGAATTAGGTACTTCAAGATTTACAAGTAATGAACTCAATTCAGTAGAAGGTTATATCTCCTTTTCTTCAGGCATATGTTTAATGATAAGAAGTAGTGATTAAAAAAGGAGGGCAGACTTTGCGAGTTTACACTTTCCAATTACCTAAATTTGTTAGCTCATTTACACGTGCATGCATTAATTTGTTTAAAGGTGGAAAAAAGAAAGATCAAAAGTAAGGAATCATGCACTTATACTGTCAAGTAAGATGTAATATCCTCTTTAAGAAAAGGAGCTGTGATGACCTCACAACTCCTTTTTGATTTGACCACATTTGTGTATTAATGAAATGGATTAAAGATCGGATATACTAAAGTAAATTAATAAACAAAAAAACCATCGAAAACGTTCGATGGTTTATATGCATCAGTAATAGACGATAATTTTTGAATGTAATACAATGAAGGCAAAAATAAGTTTAGTTAGGTATTAAACCCGACTGGTAGTTAAGCCTTCGAAGTTTGATATTGTATTAATTATACACGTTCTACTTTACCTGATTTTAAAGCACGAGCAGAAACCCAAACGCGTTTTGGTTTGCCGTCTACTAAGATACGAACTTTTTGTAGGTTAGCGCCCCAAGTACGTTTGTTAGCGTTCATAGCGTGAGAACGGTTGTTACCTGTACGAGTTTTACGACCAGTAATAACACATTGTTTTGGCATCTATAATTCCCTCCTTACAGATGAATCTGAAAGATTTGTTCTTCAGTTCTTTATTTCACATACCATAATAATTTAACATAGGTCCGAATTCTATGCAACAAATTTTGCATAGACTTTCAAGAAAAAAACCTTTACAGTAAAATTAAATTGAAAATTAGAGAGATATACAATTATTAGATTAAACAAGTTAAATACTTTATAATTTTTACAAATAATCTTCACAAACGTGACAAACTATATACAATAAACAACGTTTTCTTTTATAATGGTTTTTTGTGTAGTACAATATAGTGTAGCCAAAAAGAGGCAAAGGAGGCAAAAGAATGTCATTAGAAATAAAAAACGATTTCGGCCAAATTGATATTTCAAATGATGTCATCGCTCAAATTGCAGGTGGTGCTGCAGTAGAATGCTATGGTGTTGTCGGCATGGCTTCAAAACATCAAATACGTGATGGTTTAACTGAGATCTTACGAAAAGAAAATTTCACAAAGGGAGTAGTCATTCGTCAATTGGGAGATGACCTCCATATTGATATGTATATAATTGTTAGCTATGGTACGAAAATCTCTGAAGTTGCTTATCAAGTTCAATCAAAAGTAAAATACACTGTAAACAAAACATTAGGTATGAGCGTTAAATCAGTAAACATTTTTGTACATGGTGTAAAAGTTTTATCTGTTTAAGAGGAGGATCTATTATCAATGAAGTCACTAGACGGCATTAAATTTGCAGAAATGGTTCAGATGGGTGCACACCATCTAACTCAAAATGCAGATTTTGTTGATTCATTAAATGTTTTCCCTGTGCCAGATGGAGATACTGGAACTAACATGAATCTATCCATGACATCGGGAGCTAAAGAAACGGAAACAAATGCATCAAAACATATTGGAAAGACTGCTCAAAGTTTATCTAAAGGATTGTTAATGGGAGCTAGAGGAAACTCTGGGGTTATCCTATCACAACTATTCCGTGGATTTGGAAAACATATTGAAAAAGAAAACGAAATTAATTCTGTTCAATTTGCAGGCGCTTTTCAAGCTGGAGTAGATACAGCTTATAAAGCGGTTATGAAGCCTGTTGAAGGAACAATTTTAACGGTAGCTCGTGAAGCTGCAGCGAAAGCTGTACAAGTTGCGATTGATGAAGTAAATATTATTAAGGTAATGGAAGCTTTAGTTGAAGAAGCCAAAAAATCATTAGATCGCACTCCCGATTTACTACCTGTACTAAAAGAAGTTGGGGTAGTTGATAGTGGTGGACAAGGGTTATTATTCATCTACGAAGGTTTCCTTGCATCACTAAAAGGGGAAGCGCTTCCAGAAAGAAGCACTACTTCCATTGATGATCTAATAAGTGCTGAACACCATCGTGTGCAAGACTTCATGAGTACTGAAGATATTACTTTTGGGTATTGTACAGAAATTATGGTTCGTTTAGAAAAAGAGAAAGAACCATTTGATGAATTGAAATTCCGCCAAGAATTGGATGTTATGGGTGACTCTTTATTAGTTGTTTCTGATGACGAAATTGCCAAAGTACATATCCATTCTGAAACACCAGGTGCTGTACTAAGTGCTGGTCAAAAATATGGTAGCCTTATTAAAATTAAGGTCGATAATATGAGAGAGCAACATTCGGCAATCGTTAATGACGAACCTTCAACAAAAGTGTCAAAGGCTCCAGCGAAAAAAGAGAAACATCCTTACGCAGTGGTTACAATTGCTATGGGTGAAGGGATTTCTGAATTATTACGTAGTATTGGTGCTTCATATGTAATTGAAGGTGGACAAACAATGAACCCTTCAACCGAAGACATCGTGAAAGCTGTAAAAGAAATTGAAGCGGAAAAAGTAATTATTTTACCGAACAATAAAAATATTATTATGGCAGCAGAACAAGCTGTAGAATTATTAGAAATCGAAGCTGCAGTGGTGCCTACGAAAACAATTCCACAAGGAATGGCAGCAATCTTAGCCTTTAACCCTGAAGCATCTGTTGAAGATAATAAATCAGGTATGACAAAAGCGCTAGCAGCTGTTAAAACAGGACAAGTTACTTATGCAGTTCGTGATACATCAATTGATGGTGTGGAAATTCGAAAAGATGACTATATGTCACTTGCAGAAGGGAAAATTGTCTTATCAACACCAAACATGATTGAAGCAGCTGAAAAAGTTATTATTGACTTAGTAGATGAAGATGCTGAAATCATTACGATTATCTATGGTACTGATGCAACGGAAGAACAAGCGAATGAAGTTGCAAGCTACATCGAAGATCACTATCCGGATGTAGAAGTAGAAATTGTAGAAGGTAAACAAGCATTATATCCATTTATTTTCTCGATTGAATAATTTAGCCAATGACGTGGCAAATACACAAAGTAGAAGATTTGTTCGTTGGAAATGTAGCGGAGATTCCTGTAGGAGAAAAGAGCAATGTCGACCTCACACAGTTTACTGGTAGGAATCAAGGGTCGCCTGTCAAAAGCGAACCTGCATTGGAAAAGAACGATACTATATCCAAAAGTGCACTCCAATTAATGGAATGCACTTTTTTCTTTTAATAACTTAGCCTCTTTTTTCCTTTTGTGAAGCTATGATTGTTCATGATACAATAGTGTTATATGTATTTTTATATTTTTATAGGGCTGTAACCTACAAGGGGGAAATTGGATGAAATTCACTTCTGTTTTTGACATCATTGGTCCTGTGATGATTGGGCCATCTTCATCTCATACTGCAGGGGCAGCTAGAATTGGAAGGGTTGCTCGTGATTTATTTGGCCGTCAGCCGAAATGGGCAAAGATTTATTTATATGGCTCTTTTGCCGAAACGTATAGAGGACATGGAACGGATGTTGCAATGGTTGGGGGATTATTAGATTTTGATACGTACGATGAACGTATAAAAACATCCTTTCAACTTGCTAAAGAAGCAAATTTAGAATTTGAATTTATAACAGAAACTGCAAATAAAGAACACCCAAATACTGCAAGAATCGTATTGGGTGACGAGAATAGTGAAATGTCTGTCGAAGGTATTTCAATCGGTGGAGGAAAAATTGAAGTTAGCGAAGTAAATGGCTTTAAGTTGCGATTAACAGGTGGAATGCCAGCTATTTTAGTTGTTCACGATGACCGTGCAGGCTGTATTGCAAACGTAGCGAACACATTAGCGATGCACAATGTTAACATTGGCCATATGGAGGTTTCTCGTATTGAAAGAGGGCAAACTGCACTAATGGTCATAGAAGTGGATCAAAATATTGATGAAAAAGTATTGCAACAAATCTCGTTAATTCCATATATAACAAAAGTTTCAAAGATTAATAACTAAAGGAGTGAGCAAGATGGATGTGTTGTTTCGTAATGTAAGAGAACTAGTTGAGCTTGCTGAAAGTAGAAATGTGTTAATCTCTGAAATCATGATCGAACAAGAAATGAACATTACTGGTCGAACTAGAGAAGACATTATTTCTCAAATGGACAACAATTTAACGGTCATGGAACAAGCAGTTGAACGTGGTCTTAAAGGAGTTCAATCGGTAACAGGTTTAACGGGTGGAGACGCGGTATTATTACAGAATTATATTGCTAAAGGAAACTCTTTATCTGGAGAGTTATTATTAGACGCTGTAAGTAAAGCGGTAGCAACAAACGAAGTGAATGCTGCAATGGGTACAATATGTGCAACGCCAACGGCAGGTTCTGCAGGAGTAGTTCCTGGTACATTATTTGCTGTGAAAAACAAACTAAATCCGACAAGAGAACAAATGATTAACTACTTATTTACTTCTGGTGCATTTGGATTTGTTGTTGCGAATAATGCGATGATTTCTGGTGCGGCTGGAGGTTGTCAGGCTGAAGTAGGTTCAGCCAGTGCTATGGCTGCCGCAGCGATTGTTGAAATGGCTGGTGGTACACCATCTCAGTCTGCAGAAGCTTTCGCTATTACTTTGAAAAATATGTTAGGTCTTGTTTGTGACCCAGTTGCTGGTTTAGTGGAAGTTCCTTGTGTAAAACGAAATGCGATGGGTGCAGCAAATTCATTAGTAGCAGCTGATATGGCACTTGCTGGTGTTACAAGTCGCATTCCATGTGACGAGGTTATTGGGGCAATGTTTAGAATCGGTCAATCTATGAGTCCAAATTTAAAAGAGACAGCACGAGGTGGATTAGCGGCAACACCTACAGGGAAAGCAATTGCAGCGAGAATCTTTGGAGGAACTGCTTAAGTTGAGTAGTCTCATATTAGAGCCCATCAATAAGTTAAAAGGTGTAGGGAATGAAACTGCAGACGTTTTAGCTGAGATGGGCATTTTTACGATAAAAGATTTAATTTGGACTTTCCCTTACAGACACGAAGATTTTCGATTAAAAGACTTAACTGAAACACCTCATAATGAGAAAGTGACTGTTGAAGCAAGAATTGAAAGTGAACCTGCAGTTTTGTACCTTGGAAAAAAATCTAGAATTACTGTCAAAGCACTTGTTGGTAGACATCTTATTAAACTTGTATTCTTCAATCAAAACTATCTACGTGGAAAACTTTCCCCAGAAACGGTCGTAACCGTTTCTGGTAAGTGGGATCGCGGACGTCAAGTAATTAATGTTACAACAATTAAAATCGGTCCTAAAACGGATAATGTTGATTTTGAACCTGTTTACAGTTTAAAAGGAAACATGCATCAAAATAAATTTAGAAAACTAATGCGACAAGCCTTAGATTTATCTGAAGGGGAAATGGAAGAAACACTCCCCTTACATCTACTTGAAAAATATAGATTGATACCAATAATTGAAGCTTTAGAAGGTGTTCATTTTCCAGTAGATGCAAATCATGCAAAACAAGCACGTAGACGATTTGTATATGAAGAATTATTACATTTTCAATTACGCATTCAAGCGCTACGTAAAATGCATAAGGAAAATGAAAAAGGAATTACAATTCATTATGACATTCACAAACTGAAAAACTTTATTTCAACCATTCCTTTTGAACTCACAAATGCACAAAAACGTGTTGTAAATGAAATATGTAAAGATTTAAAAGAACCTGTGCGAATGAATCGTTTGTTGCAAGGGGATGTTGGATCGGGTAAAACCGTCGTTGCTGCAATCGGACTATATGCAGCTGTCACAGCTGGCTATCAAGGTGCTTTAATGGCACCTACGGAAATATTGGCAGAACAACATGCTATATCTTTAAAAGCTTTGTTAGAACCTTTGGGAGTTCGTCTTGCACTTCTTTCGGGTTCAACAAAATCAAAAAACAGAAGAGAAATTCTCAAGCAATTACATAATGGAGATATCGATATTTTGATTGGAACTCATGCATTAATTCAACCAGATGTTGTGTTTGAAAATTTAGGCTTTGTGATTACGGACGAACAACATCGATTTGGAGTAGAGCAACGGAGAATATTAAGGGATAAGGGAGCTAACCCTGACGTTTTATTTATGACGGCTACACCTATTCCAAGAACCCTTGCCATTACTGCTTTTGGTGAAATGGACGTATCCATTATTGATGAATTACCTGCAGGAAGAAAACAAATTGAAACACACTGGCTGAAAAAGGAACAGTTAAACGCCTGTCTTGGAAAGATGGAGTTAGAGCTTCGACAGGGCAGACAAGCATATGTAATTTGTCCTCTAATTGAAGAGTCCGAGAAAATAGATGCACAAAATGCTGAAGAAGTATTTGTCCAGTTATCAACTGTTTTTAAAGGGAAATACAAAGTCGATTTAATGCATGGTCGCCTACATCCTGACGATAAGGATCGAGTAATGAGAGAGTTTACAGAAGGCAAAATTGATGTACTTGTATCGACAACCGTAGTCGAGGTAGGGGTGAATGTACCGAATGCATCGTACATGGTAATTTACGATGCGGATCGATTTGGGTTAGCGCAACTTCACCAATTACGAGGTCGTGTAGGTCGTGGGAAATTCCAATCGTATTGCATATTGCTTGCTGATCCGAAAACAGAAGATGGAACTGAACGGATGATGTCTATGACACAAATTCACGATGGTTTTAGATTAGCAGAGAAAGATCTTGAGCTAAGAGGTCCTGGGGATTTCTTTGGGAAAAAACAAAGTGGCCTTCCGGACTTTAAAATGGCAGATTTGGTTCATGATTATCGTACTTTAGAAGTAGCGAGGCAAGATGCAGCAACTCTTATTTATGAAAATGTATTTTGGAAAGACTCCGAATATAAATATTTGCGAGAAATGCTAGAAGAGTCTGGAGCCCTTAACGGGGAAAGAATAGATTAATTTAATAATAAAATATCAAATAGAAATTTGGTGAGAACGCAACAAACATTGATAAATGGGTTGCGTTCTTTTTTTTGGAAATGTATACTGGTGTTAGTACCAAGTGCTAATACATATATAAGGTGATGGCGGGAAGATGAAACGGACAACCAAAAAAGAACGTCAGCAACTCCTATTACAAACAATTGATGAAAATCCATTCATAACTGACGAACAGCTTGCATCTCTATTTAATGTAAGTGTTCAAACAATCCGTTTAGATCGAATGGAACTTTCCATCCCAGAATTAAGAGAACGTATTAAAGATGTAGCAGCAAAAAATTTAGAAAATGAAGTAAAGTCATTACCTATAGATGAAATAATTGGTGAAATAATAGATATTGAATTAGATTCGAGAGCATTTTCGATATTTGATGTGAAAGAAGAACACGTTTTTCAAAGAAACGGTATTGCACGTGGACACCATTTATTCGCCCAAGCTAACTCATTGGCAGTAGCTGTTATTAATGATGAACTAGCATTAACGGTTAGAGCGAATGTCTTATTTGCAAAACCAGTAAAAGCTGGTGACCGTGTCATAACAAAAGCAACTGTTCGTGAACAAAATAAAGATAAAAATCGTACTTACATCGATGTTATATCTAATGTGAATAATAGTGTTGTATTCAAAGGTGAATTTGAAATGTACCGAACGAAAGGTATAGGTGAAAACGATGAAACTAGCAATTGATGGTATGGGTGGCGATCACGCACCTCGCTCGGTAGTTGAGGGCGTATTGTTAGCATTAGAGGAATTTCCAAATTTAGAAATAAAATTATATGGACACAAAGATAAATTGGCAGAGTATTTAACTTCGCATAACCGTATTGAAGTAGTTCATTGTGAAGAGGTCATTGAAGGAGACGATGACCCAGCACGAAGTATTCGACGTAAAAAAGATTCTTCGATGACAAAAATGCTTGAAGCTGTTTCTGAAAGAGAGGCAGATGCTTGTTTATCAGCAGGGAACACTGGTGCTTTAATGGCGGGTGGCCTATTAAAAGTAGGACGTATTGAAGGGGTTTCACGCCCTGCTTTAGCTACTACTCTACCAACCATTGATGGACAAGGGTTTCTAATGTTAGATTTAGGAGCAAATGCTGATGCAAAACCAGAGCATTTATTGCAATACGCCATTATGGGTTCTATTTATGCTAAAAATGTACGTGGTATCGAACACCCAAGAGTAGGCTTATTGAATATTGGAACTGAAGAGAAAAAAGGAAATGAACTTACTAAGGGCGTATTTCATTTACTAAAAGATTCCAACCTTAATTTTGTTGGAAATGTTGAAGCGCGTGATTTACTTGATAATGTTGCTGATGTGGTAGTAACTGATGGGTTTACTGGTAATATGGTTCTTAAATCAATCGAAGGTACTGCAAGTGCAATGATGACAATGTTAAAAGAAGCCTTTATGGCTTCTGGGAAGACAAAAATTGGTGCTTTATTAATGAAAAGTGAATTAAAAAAACTAAAAGGTAAACTAGACTATTCAGAACATGGTGGTGCTGCATTGTTTGGTTTACAAGCACCTGTCATTAAGGCCCATGGTTCTTCAAATGCTAGAGCCATTTACAGCGCAATTCGTCAAGCAACTATTATGGCTGAACATAGCGTGACATCAGTTATAAAAACAGCAATTGCTGAAAGCAATTTGCAACTAGGGGAAAAGAAAGAGGAGAATTAATATGTCTAAAATTGCATTTATCTTTCCAGGTCAAGGTTCCCAACAAGTCGGTATGGGGCTTGAGTTTGTAACTAATTATCCTGAAAGTAAAGAATTTTATAATAAAGCTGATCAAGCTTTAGACTTTGAGTTATCAAAACTAATGCTAGAAGGTCCTCAAGAAGAGTTAACGTTAACATATAACGCACAGCCTGCATTATTAACAACAGGTGTAATGATTGCATCAAAACTTATAGAGAGTGGTATTAGACCCGATTATACTGCGGGACATTCATTAGGGGAATATAGTGCATTTGTTACTTCAGGCGCACTATCTTTTGAAGAGGCCGTTCAAACAGTTCATAAACGTGGATTATTTATGAATGAAGCTGTCCCTGCAGGTGAAGGTGCTATGGCAGCCATACTAGGTTTAGATGCGGAGCCTCTAAAAGAAGTGTGTGATCAAGTATCAGCTAATGGTGATCTTGTTCAATTAGCGAACTTAAATTGCCCTGGACAAATTGTAATTTCTGGTACGAAATCAGGTGTTGAAAAAGCTTCAGTAGCAGCAAAAGAAGCTGGTGCTAAAAGAGCCATTCCATTAGTTGTAAGTGGACCGTTCCATTCAGAGTTAATGCGCGAAGCCGCTGTAAAATTACAACAGGAGATTGAACAAATTCAAATTAGTACACCTACAATCCCGATTATTAGTAATGTTAAAGCACATCTATTACAAGATGAATCCGAAATTAAAAACGAAATGATCGAACAAGTATACAGTCCTGTATTATGGGAACAAGATGTACGTAAAATGCTAGAACTAGGAGTTACAACATTTATAGAATGTGGTCCCGGTAAAGTGCTTTCTGGATTAGTAAAAAAAGTAGATCGTTCTGTTAACACATATTGTGTATACGATGAAGCTACATTAAATGAAGTCATTCAAGCATTAAGGGGGGAATAAGATGGGGAAATTAGATGGTAAAGTAGCAGTTGTTACAGGGGCATCTCGAGGTATTGGACGAGCAATCGCATTGTATTTAGCAAAAGAAGGTGCTAAGGTAGTTGTTAACTACAGCGGAAGTGAACAAAAGGCAGTGGAAGTTGTTAATGAAATTAACAGCATGGGAACGAAAGCAATCGCTGTGCAAGCAAATGTTTCAGAAGCTGATTCGGTAACAAACTTAATGGATACAGCAATTAAAGAGTTTGGTGCTATTGACATTCTAGTAAATAATGCGGGGATTACGAGAGATAATTTAATCATGCGTATGAAAGAAGACGAATGGGACGACGTGATTAACACGAATCTAAAAGGCGTATTCTTATGTACAAAAGCGGTTACTCGTCAAATGATGAAACAACGTTCAGGTCGTATTATTAACATTTCATCAATTGTTGGTACTATAGGAAATGCAGGACAGGCCAATTATGTTGCAGCTAAATCTGGTGTTATTGGCTTAACAAAAACAACTGCACGTGAATTAGCATCTAGAAATATTCTAGTAAATGCAATCGCACCAGGTTTTATTACAACTGAAATGACAGATACATTACCAGAGGATATAAAAAATGCAATGTTAGCACAAATTCCTCTAGCAAAACTTGGTCAACCAGAGGATATTGCTAAAGCTGTTCTATTCTTGGCATCAGACGATTCAACATATATGACTGGCCAAACATTGCATATTGATGGCGGAATGTATATGTAATCCTCATTTTTTCATTACCTGAATGTTAAATTTGAGATTAATAACCTCTTTATTATAAATAACTATTGATAGAAGGTTAACATAATGTATACTATTTGAGGGGAGGTGACCGACTTGACTACAGTTTTAGAACGTGTTACAAAAGTAGTCGTTGACCGTTTAGGCGTTGACGAAGGTGAAGTGAAATTAGAAGCTTCATTCCGTGAAGATTTAGGAGCGGACTCATTAGACGTTGTTGAATTAGTAATGGAACTTGAAGATGAATTTGATATGGAAATTTCAGATGAAGATGCTGAAAAAATCGCTACTGTTGGCGATGCTGTCAAATATATTGAAGAAAAACTAAACTAAATTAACAAATCGAGGCACGATTCACTAAAATGGTGATTGTTCGTGCCTCTTTTCAATGTTATCTTTAAATGGAAATGAAAAGAGAATTATGATATTTAATTTATCGTAACTACTTTGACGATACATAGGGTACAATGTACTTAACTTCATTTATAATATAAAAGGTTCTATTGTACCTTAATGCTTGTAAAAAGGTATAGAAAATATTTCACTTGAATGTAGTAGTGGGATAAATGTAGTTTAAATTGCCTCCGGTAGATGCCACAGATTTTTTAAGATCATAGCAGATGAACTTTGACTAGAGCGCCAACTCCTATGGCGAGTCTAAGTGACCAACATTCTGATGGCCCCACCTCGCTTGAAAAAAACTGGGCAAATTATCCCAAGGCAAAATGGAATGTTTTGATAGAAAATATTAGGAAGGCAGATCGCTCATGACAATAAGAAAAAAAGGGACTCAACAAAAGATAGGGGTTTTGCCTGAAAAAGTACAAGCTCAATTTGAAATTCTAGAACATGAACTGAATATCGCTTTTCAAAACAAAAGCTTACTTTTTCAAGCATTTACTCATTCATCTTATGTGAATGAGCATCGACGAAAATTATATACAGACAATGAACGATTAGAATTTTTAGGTGATGCTGTACTTGAATTATCTGTATCCAAGTACCTATATGAACGTTACCCACACATGAGTGAAGGCGAGTTAACAAAACTCCGTGCTTCCATCGTATGTGAACCATCTCTTGTCATCTTTGCAAACGAATTAAATTTCGGTAAATTTGTATTGCTTGGAAAAGGTGAGGAGTTAACAGGTGGTAGAGAACGTCCAGCTTTACTCGCAGATTGTTTTGAAGCGTTTATTGGAGCTCTGTATTTAGATCAAGGATTAGATTCAGTTGTTTCATTTTTACAACGTGTTGTCTATCCAAAAGTAGAAGTCGGTGCTTTTTCTCATGTGATGGATTTTAAAAGTCAACTACAAGAATTAGTTCAACAATCAAATAACGGATTATTACATTATGAAATAATTGATGAAAAAGGACCTGCACATAACCGAATTTTTATTTCAAGAGTGTTGTTAAACAATCAGGAACTAGGTGTTGGTCGCGGTAAATCGAAGAAAGAGGCTGAGCAACAAGCTGCTCAAAATGCGATGGTAGCGTTAAATCAGTCCTTGCATAAGGAGGATTAAGATGTTCCTTAAACGACTTGAAGTGATTGGCTTTAAATCGTTTGCAGATCGTATTGGTATTGATTTTGTTCCAGGTGTTACAGCTGTCGTTGGTCCCAATGGCAGTGGTAAAAGTAATGTTACAGATGCAATTCGGTGGGTTTTAGGTGAACAGTCCGCTAAATCACTACGTGGTGCTAAAATGGAAGACGTCATTTTTGCAGGTAGTGCTTCTAGAAAACCATTAAATTTTGCGGAAGTTACGCTAGTACTAGACAACGAAGACGAACAAATAGCGAGTGATTATACAGAAATAAGTGTGACAAGACGTGTATACCGCTCCGGTGAAAGTGAGTATTTATTGAATAATCAGCAATGTCGCCTGAAAGATATTACGGATTTATTTATGGATTCAGGATTAGGGAAAGAAGCCTTTTCAATTATCTCTCAAGGCCGTGTTGATGAAATATTAAACTCTAAACCAGATGATCGACGTACGATATTTGAAGAAGCCGCTGGTGTATTGAAATACAAACTACGTAAGAAAAAAGCAGAACATAAACTTGAAGAAACGGATGAAAATTTAAATCGTGTTTTAGATATTTTACATGAATTAGATAGTCGTCTAGAACCGCTACAAATGCAAGCATCTGCAGCAAAAGATTATGTCCAAATGTCAGAAGAGCTGAAAGAATCGGATATCGCCTTAATGGTATATGATCTAAACAATTATATAAATGATTTAATAAGCATTAAAAGCGAACATGAAAAGCTTGCAGCTGAGGAACAGAAGTATGCAAAAGATATTGCTGATGTAGAAGCAGTAGCAAATGATGTGCGAGAAAAACTAAAAGGTATTGACCGTACCTTAGATAACTCTCAGGAACAATTAGTTGAAGCAAGTACGGAAGTTGAACGTTGGGAAGGCCGTAAAGCATTAATGCAAGAAAAACGCACGAATGCAAAAAAGCAGTTACAACAATTGCAACAATCATTACAACAGCTAATAGATGAAGAAGTGGCTCTAGAGGAAAGTGAAACTGAGAAAAAACTGCAATTTGAACAAAAGCAAAAGATCGTTTTGCAGTTAAAATCTGACATTAAACAAATTGAACAATCATTAAATAGTTCAGTAGTTGAAATTGAAGAACAAATTGAGCAGTTTAAAAATAAATATATAGATTTATTAAACGAAGAAGCAACAATTAAAAACGAGCTAAAGCATATTGAACAACAGCTTACTCAACATGAAGCGACTGCTGAACGTATGTCTGGCCGTTCGGAAGAAATGGTAAAGAGACTACATGAAGTTAGACATCAAAAGCAAGAATTAATTGAAAAGCACCAAGTTATTGAACAGCAATTAATGAATACGCTTCAGGAAATTGAATCGTTACAAATTCGTTTAAACACTTCAGCTTCAACCTTTGAAGAGAAACAAAAAATGCTTTATCAAGCATACCAACACCAACAACAACTTAAATCTCGTAAAGAAACGTTAGCGGAATTGGAATCTGATTTCTCTGGTTTCTTCCAAGGAGTTAAAGAAGTTTTATTAGCCCGTGATCGAGGAGAATTATTAGGCATAGAAGGAGCAGTCGCCGAGCTAGTTCAAGTCGAAGGTAAATATTCAAAAGCAATTGAGACAGCTCTAGGCGGAGCATCCCAACATATTGTTACAAAAAATGAACAGGATGCCCAAAAAGCGATTGGTTGGTTAAAAGCAAAAAGAGCAGGAAGAGCTACATTTTTACCTAAAACGGTCATGAAGTCTCGTAAACTTTCACTTGAACAAATTTCAGCAGCAACTAATCATCCTTCCTTTATCCAACTTGCTCACAGATTAGTAAATTTTGATGAGTCGAACCGAACAATAGTAGAAAATTTACTTGGCAATGTTATAGTAGCTACAAATCTTGAGGGTGCAAGCCAAATTGCTAGACTTAGTGGTTTTAAATATCGTGTTGTTACGCTTGAAGGAGACATTGTAAATGCTGGTGGATCACTGACTGGTGGTGCGTCAAAGCAACAATCGTCTTTATTTTCACGTAAAGCAGAACTCGATACTTTATCAAGTAAGTTAACTCAAATGGAAGCGTCCATTTTAAATGCAGAAAAGGCAGTTTCCTATGAAAAAGATCTTGTAACTCAACTTCGTGAAAAGATTGAAGTACTTAAGCTTCAAGGTGAAGATATTCGTAAGGAAGAAATTGAGTTAAGGTCAAAATTACATGAATTAGAACTAGAAGAGAAAAATCTTACTACTACTGTCTCGGTAGCATCATCAGAACACTCATCGGCAACTACACTGAAACAATCGCTTATAAAACAGCGAGAGGAAGCGAATAATCGACTTGAACATTTAAAAATTGAACTTCAACAAGTAAATTCCTCTGTAGAACAACTAACTGAAATGAAATTGCTCGGTGAAAACAAAAAAGATGAACTAAGGGAACAGTCTGCTGAAAAGAGATCTCAACTTGCAGTAGCGCAAGAGCAACTTACACAAGTTCAAGTTGCAACGGCGGATATTGCATTAAAACGTTCAAAAACAAAACAACAAATAGAATCCATTTCCCAAGAAATAAAGTGGATTCAAAATGGACATTCTGAAGGACCAACTGATGAAGAAATTATGGTAAAAGTTCGGAATTGGTCAACAAAGAGAGACGAGTTAACGCAAACGATTCAACAAAATCGTAGTCTTCGTACAGAGTATCAGTCAAATCTGTCAGAACTCGAAGAAAGCATAAAAGAACTTCAACGTGTCCACAAAGGATTTATGGAATCATTACGTTCGATGGATATTAGGCAAAGTAAGTTAGAGTTTGAAATTAACCGCATCCATACACAATTAGACGAACAGTATGATTTGGAATACGAATTTGCTAAACAAACGGTAAATCCTATTGAAGATGTGGACCAGACACGCCGTAAAGTTAAATTACTAAAACAATCCATTGAAGAGCTTGGACCAGTTAACTTAACCGCAATGGAGGAGTATGATCGTGTATTGGAACGACATACTTTCTTAACGGAACAACGGAACGATTTACTTGAGGCGCAAGAAACGTTACATGAGGCAATTAAAGAAATGGACGAAGAAATGTCTGCAAGATTCGGCGAGTCTTTCACACAGATTCGAAGTCAATTCCAACATGTTTTTAGAGAATTGTTTGGTGGAGGTCAAGCAGACTTAGTGTTACTTGATTCAGAAAATTTACTAGAAACAGGAATTGAAATTGTTGCACAGCCTCCTGGTAAAAAGTTGCAAAATTTAAGTTTATTATCTGGTGGGGAAAGGGCATTAACAGCGATTGCTCTATTATTTGCAATATTAAATACTCGCCCTGTTCCGTTCGTTATACTAGACGAAGTTGAAGCTGCTCTTGATGAGGCGAATGTTGATCGTTATAGCGGCTATTTAAAGAAATTAAGTAGTGAAACTCAGTTTATTGTCATTACACACCGTAAAGGAACTATGGAAGGTGCTGACGTCTTATATGGTATTACGATGCAAGAATCTGGTGTATCAAAACTTGTATCTGTAAAACTTGAAAAAGAGGCTGCACTTGTTGGACAAAGGAGCGAATGAGGATGAGTTTTTTTAAACGTTTAAAAGAGAAATTATTAGGTAGTGAAGAAGTACAAAAAGACCAACAAACAGAACTTCATGAAAATGAAACGGTTGGACAAGAGTCAGACGAATTCCAAACAAACGCTGAAAAGACTACTCTTGATCATGATGCGGTTTTAGAAACTGAAGAGAAGCAATCTGAAGTAGTAACTGAGCAAGAGGAAGTAAAACTATTGTCGACACAAGAACCTTCTTCTGACAATGAAATCGTTGCAGTTGAGCAAGAGGAGATTGAAGAAAAGAAACCATCTGCTTGGTCAATTACCCAAAAATTTAAAGCTGGTTTAGCGAAAACACGCGATACGTTTACTTCAAAAGTAAATGATCTAGTAGCGCGCTACCGTAAAGTAGATGAAGATTTCTTTGAAGAACTAGAAGAGGTTCTACTGCAAGCTGATGTTGGCTTTGAAACAGTAATGGAGTTAATGGACAAATTACGTTTTGAGGTTCAACGTAAAAACATTAAAGATACTGAAGGAATTCAAACAATAATTTCAGAAAAATTAGTTGAAATCTATGAAAATGGCGAAGAAAATATTACAACATTAAATTTACAACCAAAAGGTGAATTAACGGTAATATTATTCGTAGGTGTCAATGGTGTTGGTAAAACTACAACAATCGGTAAACTCGCACACCGCCTAAAATCACAAGGTAAAACAGTAGTTTTAGCTGCAGGTGATACGTTTAGAGCCGGTGCAATTGATCAATTACAAGTATGGGGAGACCGTGTAGGATGTGAAGTAGT
>JAPSJC010000093.1 GCA_031178355.1 Ureibacillus sp.
TAAGGAAAGCGTGTCTAAAACAATTCTATTTAACTACATAAACTCTTTTACTAACGCGTCGAAATCAGCTTCACTAATTGATAGATCTGCTTCTGTCAGTGGTTGTTCAGAGTAGCGGTCTAGTTTTTCTTGATATGATCTTGTTTCTTTGTCATGGTAGATAATCCCTGTTACGAGACCTTCTTTTTCCATGACCGTGCGCATTGCAAGGTCGCGGTTTGAAGAATCGTAATCCTCGATATCGCCCAATTTCGTTAAGTGTTCTTTGAACCAGTCGTATGTGTTGACTTTATTGTATGTAACACATGGGCTGAATACGTTAATAAATGAGAACCCTTTATGTTTAATTCCTTCTTCGATTAAAGCTGTTAGCTCTTTAATGTCCGTTGAGAAACCTTGTGCTACAAATGTTGCACCAGAAGAAAGCGCCACTTCTAACGGTTTTAATGAAGGCTCAATTGCTCCACCTGGTGTTGATTTCGTGATGAAACCTTGTGCAGAACGTGGAGAAGTTTGCCCTTTTGTTAAACCATAGATTTGATTATCCATTACTACATAAGTAATGTCTAGGTTACGGCGAATTGCATGGACTGTGTGACCCATTCCGATTGCAAATCCATCACCATCACCACCAGATGCGATTACGTTTAGATTGCGGTTTGCCATTTTTAACCCCTGTGCTAGTGGTAATGCACGACCGTGAATACCATGGAATCCGTAAGAATTGATGTAACCAGCGATACGACCAGAACAACCAATCCCAGCAACAACTGCTAGTTCATGAGGTTCGATGCCGACATTTGCTGCAGCGCGTTGGATGGCTGCTTGTACAGAGAAGTCGCCACAGCCAGGACACCAGTTTGGTTTCACTGAGTTACGAAAATCTTTAAATGTAGCCATTAATCAAGCAGCTCCTTTACTTTCGTTTCAAGCTCACGTGGTAAGAACGGAGTACCATCATACTTTGTGATTGACGAGATTTTATCGTGTCCGCCAACATTCATTTTTATGATGTTAGCAATTTGGCCTGTCTTATTATTTTCCACAACAACGACCTTTTTCGCTCCAGCTATTAATGGTGCGACCTCAGCCGATGGGAATGGGAATAATAATCGAATATGTGCGTGGTTCACTTTCACGCCTTCAGCACTCAAACGCTCTTGAACTTCTTCGATTGCACCACGAGTTGAGTTAAATCCAACAAGTAATACGTCCGCTTCCGCGTGGGGTGCATTCTTATAAACTGGTGTATCAAAGTTTAAATAGTCTAATTTACGGAAACGCTTGTCCATCTGGATATTACGGTTACCTGGTGCTTCGTTTGGTTTACCTGTTTCATCATGCTCAACACCTGTAACATGGTGAATACCGTTTGGCGTACCTGGGAATACACGTGGAGAAATACCATCATCTGTATTTTCAAAACGTTTGAAGTAATCTTTATTTTCTGGCTCTGGTAGTTCGCTCTCTACAATTTTACCTCGGCGAATTTTGATTTTTGAGTAATCAAATGGATCTGCGGTAATTTTTCCAAGCGCTAATTGTAAGTCAGTTAGCACGATAACAGGTAACTGTAATTCTTCTGCGATATTGAAAGCTTGAATTGTATCAAAGAACGCTTCCTCTAATGTTGATGGTGCAATCACTACTTTTGGAATTTCACCATGAGTACCATATAACATCGCCATTAAGTCAGATTGTTCTTGTTTAGTTGGAAGACCAGTAGAAGGACCACCGCGTTGTGTGTCAAAAATCACTAGCGGTTGTTCTGTCATACCAGAAAGACCGATTGATTCCATCATAAGGGATAAACCAGGTCCTGCTGATGCTGTGAATGAACGAACACCACCGTAGTTAGCACCGATTGCCATTGTTGCTGCAGCGATTTCATCTTCCGTTTGAATAACAGCTCCACCAAATTGTGGAAGTTTTTTAATCATATATTCCATAATCTCAGAAGCTGGAGTGATTGGATATGCAGCCATGAAACGAGCTCCTGCAGCTAGTGCTCCTAGTGCAACTGCATCGTTACCAATCATGAACATACGGCGGTTTCCGTCAGCAGGTTCTAATGCCCATTCACCAACACGTTCACCAAGCAATTCGCTCATTACATCGTGACCACGCCCGATTGCTTCCATATTCTTTTTCACGACTTCTTCGCCTTTACGCCCAAAGATTTCATCTACTACACTTTGGAATACTTCATGCTTTAAATTTAATAAAGCACTAGTTGCTCCAATAGCAACCATGTTTTTCATTAATGAAGTACCTAGTTCGGAAGCGATTTCAGTAAATGGTACGCTAAATAGTGGTGCTTTTGAATCTTCAGGTTTTACCGGATTAAATTTTGAATCCGCTAATATAATACTGTATTCAGTTAATTCTTTATAGTTAACGTCGATTGTCTCTTGGTCGAAAGCAACTAATATATCTAAATCATCCGCAATCGCACGGACTGGTGTAGGTCGTACAGTAATTTTATTATTCGTATGGCCACCTTTGATACGAGAAGAGAAATGACGGTAACCATAGAGGTGGTAGCCTAAACGATTCATTGCCATTGAGAAAATTTCACCAGTACTCTCAATACCTTCCCCTTGTTGCCCACCGACTTTCCATGAAAGCTGATGTAACATGATAACAACTCCTTAGAATAAAAATACAACTAAATGATTTCCTTCATTACTATAACATGTGAAGGATTGTAAAGTAATCGATAATCTACTATAAATAGCCAAAATCAGACCTTTGACCGAAAATAGCGTTCACGAATTTGTAAATAGTATGGTCAATTTCATTTAATAAATGAAAAATATAACACAAATTTTGTTATTTTTAAAAAAATTCTTGATGAATTTAGCAAAATGCATTGTCTCGCGTGGATATGCCATATATGATGAATAAGGGAATATTTCTGTAAAATTTTAGTTCAAAAGTCACTTTGAGCTTTTATTTAAATATCCCAATCTTTAGTTTCATATAAATAGAATAAATTGCAAAAGAGAGAGAGGAATAATTATGAAACATTGTCAAGCATGTGGGAATGTCCAGGAAACGGGGAATTTCTGCGCTAAATGTGGCGGTTCTCTAACAGATGTTGCTGCTTCAAGTGATTTTGGTACACCAGCACCTAATCAACCAACTGGGCAACCTTTCCAACCGGGACAACCAACACACCCAAGTCAACCAATAGACCCAGCGTCAAACTATCAACAACAAGTACAACCGAACTATCAACAACCACCATTCCAACAACAAGGTCAGCCATTCCAGCAACAACCTTACCAACAACCTGGCCAACAATATCAACAACCGTATCAACAACAATACCAACAAGCTGCTCCAACACAACCGAACGTACATGTTGAACGAGTGAAGGATCAGTCCAAAATGTTCTTTAACTATTTAACAACTTACATAAAACAACCGTCTACAATTTTTGGTACAGGTGATCGTCAATTTACAAACGGACTTATTGCTATTATTGCTTATGCTTTAATTATCGGCCTTACTTTATTTGTATTTGTTAACGGTATTTATGGATATATGTTCGACACTGGCCAGATTTTCTTTAATGTATTTGGTGGTAGTGCAATCTTTATTTTAGCAATATTTGCTGTCATCACCATTTCGTTATTAATTGTAACGAAAGGTTTTGGTCCAGATGTAACGTGGAAAGAAATTGTGTGTTTACTTGGTACACTTAGTATCCCATCAATTCTTTTATCAATTCTTTCATTATTCTTCTTCATTGTAAAATCGTATGATTTCGGATATTGGTTATTCTTGGTTTCAATAATACTAATTATCTCTGCAATTCCTTTGTATATCATTACACGATTATTAACAATAAGATCTAAAAGTCTTGATTCATTTTACGCATATCTAGTATATATCGTAATTTTCTCAATTCTATTCTATGTATTAACGAATGTCGTTTGGAACAATACAGTAGGAAAATTCATGGAAGGTTTCTACTGGTAATTTAGACGAATAGTTGTGCTAAAAGTTTCTAAATCTATTAAACAATAACTAATTTTTAAAGAAGAGGTTTCAACATGAAAAGATTCTGCCAAGAGTGCGGTCATGAAGCAAATATGAGCGATAAAATGTGTACCAACTGTGGCACAAAGCTTATTGAAATTGAACAAATGCAACAACCAAGCCAGCATGTTCAATCACAAGTGAAGCCTCAAAGAGAAAAAAAGCCAATGTCAAAACAGCAAAAAATCATTATTAGTGTTGTGGGAGCATTGGCTATCCTTCTAATAGGCTTTTCCATTTGGGCGAACATGTATTTTTCGAAAGATTCTACTGAAAAACGGTTCTACTTAGCTGTAGAAAATCAAGATGGAGCAAAATTAGAAAACTTACTCATCCATGAAGATGGTTCTTCCGCTACGACAGGCGAAATCAACGCGTTTTTAAAATTAGCTGATGATTTAAATGACGCCGAATTAAAAGATTTGGTTTCCGTAGAACCAGAAGGTAAATTCATCGGCATATTCCAAATGTATAAAGTTTTTGCAGTAGATCAATTCGCATTTTATTATGGCCTAACAGACGGTCTTGATTTGAAATTTAATCAAACTGAAATTAAGAATAAAAAAGATAGTGACGGCTTAACATACGGCCCCCTACTTCCAGGTATTTATACAGTGAATGTCAGCTTAGATAATGATTTTGGAAAATCCACAACAGATTTCGAACTTGAATTAGCTGATGAGTATTCGGATGATATTTGGATGGAGGAGCTTCCAATCGGAGAGGCAAATGTTTATGTTCAAAATTACGATAGCGAAATGATGTCGGAACTGCATTTACTTGTAAACAATACTAGGGTTGAGGTAGATGAGTACGGTGATTCTGCTCCATTCGGTCCTATCTTTTTAGACGGCTCTACAGAGGTAGAAGTTGTGGCGAATTATCCATGGGGCGAAGTGAAATCAAAACCAATTCCGATTGATTCGAGTTATTTAGATGTCGATGCTGCGTTTGTAACTAGTGATCAATTAGACTCCATGAAAGAGACACTTTTAACATTCGGTGAAGAAATGCAAAATGCAAAAGCGCAGTTAACAACGGATGTTTTCACAACTGCTACTGATATTTTAAAAGATGATTTCTTGTTATATGAAATCGATCCTCTCGTAGAATACAATATGTTCTACAATGGAAAATTAAACAAAATTGACATTAACGGAGACGATTTGTGGTTCTATGATGGACTTTTAATGATGCATACAATGTTTGATTATTCTCAAGCTTTCTATGTAGCGGGTGAAGAACCACCATCAATGGAAGATTTCCAATTACACTCTTATGTCGGATTTGCTTACGATTCAACATCTAAAGAATGGAACGTAAGTTATATTGAAGAAAGTGGTTATGACGAGGTTGTTGTTACAGATACACTTAAAGGTTCAGGTACAGTTTATGAACCTGGTGAAGATGCCATTTCGAACATGGAAACAGGTAGTCTAAACGCTGAATTACAATACTTTATGGAGCTTTATACAATGGCAAGTATTGATGCCATCAACTTCCGCGACATGTCTTTTGTAAGTGACTATCTAACATCTGATGGTCCGCGTTATAACGAAGCTGCGGATTATATCGATTATCTTGATGAAAAAGGAATCACGGAAGAATACCTATCAACTCAAGTAGTTGATGTGGTTGATAACGGTAATGGATCTTATCAAGTTACAACAATCGAGGAATTTATCATCTACTATCCAGACAGTGAAGCGGAAAAATCATTCGAAACGGTCACTGAAGTAAGAAATGAAAACGGGTCATGGAAAATACACAAACTAATCTCTACGACGGAGATTTAGAATGAGATATAAGATGGGAAGCTGGTTCAGTTTTGGACTAGCTTCTCTTTTTTTGTTGTTGGGTACAGGGTTTTTGGGGAGCATGGTTGAGAGCAACTAGTATGGTAGGAATTCTATTTGATTTTCTGACTTGTGAGAAAGAGAGATTATATTTGTCGATGAGACAGTTTGTCATGGACATGGTCAGCCAGCCTGCTTTTCATGAATAAATTGCTCATGTTCAACTATCCCGCCCTTTCCTTCCTCTTCTCTAATCTTTATCCCACACCTCCTACCCACACCATCAGGCAATTTGATTGAATTAACATTTTGATAAGTTTATTTTAGTAATGAGTTACTAATCGATTGGGAGTGAGAATGATGAATGAAAGATATAAAAATTTGTTTTCTACTTTTACGTTTCCGAATGGTGTAGAGTTGAAAAACCGTATTGTAATTGCACCGATGACCCACTATTCATCCAATCCAGATGGGACTGTGACAGATGATGAGTTGAAATATTATGCACGACGATCTCACGGTGTAAGCATGGTTATTACGGCATGTACAAATGTTTCAGCGAACGGGAAAGGTTTCCATGGTCAATTTGCTGCAGATTGCGATGAAATGATTCCTAGTCTAAAAAAGGTCGCTAATGTCATTAAAGAACAAGGAGCCAAAGCTGTTCTGCAAATTTATCACGGCGGTCGAATGTCTCCTCCTGAATTAGTTCCAAATGGAGTTGTTTATAGTGCAAGTGCTATTGCTGCCCAAAGACCTGGAGCAAAAACACCGAAAGCACTAACTGAAACAGAAATTGAGGAAATCATTAACGCATTTGGTGAAACAACAAGACGTGCAATTGAGGCTGGATATGATGGAGTTGAAATTCACGGTGCCAACGGATATTTATTACAACAATTTTTCTCACCTCATTCCAATCGTCGAGAAGATCGTTTCGGAGGGAACCTTGAAAATAGAATGACCTTCCCATTAGCAATCATCGATAAAATAAAAAGTATCGTTGAAGCTTACGCGAAATCACCTTTTATCGTTGGTTATCGTTTCTCTCCTGAAGAACCTGAAACACCTGGAATTACAATGTCGGATACACTCACATTCGTTGACGTACTGTCAGAGAAAGGCTTGGATTATCTTCATGTTTCATTAACTGACTTCTTCTCTACACCTCGAAACGGAGTAAAAGATTTAAGTAAAACGCGTATTGAATACTTACTTGAAACAATAAACAATAGAGTTCCACTAATCGGAGTAGGCTCAATTCATACCGCTGAAGATGCACGAAAAGCATTGGAGACTGGGGTTGCGCTCCTTGCATTAGGTAGGGAAATCATAGTTGATCCAGATTGGGTACAAAAGGTTGCAGAAGGCAGAGAAGATGAAATCGTTACAATGATCCATCCGGACAGTCAAAATGAATTAGTTGTTCCTCGCCCGTTATGGGATAAAATTATGAATGTAAAGGGCTGGTTCCCTGTTCTAGATCGTTAAATTAGTAAGACCTATGTTGAGACAAAAGCTATTTTTAGCATAGTAATTCTAATTAGAAATGTTAATAATTTGCGTTAATATTTACAAAGCTCGTTTGTTGGAGATACAGGTGGAGACTCGTTCGAAAATGCTAAAGCATTTCCTCCTGCGATGAGAATTCAAAGAAGCATTCCTTGTCCTGCAGGAGAAAAGAGC
>JAPSJC010000029.1 GCA_031178355.1 Ureibacillus sp.
CGTAGAAGCGCTCAATGAGTCATTTCAAAGAGATCTAGATGGTGGACTGTCGCATAGAAGTGTTCAACGAGACATTTCAGAATGACCCAGATGTCGAAAAGTCTCGTAGAAGCGCTCAATGGGACATTTCAAAAGACCCAAGGCATGGAAAAGTCCCTTAGAAGCGCTCAACGGGACATTCCAAAGGAAAAAGGCAGTAAATTGTCCAATAAGAACCGAGCATTAGAAATATTAATAGAATCGTGTATATTACAAACTCTTATTCAAATACTAAAAGAAGAAGTAAAAACTTCTTCTTCTTTGGAGATATGCTATTTAATTTCTATCGCAAAGTTCATATTTTATTCCTCTGAGACAAATCCGAGTTTTTCTAGTTCACTAAAAATTGGTTTGATTTGGATATAGCCTTCACCAATTACTTCATTATTTATTAAAACGAGTGGGTAGAAAAATTCATCGCTTTGAATGCGTTCTGCCCATTCCTGATCTCGTTCGTCAGGTAGTGGTTGTTCTATATCTATGTATCGAATTGAAAATGGTTGATTTGGAAATTTTCGTTCAATCGCTGCTTGAAGCCATTCATAAGTATCTTTTGACGATGGGGCATTAACGCAACTAGCACAGAGAACATCGGCTCCAAAGACTTCAATAACTGGTTTAATATTCATATATAAATCTACAACCTTTCTAACTTATATATTGGATTTTTTTACTTCTTCACATTATAATTATTTTAATGAAAGGAGTCGAGGGAAATGACAGAATTAGAACAAAAACAACAAGTACAAGAAGTTTTAGATAAATTACGCCCATTCTTATTACGTGATGGGGGAGACTGTGAATTAGTAGATGTAGAAGATGGGATCGTTCATTTACGTCTTTTAGGTGCATGCGGTAGCTGCCCAAGTTCTACAATTACATTAAAAGCAGGTATTGAACGTGCACTTTTAGAAGAAGTACCTGGCATTATTGAAGTAGAGCAAGTATTCTAATCTGCACACTAAATTTTTATTTATAAAGGCTGTCTAATTTATTAGATAGCCTTTTTCTTATGGTATATCTAAATTTCAGCTTTGTAATCTTAATTTTTCCCGTTCATTACGAACAAGCTGCCATTGTTCTTTTGCCATATCGATTAGTTTTGCTTCTCCACCGATACTTTGCTTTTCAATAACTTTAGAAAAGAATCTAGTAGCATTTTCAAGATCATTAATACGAAAAGATAGTTCGGCGATTATATACATTATGCGAAGACTAGTCATTTGAGTTCCGGTATAATCTTCTACAGAGAAGGATTCAATATAATAATCACGAGCCATTTTCAAGAAACGATTTTCTTGTTCTGTATTTTCAAGTGAACGGTAGATCCAAGCTAAACGAAGAGCCAGTCCAGCAAGAGTAACAAATTTTTCTTTTTTTATCGTTCCGGACAATAATCCAAGTTTATATGTTTGTAATGCTTGAGAAATTGTCCGTTCACCATTAAAATCGTGAGGAACCCATTTATGGGTAATTTGTTTCTGAATTTCTCCCTGTACACCAGGGGCAAAGTATTTTGTAAAGTCTTCCGTAAAGGAAAAACCACAATGCTCACAGACGAATACATTATAGAAAAATGCATTTACATTTGAATCGCTATATATGGGACGAAAATCGGATTCAGTATGGTTGATTTTAATAAATTTTGTACGAACTTTAAATGACGGAAATTTATTTTTACAGTGAATACATTCAATCTGTATTTCATAGAACGGTGTAATCTCCATATATATGCTCCTCATATTACAATCTATAAGACTATTATACAGTAAACATAACTTTGATGTTGAACCAAAATACCTATATGTTAAAAAGCAGTATGGTTGAATTAATATGTATAAAATTGATATCATATAAAGTAGAAGAAAGAAGGTGACAGGGATGACAAGCGAAAAGAAAGTTATTGATTTAACTGAAGCTGCAGCATTTCGCATAAAAGAGATGCAAGAGCATAATGAAGAACAAGGTGCATTTTTACGTGTGCTTGTACATGGTGGTGGATGTAGCGGACTATCATATGGCATGAATTTTGATAATAGCTTTAATGAGGGTCAAGATTTCCAAGATGAACAACACGGTATTAAAATTCTTGTTTCCCGTGAAGACGCACCAATCATAATGGGTACAAAAATTGATTATAAACAATCATTAATGGGTGGCGGATTCACTATCGACAATCCAAACGCCATTGCATCATGTGGCTGTGGAACTTCATTTAGAACAGCTAAGGTAGAAGGTACACCAGAAGTGTGTGAATAATAGTGAAGACCATACTCATCCATTCCGTCAATTAATATTGATAAAATGGATGAGTTTTTTCGTTGGAACTAGAAAAATAGAACGTTTAATTGATAAAAGAAGACGGTAAGGGGTGAGGTTGTGAAAGTAGATAGAGGGAAAGTATGGCTAGGTGTTGCCGGTATTGTCATTAACTCTGAAGGTAAATGGCTTGTAGTCAAAAAAACATATAGCGGTTTAAAGGGAGTATGGTCATTACCAGCAGGTTTTGTAAAGTTTGGTGAAACTGCAGATGAAGCAGTAGTAAGAGAAGTAAAGGAAGAAACTGGTATCGATTGTGAAGTAACAGGTTTAATTGGTTTGCGTACTGGTGTTATTAGACAGGATATCAGTGATAACATGGCTATATTTTACTGTCACCCAATAGAAGAAAATCAACTAATTACAATACAAGAAAAAGAAATATCCGAAGTGAAATGGTTAACTGTTGAAGAGCTTGTGAATGGTGGAGAAGCCTCTGTCATGTTAAGAGAAATGGCAAGTCATGAGATAAAGCACCATCAACTTCAAAAAAGAGAAGGCATCAATCCAGGAGATGTATTTGAATACTCTTCGTATAAACTATTTTTTAATAAATAGCGGTTTATATGTCGATCCATATTGAGTGCTTCTATGAGAACTCTTGGGAGTAACGTTCTAAACGTACATTTACATAGAGCGTAGAGCGCATGTATATGAAATTTTGAGATAAATATTAAATCGTTTGTGCACATAGAGAGCTTCTATGTGCGCTTTTGAGTTAAATTCCTAATTGTCCGTTTGCTTAGGGAGCTTGTATGGGGATTTATGTAATCTCATAATCTTGAGTAACACATAGAGAGCTTGAAAGTACATTTATGAATAGATCCTTGATCGAACGTGCACATAGAGTTCATCAATGTGCACTATTATTCTAAATCCCAAATCGACCTTCACATACAGAGCAGGACCTATATTACTTTTAAGACACTCATTCACTTCTTTTCTATTTGAAAGGTATACGTATATAAGTTAAACTAGTTAAGAGAAAATCGGAGGTATACATAAATGAGTGGTTCAGTTTCCGTAGTACAACTTATCATCTCCATCGTACTATTTTTTGTTATGTTCTTTGGGATAGGGTTTTTATTAAACATGCTTCTTCGAATGACATGGCTTATGGCGATTGTCTATCCAATCGTGGTTGTGTTTATCATTGATGAAGTTAGTTTCTTAGATTATATTTTCAAACCAGGATCAGCTTTTCCAGCCTTGTGGGATAAAATTATTTCACTTCAAGTGGTGGATATTGCAATATTAGCTGGGGGATTAGCCGGTGCAATTGTTGCAGGGTTTGTCATTATGTTTCTGCGAAAAAGCGGCTATCGAATGTTTTAATATGAAAAGAAAAAAAGTGCGATCGGTAATCCGATGGCACTTTTTTACCCTATAAAATTGTAAAAGATAATTGCAATGAGTATACCTGTAATAGCTCCTGATAATACTTCACTAGGCTTATGTCCTAATAATGTTTTTAGTTCTTCGTGTTTCTCAGCATCACTTTTGTCTGGCCATCTTGAGATTTCTCTAAAAAATACGTGTAAGTCATCTCGAATTTGGTTAAGTGCTGCAGCATGTTGACCAGCTTGGTAACGAACACCACTTGCATCATACATCACAATACCTGCAAACATGGCGGCTACTGCAAAGGTAGGGGAGCCTAAGCCTGTTTCAAATCCAACTGCAGTTGCTAAACTAGTGACAGCAGCCGAATGTGAACTTGGCATTCCGCCTGTTGAAGTCATTAAGGACCAATTCACCTTTTTTGTTAAAACAAAATGAATAGGAACTTTTATGAATTGTGCAAACAGAATAGAAAATAGCGCTAATAATAAAGGTGTATTCTGTAGTAAAGCCAAAATGCAATATCCCTACCTTTCTAATTCTTTGGTACAAGTATAGCACGATTTTTCTTAAAAATGACGTAATAATATTGAAAATTGAATTTTTATTATACAATAGTTTGTAGGGGAGGAATGTTAGTATGAACATTACAAAAAAAGCAAAAAGTTTTGACCAGTTAACAGCTGAATTATTAATTGTAGGCGTTAGAAGAAATTCAGATCAAGTAAAGGGTTGGGAGCAATTTGTTTCCTTTTTTGGACCATCTGTTGAGGATTGGTTAAAATCAGGCGATATTCAAACGGAACAGAAGAAGTTAACGAAACTTCCTGTTACAACCTCTAATCAAAACGTAAAAAGAGTTCTGTTTGTCGGATTAGGTGACCAAAAGACATTAACAGACAAAATTCTAAGGGAAACTTTTGGATTAGTTGGTAAAGAGTTAAAAAAATTAAAGGCAAGTAACTTTGCTATTTGGCCAGAATCATTTACAGCAGCACCAATTGATGAAAATGATATAGCATTTTTATCGGCCGAAGGAATTGGAATGGGTTATTATACGATACCGCATTATAAAACAACATCTAATGAGCCAGACCAATATTTAGAATCAGTTGAATTCGTGACTAATTCAGACATTAACGAAATAGTATCTAGCTACCAAGTTGGTAAAGTTTATGCAGATTCAGTCAATGAAGCACGTAGTTTAGTGAATCAACCACCAAACATACTAACAGCACCAGTTCTTGCAGATTATGCCTTCGAGTTAGCTAAGCAATACGATTTTGAAGTTGAGATCCTTTCTAAAAAAGAGTTAGAGGAACTTGGAATGGGTGGAATACTATCTGTTAACCAAGGTTCTTCAATTGAACCTAGAATGATTACATTAAAATACAAAGCAACAGATGAATGGGACCAAGTTATAGGCTTAGTTGGAAAAGGTGTAACTTACGATACAGGTGGTTATTCTATTAAACCGAAAACTGGCATGGTTGGAATGAAAGGAGATATGGGAGGAGCAGCTGCTGTTTTAGGAGCAATGAAAATTATTGGTGAGCTTCGACCAGATCAAAATGTTGTAGCTGTTATTGGTGCAACAGATAATATGATTTCTAGTGATGCCATGAAACCAGACGATGTGATTACAACATTCAGTGGTAAAACGGTAGAAGTGTTGAATTCAGATGCAGAAGGACGTTTGGTCTTAGCGGATGCGGTTACATACGCTAAACAACACGGTGCAAATTACTTAATCGATGTAGCAACGCTTACTGGTGGTGTCATCACTGCTCTTGGTTTTGATAAAACTGGTGCCCTTACAAATAATGAAGGGTTCTTTGATGCCTTTATTGAATCAAGTATCGAAACAGGTGAATTTGTTTGGGGAATGCCATTAACAGAAAGTGATAAGAAGAGAATTCGTAAATCAGATGTTGCAGATTTAAACAATTCACCTGGTAGTGATGGTCATATGATTTTTGGTGGAGGATTTGTTGGGGAGTTTGTTGGAAACACGCCTTGGATTCATTTGGATATTGCTGGAACTTCAGATGCGAAATCTGCCCATGATTTAGGTCCAAAAGGTGGAACGGGAGTAATGGTAAGAACTCTTGCGACATTTATAGAACGATTTAAAGATTTACAACAAGAGCGAACTAGTATTTAATTAGTTAGAATCTACGTAGGCAACAGCATAACTGCTCTTCCTTTTCTTACATATGTTACTAAAGAAAAGGAGGAATAGTATGACAAACTTTTATAGAGGCTATGGAGGCGGCGGTTATGGTTTTGGTTATCCATTCTTAGGTGGCTTATTAGGTGGCTTCCTAGGTAATGTTCTTTATCCAGACAATTATCGTCCAGATTATTATCGTTATCCACACTACTATAGACCACCATATAGATATGATCCTTACCCTCCATATTATCACTATCCAAGAAGAAGACACGGACGATATTATTAAAAAGAAGCGCGAATTGATTCGCGCTTCTTTTTATTTATACATTATTCTTTTTTTGATTTATTTCTTCTTCTAGGTCATCACGAACAGTTCCAGACCAAGGCTTAACACCTGCTATATAAGAAGAGCGTCCCATTATGTGTGCCCCAACAGGTCCTGTGATGAATAAGAATAGGGCTCCTAATAAGATGGCAGGGTTAAAATGTCCCTCATTCAGCCAAAAGTGAAAGAATACACCTAATAATATACACATTACGCCCAATGTAGAACTTTTTGAAGCAGCATGTGCTCTTGAATATAAATCTGGTAATCGAATCATACCAATAGCTGTCACAACAATAAATAATAAACCGACAACAATAAAGAAGATCACTAGTATATTAGCGAGAATCGTCACGAGTAATGATATCTCCTTTCTCTATAAATTTAGAGAAGGCAATTGTTCCAATAAAGGAGAGAATTGCAAGTAACAGAATTATCTCAAGGAAAAATTTAGTGTTTACTAATATAGAGTATAGGCCTACGATGCATATTAGAGCGATCCCTAATGTATCTAATGCGATTACTCGATCGGAAGGGGTTGGCCCTTTCACGACACGAAACAGTAAGGCAACCATTGATAATGCAATGATTACGATTGCTGACCAAATAAAATATGTCATGAGCGGCTCACCTCCAATATTGCCTTTTCAAAGGTATTTTTAATTGAATCGATGGTTTCGTCGATATCGTTACTATCGATTACATGAATATATAAAGATTTCGAGTCATCCGATACGTGAACAACTAACGTACCTGGAGTTAATGTAATTAAAGCTGATAAAAGTGTAATTTCCCAATCAGTTTGTAGTTTTGTATCATATCTGAAAAACGCTGGATGCATTTCTAATTTTGGCCTTAATACGAGTACTAATACTGAAATATTTGCTAAGATTAACTCTTTTATAAAGAGAATGATTAATTTGATAACAGCCCAAACTAGACCGAGATATAATCTGGTACTGAAAAATCTTCTTAAGGCAAGAAGTGAAAGTAAACCAAGTAAATAACCTATAACAAAACCTGACGGCGTATAGTTAGAAGTTAAAAACATTAAAAGGAAAGCTAAGAAAAAATTTAATAAAATTTGAAAGGACAATTTACTTTCCTCCTTTCAACACTGCGTCACTATAAATCGATGGATCAGATAAAACCTTTGATGCTTCATTCATAAAGGGTTGAATGATTTCAGTTCCAACACCATATAAGATGGATACTAGTACTAAACCAATTGTTGGAAAGAATAAAAGGTTATAAGTTGACTTATTCATAGTACTTGAAAGCTGACCCTGTTCGCCCCAAAATGCATATATAAATATTCGGATAACAGAAAGTAATACTACTAAACTAGAAGCTAATATGAAAATGCTAGTCCAAACATTTCCTGCCTGGAAACCACCCTGAACAATTAATAACTTTCCAATAAAACCACTTAAAGGTGGGACACCTGCTAAGCCGAGAGCTGCAATTAAATAAAACCATCCTAATGCCGGATAATTTCCCATTAATCCGCCCATTTTCCGTAAATTCGTTGTTCCTGTTACATAAATGATAATTCCTATCAACATGAACAGTGCAGCTTTAATAATCATATCGTGGATAAGATAAAATACCGCACCTTCAAGCGCTGCTTCATTCATTTGAGCAACACCAAATAAAATAACGCCTACTGCAATGACTATGTTATATATAATGATTTGTTTTACATCAAAATGGGCAAGCGCACCTATACTTCCAGCGACAATTGTAAGAATTGAAAGTATGAGTAATAATTCATGTGTGTAGGCTAAATCATGTGTAAAGAATAACGTATACGTACGCATGATTGCGTAAACCCCAACCTTTGTTAACAACGCACCAAATAAAGCTAGTACTGGAATAGGTGGTGCAGCATAAGCACTAGGCAACCAGAAATAAAGTGGGAAAATTGCTGCTTTCATACCAAATACCATTAAGAATAAGACGGCAATAACTGTTACAATCCCAGGTTGATTAATTTCCGCTATTTTGACCGAAATATCTGCCATATTTAGTGTACCAACAACTGAATACAAATAAGCTACTGTTATAACGAATAATGCAGAGGAAATAACATTAATTAATATATACTTAATAGACTCACGTAATTGTGCTTTTTCACCACCAAGGACAATAAGTAGGTAGGAAGCCATTAGCAGTACTTCAAAGAATACAAATAGGTTAAAAATATCTCCAGTTGTAAACGCTCCATTAACCCCTGTAACGATAAACATTACCCCAGGATAATAGAAGAAGCGTTCACGTTCTTTGCCAATGGAACCAAAACCGTACCAAACGATAAAAAATGCAAGTACGAGTGTTGTAAGTACCAACAGTGCTGAAACCATATCTGAAACCATTGTAATTCCAAATGGTACTGGCCAGTTACCAAATGTCACGATTTGAGGACCATTTTGATTTACATTAAGCATTAATGCAAACGCACAAATGATAGAAATCATTAATCCTAAAAGTGTAGTAATTCGTTGATATCCTAATTTCTTTTGACCAAACAGTAAGATCATTCCGAAGAAAAACGGAATTAAAATAGGTAACAAAAGAAAGTTATTCATGGTTTTCACTTCCTTTCATTTGGGTCATATCATCCGTTTTTAACTCTTGGTATGCACGATATGCCAAAACTAAAAAGAATGCAGTAACACCAAAACTAATAACAATGGCTGTCAAAATAAGCGCCTGTGGTAGGGGATCGACATATTCAGTGACTCCATCTGCCAACACCGGTGGATTGCTGCCCCCAAAACCACCCATTGTAAGTATTAATAAGTGAGCGCCATGACTTAATAAACCAGTTCCGATAATAATTCTAAGTAAACTTTTTGATAAAATTAAATAAACTGCTGACATAAACAGAAAACCACATGCGAAAGCCATAACTATCTCCATTATTCATCCTCCCCAATCGTTTGAATAATGGTCATCGTAACACCAACAACAACCAAATAAACCCCTAAGTCGAATAAAGCTGCAGTATGAAGAGAAGTTTTTCCGAACAAAGGTAAATAAAAATAATCAAAGAAATGTGTGAAGAACGGCTCACCAACGAACATTGAAAATGCCGCTGTTCCCAATGCTAAAATTAAACCAACTGCGACAACATAAATATAATTAATCGGAAGAAGCTTTTGAACGGTATTTAAATCAAATGCAATAATTAATAATACAATTGCACTTGCAGTAACTAATCCGCCAACAAATCCTCCACCAGGTGTATAATGCCCAGCAAAGAAGATATGTACAGCAAAGAAGAAAATAATGAAAAAGACGAATTTTGCAGTAAATTGCAATATGACGTTATTTATTTTCATAGTTTTTCTCCTTTCTGCTTAAACGTAATTTAATCATTGCATAAATTGAAATCCCAGCAATTGCGAGTACAGCAATTTCAAACAACGTATCAAATCCGCGGTAATCAACTAAAATTACGTTTACAATATTTCCCCCACCTGCTTCACTATAAACGGTTTCTTTATAGTACTCTGAGATGGATGCAATGAATTTTTGTGAATGACTGGAAAGAGCAACCAAAGTCACCATTGCACCAATAGCGATTGATACAAAGGCTCTCCCAAGTTTAAATCGAGTACGTTCCTCGGCTTTGCTAAACCTCGGTAAGTGATAAAAGGCCATTAAGAATAAAGCAACCGAAATTGTTTCAATAACAAGCTGAGTTAGAGCTAAATCAGGTGCATTAAATATGACAAAGAATAAAGAAACAGTATATCCGACTGCACCAAGTGCAACAATTGATGTAATTCTAGATTTCGCAAAAACAGTCGTAATTGTTCCAATTACTAAAACAGCGACTAGAATAACCCCGTATAAATTGACCGGAGATGCTCCATTAAACGAAAAAGCAAAAGCATTTTTAAAGATCAAAGTACCAATCACTATAACTGGAATAGCCGTAAACATATAAACTAAATATTTACGTATGGAACCTGTCATGTAAAGTCCAGAAACACGTGTCATCCAAGAACCTAGTAATTCATTCATTGTATAGTCATATAAGCGATTAATAGTAAAACGCTCTGGTAGTACGTTATAAACTTTTTGCCACTTTGATAATGTGAAGAATAGTAATAATCCTAGTACAATAATTCCAATTGTCATGAACAATTCAGGTGTAGGACCATGCCAAGCCGATACATGAATATGTACATCGTTTGGACTAGTATATAGAAATGGTTGAATAGCAACTACCGCAGGTTTTACAAACAAATCTGTTATTACATTGGGAATAAAGAATATTGCAACCACTAAGCTGGCTAAAATAACTGGTGAGATTAACATTCCAATTGGTGCTTCATGAGGCTTTTTAGGCAATGCCTCTTTATTTAACTTTCCAGTAAATGTTTTGAACACAAAGTAAAAGCTGTAAATAAATGTGAATACACTTGCCACCCATGCAATTATAGGGAAAAGTGGTCCCCAAGTAGCAAAATTGAATAGATCAAATTCAGATACTGAAAGCATACCTGTTAAGAACATTTCTTTACTTAAAAAACCGTTAAACGGTGGCAATCCAGCCATTGAGAAACTTCCTATTAATGCAACAGTAAAACTAACTGGCATGAGACTCATTAGGCCGCCGAGTTTGCGTATATCACGGGTACCAGTTTCATGGTCAACAATACCAGCAATCATGAACAAACTACCTTTGAAGGTAGCATGGTTTATGAGATGGAAAATGGCAGCAAATGCAGCGTATTTAAATACCGTATCCGCAGCACCATCGACGTGATAAGCAATTGCACCAACACCTAATAGTGACATAATTAGCCCCAACTGACTGACAGTTGAATACGCAAGAATTCCTTTTAAGTCTGTTTGTTTCAATGCGAAGAATGAACCCCAGAACAACGTAAGCAAACCGATACCCGCAACTAACCAAATCCATATTTCGGATAAGGCAAAAATAGGAGTAAAGCGGGCAACTAAATAGATACCTGCTTTTACCATAGTTGCAGAGTGAAGATATGCGCTTACAGGTGTAGGCGCTTCCATTGCATCTGGTAACCAAATATAAAATGGAAATTGTGCAGACTTCGTAAATGCACCTAATAGAATTAAAACTAATGCAATAACAAATGTATCATTAGTAGCAAGTTGCGGAGCTTGTTCTATTAAATCTCTTATAGAGAATGTTCCACCCATCATAGATAGTAAAACAAATCCTCCGAGCATCATCATACCGCCTGCAACAGTTATCATCATGGACTTCAGTGCACCAAATCGAGATTTATCTCGATTAAACCAATATCCAATGAGTAAAAATGATGAAATAGAAGTAAGTTCCCAGAACAAATAAAGGGTTATCATATTGTCAGATTGTACAACACCTAACATAGCTGACATGAAAATTAGTAGATAAATATAGAAATTGTGTAGTTGTTCTTTTTTACGATCTAAATAGAAGATTGAATAAAGCACAACAAGTGATCCAATACCTGTTATTAATAAAGAAAACAATAAACTTAATCCATCAAGATAGGATACAAAAGAAATACCCAATGAAGGAATCCATGGTAACTGCTCTATTACAGTACCACCCTTTGAAATGCTAGGTATATAGGTTGAATAATAAATCACTAATAGAAGTGGGACGATTAAAACAAACCAACCAGTATGTACATTTCGAATCTTTTTAAAGAAAAAGGGTATAAACAGCGCAGCTATTAAAGGAACAAAAAGACATAGTACTTGTAACAAAAAAATCCTCCTTTCTCAAATAAACGAGAAAATTCTTTGAATAGTTCAAATTATACTCTAATCCGTGCATTTATGCACTCATATGTGTGTAACTAACCTAATACGACACATTAAAAATAATATGCTATCATAGAGTATGAGAATGATAAATATTGAGGAAATATCATGAAAAATCCATATTTGTATGGCTACTTACCATTATTCACTATTATTTTATTTAGTTTATCTTTTGGAATCTTTGCAGTTAATCAGTTATTACCTTTCTTAACTTCTATTGGTGTTTACGCTGGGATGAAAGAGTTTTTATCCGAGATAGAAATGCGATTATTTCTTTTGATTATATTTTCACTTTGTTTCTTTATGCTATTTTCAGCATTAAAGTTAATCGGACAAACAATTCATGAAGTCGGGATGCTATTCTTCTCAAAAGATAGAGCAGGAGAAACAATGAGTGCTGCGAGAGGTGGCTATGTAATCTTCTTTTTTGGTTCACTTTTATCGTTTATAGGCATTCAGTCTGTTACTATTTTAGTAGCGATTTTTGGCATCGCTGTATTGACTTATTTTATTTATACTGTATATAAAATGAGTCATTATATGACCCTATTTGGAATGCTTGGGCTAATTGTCATTGAAATACTCTTTTGGTCAGTTTTTATTACACTAATTTTGTATATTTTACTTAAACTTTATAATGGTATTTTAGCAAGTCTACCATTTGCGAATTAAAAGGGATGCTGGGACAAGAGTAAATTACCAACTCTGAAACAATTTTAATGATAGTAATAATTGGTATTGCAATATTATATTAGAAGTTCGTTGGAGAGTACTTGTCCTGCAGGAAAAAAGAGCAATGTCGAGCCCACACACAGTATACTGGTGTGGGCTCGAGGGTCGCCTGCGGAAAGCGGAGTATGCATCGGAACGAACCTTGCTATATCACAAAAAGTACAATCTAAGATGATGATGGATTGTACTTTATTCCTTATGTCCCGGCCTCTTTTTAGTTAGTTCATAATGATAGTAAATATTTTGAAATGAATTTGATCGTCTTCTAGAAACTGCATTGATTTTGGTTGATCATAACCTAACCATACTGCAGAAGTATATTCCTTTGTTAAGCCTGCAATCCAAAAATCCTTATAATCGTTTGTTGTTCCGGTTTTTGCTCCGAGGTAGGAGGAATTTGCATATAAACCTATTCCCGTACCGCTATTTACTACATCGCTTAATAATGACCGCATATATTGAACAGTATGTGGCGACCAAATGGTTTCCTGTTCTGCTCCCCAGCTATACAGTACATTTCCCTTTAAATCCGTTACTTCACGAATACTATGGATTCTTTGATAATTTCCATCTATAAAACTACTATAAGCGTCTGCCATTTCAAGGGTGGAAACCCCATAAGTGAGACCACCAAGTGCTGCTGCGTAAGAACGGTCTTCGTTGACTAAAGAAGTGAAGTTAAAACGTTCCAAAAATCCGAAACTAGTATCAATCCCGATTGTATTTAATAAACGAACTGCTGAAGTATTGTAACTATATTTAAAGGCAGTTGAGATACTGACATTCCCATAAACTGCACCACCGTAATTTTGAGGACAGAAATTACCGATACACATGGACCCGCCACTAATTAGTGAATGAGGTGTGTAGGCAGTTACTTCAAAAAGTGGGGCATAGACAATTAAAGGTTTCAAGGAAGAACCTGGTTGCCTTGTTGACTGATATGCTCTATTAAAATCAAATTGATTATAATGTTTACCAGCATATAAACTAACGATTTCTCTAGTTTTGTTATCCACTACGACGGCACTTGCCTGTAAACCATCTAGCCAAAGGAGAGAATTTATCTTCTTTTCGTCCTCTAATTGTTTTGCTGAATCGAGGGCAGTATGTATCTCTATTCCAGAATTTAAAACTTCGGTATATCGGCTTTCAATAGTATTTAAAATCGTTTTACGCTCAACTTCACCTTGTGCCTGCTTTAGTTTGATATCTAGTCCTTCTTGATAAGCAATGAGCCATTTTAATTCTTCTAATACATAGGTACTATAGGATGGGTGTTGTTGGATTTTAGATCGAATCGATAAAGTGATTTTCTCTTGCTTATAAGCAAGGGCATCTTCAACCGATATCACCTTATTTTCTGCTAAAGTATCTATCAATCTTTCTTGGCGCGCTTTAGTATTATCGAAGTGGGGTATTGGGTTATATAGAGAAGGATTATTAGGAATTGCTGCTAAAAATGCCATTTGAGCAATGGACAATTGCTCCAATGGCTTCTGGAAATAATAAGTAGCAGCAGAACCAATACCATAAACTTGATTTCCAAAGTACATTTCGTTTAAATACATTTCAAAAATTGTTTCTTTGTCATATAGTTCTTCTAACTTGTATGCATAGAAAAGTTCCATTAACTTTCTTTCGTACGTTTTCTCCGTAGATAAATACCGCAGTCTAACAAGTTGTTGTGTAATCGTACTACCACCTTGTTCAATCGATTCGCTTGTTGAATTGACAACTACAGCTCTTGCTATTGCACTTAAATTGAACCCTAAATGATTATAAAATTCTTTGTCTTCACTTAAAATATATATTTGTTTAATTATCTCTGGAACATCTTCAAATTCAATAGGTTCTCGCCATTCAACATACTCCTCATTAAAGACCACACCATTTTGATCAAACATTTTAGCAGGTAAAGAGTTTTCGATTACTGGTAGTTGAATGTCTTCTGTTAATTGTTTTTCATGTATTGAAATAATTTCCAATTCATTCCAAACACTATTTCCTAATAGTAAAAGGATTGGAATACTACAGATAATAAAGGATAATCCTACCAGTTGCTTCATCTTTCTTCCCCCAAGTAAATCTCTCTACATGAAAGAATACCATATCCATGGATTTGAATAAGTTTATTTAATTTTTTTTGGAAATACTTAGACAAGAGAAACAACTGCTATTTTTGGGCCAAGCTGTGTTCTACTAAAATATCCTCCATATATTGCTTAGGTAACTTTCGTGTAATAAATACCATGATCGAAGCGATTAAAAACAATAAACTAGTTAAATAAAAAACAGCTGATATTGAAGCAAAACCGCTTATTATTCCACCTAATACAGGTCCAACAATATTTCCTAGGAATCGGAAACTTTGATTATAGCCCATGATTTCCCCCTGTATTTCGATAGGGGCTTCTTTCCGAATTAGTGCAGTTGTAATAGGAATTAATCCACCTGAAAAGATACCTAATAAAAATCTTAAGATCATTAGTTGCCATAATGAAGTTACAAAGGCTTGGGGTATGATGATGATACAACTAATAAACAATAAAACCATTAATACTTTCTCATAACCTACATGGTCAGCTAAGCGACCGAAATAACGAGAAAACAACAGTGTTCCAACACCGGTAGCACTGAAGGTGATTCCTGCTAATAGAGCAACTTGTCCTGAAGTTGTTAGTTGTGCCACATATAAAGAGAGTAGAGGCTGGATGCTGAAATTACCTATTTGTATTAATGAAGCCACAAGCATGACATTTAAAATTAAACGATGGTGGAAAATAGTCCAAATAATATTCTTTCGTGAATATACTGAATTCTTTTCCTTACGAATAATGTTAGGCTCATGGACAGCAAAAATAATAATAAGAGCAGCGATTGAAATCGTGATGGCAGTGAAGATGAATGTATAATTAAAACCAACTTGGTCTGCAAGTGCACCTCCAATTACTGGACCAAATAAAGTACCTCCAACACTACCCATTTGAAGAGTTCCTAATGTCTTACCGGCAGTATTTTTAGGTGTATGTTTACTAATAAATGCCATTGATGTTGGAATAAACCCAGTAACGATCCCCATTAAAAGTCGTAATACAAAAAATTGCTCTACATTGTTTACATAACCCATAAGGAAAATACTTGTTGCAATACCAAAACAATTAATAATCATAATTGGTTTATAACCATACTTGTCTGCAACTCGCCCCCAAACAGGAGACATAATCAATGCTGTAACAAAGGTTGCGCCAAATGTTAATCCGGCCCATTGTTGTACATAACTTTCGGAAAAGTCACCAAGCGTTTCAATATACAATGATAAAAAGGGCATAATCATAGTAATGGAGCTAGCGACTATAAAATTTGAAATAAGGATAATCATAAAGTTATGTTTTTGATTTGACATAGCTGTTCACTTCTTCCATTTACAATAAATTACTTCTCATTTTATTATACACAAACTAAAAATCAAGAACGATAGGAAGTATATTAGCGGAAAAAAACATCTTCTTATGTTAGACTGTAACGAGTTAGAAATGTGATGATTTTGATGAATAGGAGAGATTACAATGTATCCACAATTAACGAAAGAATTAAATCCAGGTGAAGTATTAGTTGAAATGAACACAACTTTAGGTTCAATCAAAATAAAGCTTTTCCCTGAGCGAGCACCTAAGACTGTTGAAAACTTTTTAGGGCATGCTAAATCTGGTTATTATAATGGTATCATTTTCCACCGTGTTATTACTGATTTCATGATTCAAGGGGGAGACCCAACAGGGACAGGTATGGGTGGAGAATCAATTTGGGGAAGTTCATTTGAAGATGAATTCCACCCAGAACTATTTAACTTACGTGGAGCTTTATCAATGGCTAACGCGGGTCCAAATACAAATGGTTCACAGTTCTTCATTGTACAAATGCAACAAGTACCAAGTAATATGATTCAACAATTGGAACAAGCCGGTTATCCAAAAGAAATTATTGATGAATATGCTCGTATTGGCGGTACACCATGGTTAGATTACAAACATACGGTGTTTGGTCACGTTGTTGAAGGCATGGATATTGTTGACAATATTGCGAACGTTGAAAAAGATATGCGTGATAAACCATTAGAAGATGTTAAAATAGAGTCAATCACTGTAAGTGAATAATAATAAAGGATGAGATTAACATGAATTTAATCGCTTTATATTCTGGATTTTTATATTTTCCAGAAGATAAATCAGCATATATTCCTGCGGTAATTGAATTCGCTATTTTACTACTTTTATGTTTTTTGGTATTTAAGTGGGTTAAACGTATCTCTAAAAAACAAGCGAACAAAGCGAAAGAAATAGAAGATCGTATTTTACACGAAAGACAACATAATATAGAAAATAGTACACAAGAATAAACTAAGAGGTGGTTATTGTTTCATACAATAACCACCTCTTAACTTATTTTTCTTTTAATGTATACCCCTTTGAAAACATATCCCTACACCAACTTTTGAACATTTAAATTTTCTTAGGTTTATTTGAGATAAACTTAATCATTTTTACTATAGCCTATTGAAATAAAAGTAAAAGGAATAAAATTTAAACTGTATGGTTTATATAAAAAAAACAAGATGAATCATTTCACCTTGCTTTTTTAATCATTAAGATAATGCCTTTTTAAATCTTGCTACTCCATCTTTTACTGTTTCAAGCGGACATGCAACATTGATTCGTAAAAATCCTCTTCCAGCTTCTCCGTATTTTGTTCCAGGCTCAATAGCAAGTCTACCTTTTACAAGTAACCGTTGCATCATATCATCCTCTGACAAACCTGTCTCACGATAATCAATCCAAATTAAATATGAAGCATTTGGTTTTGTAACCGAAATACCCTCTACTTTATTTAACTCATCTACTACATAATCCATATTATTAGAGATGTATTGAATCATATTATTTAACCATTCTTCGCCTTTTTCATAAGCAGCTTCAACTGCTGCTGCTGCTAAAAGGTTAAGTTCTCCAAGACCGTGTGCTTGTAAGTTTTGATTTAATTTTAATCGTAACTGATCGTCTGGCACGACCATGAATGCAGCATGGATTCCCGCGATATTAAATGTCTTTGTTGGTGCTATACAAGTTACGATTTTCGCTTTGTCAGCATCTTTCACCGTTAATGTTGGTATATGTTTATATCCATTAAAAACAATATCTGCATGAATTTCATCTGAAAGAAGTAAGACATCATACTTGATACATAATTGTACTAAATGTTCTAGGTCTTCTTTTGACCAAGCAACCCCACCAGGATTATGAGGGCTACATAGTATATAAACTTTAACACCAGTTTTAAATGCTTCTTCTAATGCATTGAAATCATATTCATAGGCATTGTGATTTAATACTAAATCACAAGCAATAACTTCTCTTTTTAGAGCTTGTGGTATATTGAAAAATGCCGGATATACTGGTGTAGAAATGCAGATTTTATCACCAGGTTTAGTAAATGTTTCTACAATTGTGGCAATCGCAGGGACTACCCCTTGGTGAAATAAAATTGTTTTCGTATCAATAGTCCAATTATGGTGCTTTTCAAACCATCTTTGAATTGCTTCTTTACATGAATCACTTACATATGAATAACCAAAAATCGGATGGTCTAGTCTATTTTTAATCGCATCTGTAATTACGGTAGGGATCGCAAAATCCATATCTGCAACCCACATCGGTAATATATCATCTGAGTCGACGACATTATATTTTGCGCGGATTCGATCCTTGAACTGATCCCATTTTAAAGAATTTGTATTTCTACGATTGTAATGCTCATCAAAATTAATAGACAAATCGATCACTCATTTCATTTATTATTTCTACCAACTATGATACCATACCAAGTAAGTATAAAGGGTAATCAGGTGAAAAAATGGATAATACAATTTTGATGAATAAAAAAGCATTGCATATATTACAAGAATGGGATCCCTTCAATATTGGGGGAGACCAATATGATACGGAAACTGCTGATGTAGTAGCTGCTTTACACGGTATTGATGATCCTAGTAAACTAGCAAAAGTGATTCAAACTGTATATGAACATTCGTTCGAACAATGGATTCCTTTTGAACAGTGTGTCTCGATTTCGTATAAATTAATTGCAGTTAAGTTTGAAGCAAAATGTATTTTATAAAGTAATCTAGTATACTTGGATTGTTTCCAGTCTTAATGACTTGAGACAATCTATTTTTTTGTAACTATAATAGTAGAAAGTTTTACTCCTGCTAGTACTTTCACGCTTTCATCTAATAGTTGAATGGAAAGTTTATAATCAATTTATATTAACTTATAAATTGTTGAAATATTTACTTAAATGTAATGATTTTTTGTTTGCGAACACTCCTGTATGTTATAATTTAACATGACATTTACGTAAGATTTAGAAAGTAGGAAATTCGTTATGACAAAAAATTATAAAGTAGGTGAAGTAGTAACGGGAAAGGTAACGGGTATTCAGCCATACGGAGCATTCATAGCATTGGACGAAAATACACAGGGACTAGTCCATATTTCAGAAATCACATACGGTTTTGTAAAAGATATCGAAGATTACTTAAAAATCGGTGACGTTATTCAAGTGAAGATTTTAGAAATTGATGAAACTTCTGAAAAAATCAGCTTATCAACCCGTGCACTACAGGAAGCACCAGTACAAAAAAAGAAAGATGTTCAACCAAGAAAAACGTTACAAGATCGTGTTAATGAAAATGATGCAAACGGTTTTAAATCATTAAGAGACAAATTACAAGATTGGATTGAACAATCAGGTCAATAAACAAGAAGCTGTCTAGAAATATAAATTTCTAGACAGCTTCTTATTTTTTTATCTTTGTATTTTCTATTCTTAATGATTTGTCTAGTATTTTAAATTCGCTTCCAATTGGAGAACATAAATAGTGGAAGTATATGAATTCAACTAATTACATGTAGATTCCCTAAATTTGTAAGGTCATTACGAAGTTTCAGCTTATTTATAAAAATGTAGGAGGTATAAATATCAATGGTAGTACCATATAAACATGAGCCTTTAACAGATTTTTCTGTCGAAACAAATCGTCAAGCTTATACTGAAGCTTTGAAAAAGGTTGAAAGTGAACTCGGGCACAAATACCCTTTAATTATAGGTGGAGAAAGAATAACTACAGAAGAAGAGATTATTTCATATAATCCGGCGAAGAAAAAGGAAGTAGTAGGTAGTGTATCAAAAGCAAATCAACAATTAGCAGAAAGAGCAATGCAGGTTGCAGATACTACATTTAATACTTGGAAAAGGGTAGCTCCATCTGTGCGCGCAGAAATTCTCTTCAAAGCGGCCGCTATTGTACGTCGACGTAAATATGAATTATGTGCTTGGTTAACGAAAGAAGCTGGAAAGCCATGGCCTCAAGCAGATGGAGATATCGCTGAGGGAATTGACTTCTTAGAGTATTATGGACGTCAAATGCTAGAGCTTCAACATGGTAAACCTTTAGCACAAAACCATGGTCAAATTAATAAATATACTTACATCCCATTAGGCGTCGGTGTAGTGATTTCACCTTGGAACTTCCCATTCGCTATTATGTTAGGAACTACTGTGGCTGCAGTTGTAACTGGAAATACTGTTTTACTAAAACCAGCTTCGACAACACCAGTAATTGCCTACAAATTTATGGAAATTATGGAGGAAGCGGGTTTGCCAGCTGGTGTTATAAACTATATACCTGGTTCTGGTGCCGAAGTAGGCGATTACTTAGTAGATCACCCTCGTACACGTTTTATTAGCTTTACTGGTTCACGCGATGTTGGGTTACGTATAAATGAACGTGCATCCGTATTGAATAAAGGGCAAATTTGGATTAAACGAGTCATCGCCGAGATGGGCGGAAAAGATACAATTGTAGTTGATGATGCAAATAGTGCAGATTTAGAATTAGCTGCACAATCAATTGTTACATCTGCATTTGGTTTTAGTGGTCAAAAATGTTCAGCTTGCTCCCGTGCTGTGATTGTTGGTGATGAAGCGTACAACCATGTAGTTGAACGTGTAGTTGAACTTACTAAAGAATTAGAAGTTGGTGATCCAACATTACAGGATACATTTATTGGGCCTGTAAATGATGAAGGTGCATTCAAAAAAATATCTGACTACATTGAAATCGGTAAAAATGAAGGGCGTTTAGTGGTTGGTGGGAAATATGATGATTCAAAAGGTTATTTTATTCATCCTACGGTATTTGTTGATGTTGAACCACAGGCTCGCATCATGCAAGAAGAAATCTTTGGTCCGGTGTTAGCAATGACGAAAGCAACTAATTTTGATGAAGCAATAGAAATAGCAAACAATACTGTATACGGCCTTACAGGTGCAGTAATTTCTAATAACCGTGCTCATTTAGAACAAGCCCGTGAAGAATTTCATGTAGGTAATTTATATTTCAATCGAGGTTGTACTGCGGCAACTGTAGGTTATCAGCCATTTGGTGGCTTCAACATGTCAGGGACTGACTCAAAAGCGGGTGGTCCAGATTATTTAACGCTCCATATGCAAGCTAAATCAGTATCTGAAATGCTATAATTTTTATAGTAATAATAAAAACTAGAAGTTTAGAGCATCTATTTTTATTAAGAATATTAACTGAAAGATTGCATAGCTAGTAAAAATAAAATAACTATAACATTAGAATACACAGTTCAACCAAGTTGGTTGGGCTGTTGTCCTTTCTTACGGCGATATTTACCTTGGTAAATTTTTCTATTTGACAAAAAGTAATATACCATTATGAATTGATAGTTTTTGGGAAACAAAAATGTTACAATGATGGCGACATCAAATATTATTAAAAGAATGAAGAGGCGATTGTAAATGTCTGAAAATCTAAACCTTCTAACAGCTACACAGGATGTTATAAAAGAAGCACTAAATAAGCTTGGTTATGATGAAGCAATGTATGAGTTATTGAAAGAACCACTACGTATGTTACATGTACGTATTCCTGTAAAAATGGATGATGGCACTACCAAAGTATTTACTGCATATCGTGCACAACATAATGATGCGGTTGGACCTACAAAAGGTGGGGTTCGTTTCCATCCTGGAGTTCACGAAGATGAAGTAAAGGCGCTTTCAATGTGGATGACATTAAAATGTGGTATAGTCGATCTTCCATATGGTGGAGGTAAAGGCGGTATTATCTGTGATCCACGTACAATGTCTATGGGAGAACTGGAAAGATTAAGTCGTGGGTATGTTCGTGCTATTAGTCAGATTGTTGGACCAACAAAAGATATTCCTGCACCAGATGTATTTACTAATGCTCAAATTATGGCGTGGATGATGGACGAATATAGTCGCATGGACGAATTTAATTCTCCTGGTTTCATTACAGGAAAACCTATTGTATTAGGGGGCTCGCAAGGTCGTGACCGTGCTACAGCTCAAGGTGTAACAATTGTGATTCAAGAAGCTGCTAAAAAACGTGGAATAGATATTAAAGGTGCTCGCGTTGTAATACAAGGTTTCGGTAATGCTGGAAGCTTCTTAGCTAAATTTATGAGTGACTTAGGTGCAAAAGTAATCGGTATTTCTGATGCTTATGGTGCCCTTCATGATCCTGAAGGGTTAGATATTGATTATTTACTAGATCGCCGCGATAGTTTCGGAACAGTAACTACTTTATTCGAAAATACAATTGCAAACAAAGAGTTATTAGAACTGGAATGTGATATTTTAGTTCCTGCAGCAATTGAGAATCAAATTACAGCAGAAAATGCATATGATATTAAAGCGAATATCGTTGTCGAAGCTGCAAATGGACCAACAACTGCGGAAGCTACTAAGATTTTAACTGAACGTGGTATTTTATTAGTTCCGGATGTTTTAGCTTCAGCTGGAGGTGTAACAGTTTCTTATTTTGAATGGGTTCAAAATAACATGGGTTACTACTGGTCAGAAGACGAAGTTCAAGAAAAATTATACAAAAAAATGGTTGAAGCATTTGAAAATGTATACACAACTGCTACTACACGTAACATTAACATGCGTTTAGCTGCATATATGGTTGGTGTTCGTCGTACTGCCGAGGCTTCTCGCTTCCGTGGTTGGGTGTAATACTTTAAAATATAGACTATGTAAAAGAGAATTCATTCTCCTTTACATAGTCTATTTTTATGTTGGGTATATTTAAATATATTGTTAATAAAAAGCTAAAGGGGAGTTAATAGTTGAACGATTTTACTTTTTACAATCCAGTACGACTATATTTCGGAAAAAATCAAGTTGCTCAATTAGAAACAGAATTACCTAAATATGGTGATAAAGTTTTAGTTGTTTATGGTGGTGGCAGTATTAAACGCAATGGTTTATATAATGATGTCATGACCGTATTAGAAAAGCTTAATATGAAAGTGTTTGAATTAAGTGGTGTTGAACCGAACCCTCGTGTTTCTACTGCTCGTAAAGGAATCGATATTTGTAAAAAAGAAGGAATCGATTTTGTACTAGCTGTAGGTGGTGGTTCGGTTATTGACTGTTCGAAATTAATCGTAGCAGGTGCAAAAATAGATGAAGATCCATGGAATATTGTTGTTAAAAAAGTGGACGTTAAAGATGCACTTCCATTTGGAACTATTCTAACGATTGCTGCAACAGGATCAGAAATGAACTCCGGCTCTGTTATTACAAATGAAGAGACTTTGGAAAAATACGGATGGGGTAGCCCTTATGTTTTCCCTAAGTTCTCAATTTTAGATCCAACCTATACTTTCTCATTACCGAAAAATCAAACAGTCTATGGGATTGTTGATATGATGTCCCATGTATTTGAACAGTATTTCCATGACGCTACAAATACTCCAATTACAGATGAAATGTGTGAAGGTGTATTGAGGACTGTAATTGCAGCAGCCCCAAAATTAATCAATGATTTAGAAAACTATGAATTACGTGAAACAATCTTATTAGCTGGGACAATTGCATTAAATGGTTTCCTATCCATGGGCTCAAGAGGAGATTGGGCTACTCATAATATCGAACATGCGGTTTCTGCAGTTTATGATATTCCGCATGGTGGCGGTTTGGCGATTATTTTCCCTAATTGGATGAGACATAATGTCCATGTAAATCCTGAGCGATTTGCTCAATTAGCTACTCGCGTATTCGGCGTGAATCCAGAAGGTAAAACTGCGGAAGCAGTGGCTCTTGAAGGAATTGATCGTTTAAGTGAATTTTGGATTTCTATTGGTGCGCCAAGCAGACTTGCTGATTATGAAATTGATCATTCACAAATGGAGACTCTTGTTGAAAAAGCAATGGTTTATGGTCCTTTTGGAAGATTTAAATTACTACAAGCAGAAGATGTTAAAACAATTTTAGAGATGTCGTTATAACGGCCATTTTGAATTAACAAAAAATAAAAGGGGATGTACTTGACTGATATCAAGACATCCCCTTGTTCGTTATTTTCTATCGCTATCAGTATTATCTTTAGTTAAATGATGCTTCCATTCTGTTATACCGTCTTCTTCATCGAAAGCAATAGTTACTTTATTGACCCCTTTTTGACTTAATATTATATCCTTTAAGTGGTCACGGACATCATCTAAATATGCTAAAGACAAATTTGGATCAGTTTCTGCTATTAATTCAACGTGTAAAAATTCGCCCTCTTTTACAACTTCTAAACGTTGAATATCTGTTATATTTGAGTCCTCCATTACTAAATTACCGATATGAACTAACATTTCTTCATCTGTCTCACCAATAGCACCACGAGCATTATCTAGGAAAACTCGCCCAACAACATAAAACATCATAATACCAATTATGATTGAAACAAGTCCTTCCATTGCATAAAAACCAGTAAAGTAAGCAATGACAATAGCGATAAATGCAAGAACATTACCGCCGGTAGCTACTAAATCTTCCATCCATACCAGCTTAGTTGCAGGTTTAGCGCGTTTTAAGAAAGCGATTGATTTAGGTATAGCAAGGAGCCCGTGGTGTTTTTGGCCAGTTTCATGTAATACTTCTTTTGCTGCTTTATGAAGTACTACAGCTTCTAAAATGAAACCGAGGAATAAAACACCTAATGCAATGAACATACCCTCTGAGTCTTCAGCGGGATGTAAAAAATGATGCCAACCTTCTTTAATCGTTTCATAAGAAAGAATTGCAACAATTAAGACCGCACCTAAACAAACGAGGTTAACTACTCGCCCAAAGCCATTAGGGAATCTTCTAGTAGGAGCCTTTTTAGAGAGTGCGGATCCAATAAAAACGAAAAACTGGTTTGCTGAATCTCCAAGAGAGTGCATCATCTCTGCAAACATCGCAACGTTTCCTGTAAAGAAATATGCAACTCCTTTAATGATCCCTAAAAATAAGTTAACTAAAGCTGCCACTAAAGATGGTTTATTGCCACCCTTTAATAACTGAAATATGCCACCCATACAAGTTCCTCCATTTAAGCTAAGATTTCTATCTCAATATTTTTTATATATGGTAGGGAATGAAGTAAACTATATAAAGCAAAAGTATCTACTTTTAAAAGTAAAGAAAATCGGATATCCACTTCATATAATAATTGCTCCATTGGTGATTGAATGTCTTTGATGCGTATATTATCTATAAACATTTCATTTTCCTTCATAAAGGTTAGTAAATTTTTTATGTTAGTTGCATCATATAATTGGACCTTTAAAGAAATATCCCTCATCCTTAAACGTTTAGGACCAATTTTCCACATTAAAGGTGCAATTACCTCAATTCCGACGACAACAATTACAACTGTAATAAAAGCTTGTATATAAAATCCTGCACCAACTGCAATACCAATACCAGCTGCACCCCAAATCATTGCAGCGGTCGTTAGGCCAGTTATACTATCATTTCCTTTTCTTAAGATTACACCCGCTCCTAAAAAACCAATCCCACTAACAATTTGTGCAGCTAATCGAAGTGGATCGAGTGTAATATTAATATCTTCCCGAGAAGCAACATTATACGCAGTATCTGTCGAAATTATTGTTAATAAACAACTAAAGGTGGAAATGACAAGGCTTGTTTTCAACCCAACTGGTTTCTTTTTTAATTCTCGCTCAATTCCAATGATCAAACTTAAAAATGCGGCAATTAATAATTTAATCAATACTTCAAGGGAAAAAGATTCGGTCATTACAAAATTCATAGTATTCCCCCTTAATCCTTATTGCTATCTTCCTAATTATTTGACAAAATAAAAACACTAAAGATTTTTGAACCACTAAAGCTATAAAAATAACTTTATATTTATAGGTCTCGACTTTTATAATTGATAGTCGAGATATTTTATTGGAGTTAAGGAACTATTTTATGATTGGGGAATCTTTTATATGAATAAACCATTAATTCATCCATACATACCAATTCTTATAGGGGTAATATCTATTTCACTATCGGCTATTTTTGTGAAATTAGCTTCAGCCGATGCAGGGGTAATTGCTTTATATCGAATGTTATTTTCAGTGTTAATTATGAGTCCTATCTTCTTACTTAAACATGTTAGTGAATTAAAATTAATTACAAAGCGTGATTGGTTATTTTCTTCAATAGCAGGAATCTTTTTAGCATTTCACTTTATACTTTGGTTTGAGTCATTAAATTACACTTCTGTTGCAAGCTCAACAGTATTAGTTACATTGCAACCGTTATTCGCATTTATAGGGACTTATTTTTTCTTTAAGGAGAAACTTTCGATTAAAACAATTGTTGCGGGTGCAACTGCAATTTTTGGGAGTTTCCTAATTAGTTGGGGAGACTTTCAAGTTAGTGGTATGGCTTTATATGGAGATATGCTCGCACTTATTGCATGTGCTCTAATAACGGGTTATTTATTATTTGGACAAGATGTTAGAAAAAGAATCTCTTTAATTACATACACCATGGTAGTCTATTCAATTAGTACAATCTGTTTATTCTTTTATGTACTTTTTAAGGGAGAATCGTTTGGTCCTTACTCTACTATGGATTGGGTTTGTTTTTTATTGTTAGCTATTATTCCAAATTTATTAGGCCATACATTATTTAATTGGGCGATAAAATGGGTAAGTACAAATGTTATTTCAATAGCAGTATTATTTGAGCCAATAGGAGCTGCAATCTTGGCGTTTTATATATTTAGTGAGAAGTTAATGCCTTCACAAATCATTGGCGGACTTGTAGTAATACTTGGTATAACAATCTTTGTTTTAGATTATAAAATTCTTAAAAAGTTTTTTATAAAAAATGCTTGATATCTAAAAAATAGTATAGTATATTATTACTTGTCCTTTGAAACGGATAAAACATTAAAAAAGATTTTATAAAATAATGTTTGACTTAATAAATAGGACATGTTATTATATAAAAGTTGCTGTTGAGAAATAGCGAAAACATATGAACCTTGAAAACTGAACAACAAAACGTTAATGAATTAAACGTTTCTATTATAGAAACAAAATTTTGGACATCAATTGATGCCAGCAAAAATTTGAGCTAAACTCAAATTCTACATTTTATGGAG
>JAPSJC010000094.1 GCA_031178355.1 Ureibacillus sp.
GACTTTACTAAATAATGATGCTAGCACTTGTTGAAATAGCATACCAAATACAACTGGCATCGCAACTTTTGCAGGGAAATAAGTAGTTGCCACTATGACACCAATAGCGGTATTTCGCATCCCTCCAAGAAAAACAAACGTTGTGATAATACTTGTATCTTGCCAAAGGAAATGCCCAATAACTAAGGCAATTGCATAGCCAGATACAGCAATGAAAAATACAACAAAAATGACACCAACTAGTTCCCACGTAATATGTTTTACGTACGGTGCAATGGCACTACTGTTAATCATAATAACTCCAAATATGCACAGCTTCGAGAATGGAGCAAGTTTGTTACCAAGTGTCTCTTGGATAGTCCCTTTTGTTAATTGATTTAACGATATCCCTAATAAGGAAGGTATTACAACCATCCATACTAAATCTAGTATTAATGATAATGTATCAATTTCGATTGTTTTTCCAACAACAACATGTAGTAAAGCCGGCATAATTAACGGAGAAAGAAGCGAATTAATCAAAATAATTGCTAAACATAAAGGGAGGTTCCCACGACTAATACTCACCCAGACTACACTTGTAATTGCAGTTGGTACAGATGCGGATATAACATATCCAATTGTTAGTAATGGATCATTGAAAATAACGGTTGATAAAAAGTACGCCCAAATAGGCATGATAATATGTAAAAAAGCAATACATAACAATATAATAGTTGGGTATTTCGAAAAACCTTTTACATCTTTAAAGTTCATACTCAAACTACTTGTAAACGTCATAAATGCAAATAACAAAGGAACTAAAAACAAAAGCTGCCCACCAATATGTTGAAACAATACACCAATAATTAGACTAAGTGGTGTCAAAATAGGAATCAATGCTTGAAGCCGTTTATTCAAACTATTTAACATTGCTTATTCCTTCTTTCTTAAATAAAGCTTTTAGAATATGTAGCTTTACGAAATTATCGTAGATCAGAAGGCAAAGTTTACCAATTTATAAAGAGGCAAGCTCAATCCATAGTATAAGACCCTTCTCTATTGAGAACGGGTCTCTACATTCTTTTTAAGATCAGGTTGTCTGTGTAAGCTTTTACCGGGATAGAACAAAACCATCATTTACAAATTGAACCTATTAAACTTCTAAACTTTCTGAAGTTAATTTCCATGACTGAAGAATATCGGATAACTCTTTTTTGTCATTCTCTCCTAAAGAAGCGACTGGTTCCCTCGTTATACCCGCTGTTAAACCTAGTAGTTCCATGGCTTCTTTGATCACCACTACATTATTACCGTTATTATTTTTAGCTCTAAGATTCTCAAATGGCAATACCTCAGACCATGCTTTCCAAACAATCTCATTGTTATTTTCACGTAGTGCTGTTAACAATTCGAATGATTTTTCCGGATAAAGATTCACTAGTCCCGAAGTAAACCCTACTGCTCCTGTATGAAAGAAAAATGGCGCCCATTTTTCTGCAGTACCGCAAATCCAAGCTATATTGTGTTTTTTCGGTACTTCCCTCACAAGTTTTGCAAACCGCGGTAAATCATTAATTGCATATTTAACACCTACTAGTTTCTCCATAGGTGCCAATTCCTTTAACACATTATCACTTAAATTAGGATCTTTAAAATATATAATTGATGGAATATCAAGCGCTTCGATAATATTTCTGAAATAATCTATTGCACCTTTTTCTGTCACATAAGGATGAATCGGTTGATGAATCATAACACAATCAGCACCAGCTTTTTGCGCTACTCTTCCCATTTCAATAGCGGTGTCCACTGCATAGCCAACACCTGCTACAACAGTGGCATTCCCATCCACTAGACGAACTACTTCTTTTATAATGTTGTTCGCTTCCTCTAAGGTCAAAGAATAGAATTCGCCTGTATTTCCATTTGGCACAATTACTTCTAACTTATTCTTCAGCAGGAATTGGATATTCTCTTCTAACCCTTTCCAATCAATTTCCTTTGTACCATTTTTAAATGGGACAATATTTATTGCTGAAATAGTAGAAAACCTTTCACTGAAATTAGAGTGACCCATTGATTTTTTCTCCTTTTATTGTTAATTATAATTTTATTCCCGATCCACTTTTCGCTTCCGTTATATACTCCTTAAAGGAATGGTTAATTAGGGAAGTAACTGTTAGGCATACATAATCTGCTCCCCATTCTTTTCGTGCTTTTGCTCCTGCTTTATCTTTCGTATGAATTCCTACTTTTACTCCAAACTTTCTAGCAGTCTCGTAGATTTTATCAATATTCTTTAATACTTCAGGATGATCTATTCGACCTCCAAATCCTAAAGAGACTGATAAATCAGTAGGACCTATATAAACCATGTCAATTCCTTCAACACTTAAAATTTCCTCAAGGTTTTCCATTGCTTTACTAGATTCAATGTGAATACAAATTAAACTTTGTTGATTAGCGTGTTCCAAATATTCATGTATCGGAACTATCCCATATTGAGCTGCCCTCATTGAAAATGCAGCTCCTCTTTTCCCTATTGGTGGATATTTGACCGCCTCAACGATTTTTTTAGCCTGTTCTTTCTCTTCAACCTGGGGAACGTGGACACCATGTGCTCCCCTATCCATCACTTTTAGAATTTCACTAGAACTATTTGAGCTAACGCGGACCAATGGAGTAACTCCAACATTTTCAGAAGCAATAACCATATGTTCAATATTTTCGGCTGAAAGCATACCATGCTCATTATCAATGACAATGACATCAAAGCCATTGTATCCAGCCATTTCAACTAATTGTGTACTTGGAAAACCAATAAATACGCCAAAAACTGTTTCTTGTGAATTATCATTGAATGTAGTCTTTAGTTTATTTTTAAACATCCATCCATCCTTTCTTTTATATTCTGATGCTTTTTTTGCTGTGTGTTATTAATATATGATATTTGATATATCAGATATTAATTGTCAATTGCACCAATCTGGATTTATTTACTGTTGTTTTTGTTTAAGGAGAAATTTGTAGAACGGTTAATATGGTTTCGCATAACATCTTCTGCTCCTACTGCATCTTGCTCTTTTATTTTCTCGAAAATAGCAGAATGCTCTTTAAAAGCCCTTTCGTGTTCCGCTACATCAGCCATTGCATTTTTCCTAATAAATTTATCAAAGGAGCATACTGCATCTATTTGATTGGAGATATAATTATTCTTTGCAATTTGTATAATGCAATCATGGAATTTACTATTATATTTTTCTAACATTTTGCTATTCTTTTCATTTGTATAGAACTTCATTTTTAGTAAGATAGACTCAAGCTTTGCTATTTCATCATCCGTTCTTTTAATAGCAGCCAAACGAGCCGCAACTCCCTCTAACGCTGCCCTCGCCCATCTAATTTCTTCCACTGAGTTCATGAAGCTTGTGGAAACAAATGAGCCTTTTCTTGCTTGTGTTACTACTAAACCATCTTTTTCAAGCTGCCTTAAAGCTTCTTTGACCGGAGTTGTACTTACATTGAAATCTTTTGCAAGCTCCCTCTCCCTTAAATGAGTTCCAGGTTCGTACATTTTATTTAGTATTGCTTCTTTGAGCTCTTCATAAATCAACTCACGTACAGACCGTGATTGCATACTGATTCTTGTTATAATTTCTTCATTCATCCTGGTTGGTCTCCTTCTAAGTATTGGTTAATTTACAGTACAATTTTGTTAAATTCAGGTTACAATCAAGCGAAGAAGCTTAAGAGTACTTGGTAGGAACCCCAAATAGCTAATAATGTCGTCCCTACTAGCATGATATTTTCAAACCAATTGTTCGTATGTTTTCCTAAATACTTCTTCTGATTAGAAATGATAAGAAGTCCAATTGCAATCGCTGGTAAAGCGACAATATTTAATGCATTTGTAAACAGAGTCAGAGCTACAAAGCCAGTAGATCCAGGTATAGACCAGATAACAGGGGAAATTAGTAAAAATAAACTAATCCACTTAAACTTTGAATCTCCCTCTATTTTTTGTTCTTTCGTCAATACCTTATTTGTCACCTTGTAATAACAATCTGTGATCACTTTCGCATAGCCAATTGCTGTTCCAATGACACTACTATAAAGAATTGCAAAAACACCAAGATAAAAAATCCAAGATCCTACGTCGCCCATGTATATGGCAAGTGCAAGAGAAATATCATCTATTGTCTCAACTTGAATATTATTAGGACGTAGAATTTCAGCTCCAATAATCCAAATTGCTAATGTAAGGGTAATAGCCGCAATAAATCCAAACAGTAAATCATTCCGTTGAATTCGTTTGTGTATTGGCTTTATCCATCCTTTATCTTGTAAAAAATAAGGATAAATTAGATTCGTAAGAGAACCAGCTACTGCACCTACTAATGAAATTCCTACAAGTATTACACTATAAGCACCTGTGTCCTCCGGTAATCCGAAACCTACCGTCCCCTTTACAATCCCTACAACATCAGGTTTGCTATATACTGCCAATCCTATAAAAGATATTGTTAATATGGCTAATAGCCCTTTCATTACCCACTCTAATTTTTTATATACATTTCTTCCCATAATGAATAAGCTCACTAAAACAACGACTATCGACCAAATGAAATCGCTTCCAAATCCAAACATCCAATTAAGAGCAATTCCTGATCCTTTTATCATTTGAGCTACAATTAAATGTCCTATAAATAGAGACGCAATTCCAAAAAAGAAAGGGAAAAACTTATGAAGACGTGCATAGCCTTCTAGAATAGTCATACCTTCATTGTTGTATATCTGGAAACGCCCCATAATATTACAAATTACATACCGTATTAAAAGAGACACTACAAGAAGCCACATTAGATTATAACCATAGTTTGCACCAGATACAGATGCAGTAATGAGGTCACCAGCGCCCATCATAGTGAGTATCATAATTATTCCAGGTCCATATAATCTTAGACTACCCCATATCTTTTGTATAAAACTCTTATTAGATTGAATGATTTCCTTTTGTAACTCCATCATTAAACCCCCAAACTTTAAATTAGTAGTCTTCAACTTCATGATTAAATGAATATGAAAATATCAATGCATTCCACCATCTATACACCGTCTCATCCAACTGAATAACTCTTTAAAAAGAATAAATAATCGATACAAGGTAATTTCTTAAAATTTATCCGCCTCCTTTACATTTTTAAGTTAAGGAATAAAACAATAGAATCTTCAGGCGGAAAAATAGGTATTTCCTTAATTACCCGTTAGTCCCTCCTTAGGATTAATTGTTAAAACAACTAGAAGAAAGCGTTATCATTAATTCGCTAAGCCATTTCTGTAATATATGAAATGTGATATTTCAGATATTCAGTAAAGTTAAAAATTTTTTGATTATTTGGAATTCCTTAATTGAATAAAAATATTTGTATGGTGACAAAAGAATGAGGTTTTTTAACACTAGACCTTCGCGCGGGGTGGAAGAAAATAAAAGTTTGTACGAAAAGAAGGGAAATCTCTTTGATTTCCCTTCTTTTCATTCACTTCTAGTAACTTAGTTCAAGAATAATACTCATCCCAAACTAATTTAGAATTATTTATCCTTTTAGATATCTATTAATTTATGAAGTTAGTTTCCTTTTACCTTGCTTAATTAGATTAGGCGGGGTCTCTCCCCTTAAACCAGTAACCAAGTTCTCTGCAGCTAACATTGCCATTTTAAATCGTGTTTCATTGGTAGCCGAGCCGATATGAGGTGTAGTGACTACATTTTTCATATTGAGCAATGGATGATCCATATCGATTGGTTCCTTCGTAAAGACATCAAGTCCCGCACCAGAAATTTCACCTGTTTGAAGAGCATGAATTAATGCTTCTTCATCTACCGTTTTACCTCTTGAACAATTAATAAAGATAGCCGAGTTTTTCATCATTTCAAACTCTCTTTTACCTATCATTTTTTCAGTTTGTGGTGTATGAGGTATCATTAAGCATACAAAATCAGATTTCTCAAGCAGTTCATTCATAGAACAATAAGTTGCTCCATACTTTTGTTCAGCTTCTTCATTCCTTGAACGATTATGATATAGAATATCCATACCAAATCCTAAATTAGCTCTTTGGGCAACCGCTGCTCCAATTCCCCCAAGTCCAATAATCCCTAACACTTTATGATGAACATCTACTCCGAACCACTCCGACTCGATGTTTGCTTTCCACTGTCCTGTTTTTACCCAGTGATCTAGCTCTGGAATCCTTCTCGCTGTTGATAACATTAATCCCATAACGGTATCAGCAACGGTATCATTCAATACCTCGGGAGTATTTGTAGCTACTATTCTTCGTTCAGATAGTTCCGCTAAATCAAGATTGTCATAACCAACTGAAATGTTGCTTACTACCTTTAATTGAGGAGCCTGATCTAATAATTTCTGGTCCACTTTCAATCCTGAACCTAATAAACCATGAGCATCTTTTAAGCTATGAAGAAAATCAGGATAATTATCTAAATCAAGCTTCTCAAAATAATCTACATCACAAGTTTCTTGAATAAAATCTATTACTCTTTGATCGACCTTCCTATAAATGATAACTTTTGGTTTAATAATGAATCACCTTCCAAAAAGTAAATTTGATTGTTCAACCTAAATTGTTAAATAAACTACTCCTTTTGCTCATCTTACCCTTAAATGCTTATAACAGATTTCCTAGTAGAATGCAGTGTATCGAGAAAGAATGGAACAATAGCTTGTCATGTTGCACTGATTGCATCGCTAATATATACAATTAATTTATTTGCAAAATTTGAAGTATAGACCATTTTTTTCCTACTAGTATTTATATAATGGCCATTATGAATTACCCGACAATGATTTTGATGTTTTTCACTCTATTAAAAGAACCGATTTACACTGGGCTAATCCCGTGTTTCCGATCAGAGAACAATAAATACTTCGACATATACGCTTGAAGACGTGTACTCAATGCGTCTCTTAATTGGTTTGGTTCGATTACATCATCAATAATCATTTCCGAAGCAAGTCGGTAAACATCAATTTCTTCTTTATATTCATTTCGTTTTTCCTCGATAAAAGCAGCTTGTTCCTCTTTTGGTAATTGCGCTATTTTATTGGCATAAACGGCATTTACTGCAGCTTCAGGCCCCATAACAGCAATTTGTGCCGTAGTCAGTGCAATACAGCAATCAGGTTCGAATGCAGGACCTGCCATCGCATAAAGACCCGCTCCATAAGCTTTTCGTACAATGACCGTCAATTTTGGCACTGTCGCTTCACTCATCGCATAAATCATTTTTGCTCCGTGGCGAATAATGCCGGCTTTTTCTACTTGTGTGCCAATCATAAAGCCAGGTACATCCGCTAGGAAAATAAGTGGAATATGGAAGGCATCACATAAGCTAATAAATTTGGCCGCTTTATCAGCTGAATCATGGAATAATACGCCACCTTTTACACGAGGTTGGTTTGCAATAATGCCAACGACTTGCCCA
>JAPSJC010000030.1 GCA_031178355.1 Ureibacillus sp.
TTTCAATTATAACGAGCATTTCACTGGAGCATACGCGCTTCTTAGGAAATTCAATTGAGAGTATTGCAAAACATAAATCTGGTATTATTAAAGAAAAAAAACCCGTTATTATAGGTGATTTACCAAAGGAAGCACTAGAAATTATTACAACTGAAGCAATAAGTAATGAAGCTCCCCTATATTCGTTAGGGAATCAATTCTCAGTGCATATTTCACATGATGGTGATACATATGTGAGTGAAACTCAACACCTACGTATAGATCATTTACATCGGAAACTTCTTGGAAATCATCAAGGTGAAAATATGGCTCTTGCGATTACTGCGTTTATTGAGGTGGCGAATTATTTAAACATTCATGTTAAGGTTGAGAAAATTAGAGAAGGTATTGCTAGAACGACAGTACCTGGACGTTTTGAGGAAGTACTGAAGCATGTTTATTTTGATGGTGCCCATAACCCTGATAGTGTTGTAATGCTTGTACGAACGATTAAACGTCACTTTCCAAATGAACAAATTCGCTTTGTCGTGGGTATGCTTGCAGATAAAGATGTAAAATCAGTATTATCAATTCTAGAAACCGTAAGTGAAGAGTTTTATTTTGTAGATTTTTCGAATCCCCGTGCAATGAATGCCGAAGATATGATGAATATGTCGAATGCAGACAAAAAACAAGTGATCCACGATTATATGTCGTTTATACGACAAGCAAGCTCTATGAAAGGGAAAACAATCGTAACAGGTTCACTTTACTTGCTCGCAGAAATCAGACAGAAATTGGTCAGTTCTTAACAGGTTATTATTTGAACTGTGTTCTACCCGAATGCATGCATTAAGTTATAAAAAAAATGTTTTAGTTAATCGATTACTGTTAGAATTTGCGATATATTTTTTAGACGAGGCGACACCGCTCTTGTCTTTTTTTGTTTTCGGTTTGATACGGTAGTCTAGAGGTGATATGCATGAAATTTACAAAAGTAATCGGTCGAAAAGAACTGATACAAGCTGCAATATTCGGATCAATAGCTGGAGTGATTGGTGTTGTTTTCTTTGTTTTGATTTTAAATTCGATGAATACCGTGGAGGTTCAAGAATCCGCTGAACAGAATCAAGAAAGTCAAGAAGAGACTATACCTGTTCAATCAAATGATACAACACCTCCAAACAATTTATTTGATAAACAATTTTATGCAAATCAATACGGTGTCTTTTCAACTTTTGATGGAGCTACAGAATTTATGGCTGGATATCCAACACTAAATGCAAGTGCGATTGTTAAAGTAGACGATAGTTATTATGTTTGGTCAGAAATATCACCAGTAAAAACAAGTATTACAAGATCCGAAGATCCTGCCTCCTTTATTAAAACTTTTACGTTTTCTGGTGGTGCTTGTACAAATCAGACAATTCAAAATCTCCCCATTTTATTATCAAATGAAGATGGGGCAAAATTTTCTTTTGAAGATGCGGAGAAACCAGAGAATTTACCAAGTGATTGGCAAACGATAACTGCTGCTATGACAAGCCTTTCAAGTGATTTAGATGTGACTAGAGTACATTTGTTAAAGCACTATTTTGAACTGAACGACTGTTTGAAAATTCAATTTTAGTTCTTAGTTTCAAGGGGAAAATAATATTTCAAACTACCAAACAAATTTTTCAAAACAATTCTCCTCGGTTATTATATCAGTAGGAGGAATGGTCATGAATTTAACAACTAATCAAAAAATCGTGCTTGCATCAACATCACCAAGACGTAAAGAATTATTATCAAAACTTGGTGTTCCTTTTGAAATAATAGCAAGTAACGTTGAAGAAACGTCGGTTAAAGCAGAATCTGTTGAAAACTATGTGCGGGATGTATCGTTATTAAAAGCACGTGAAGTAGCAAAAAATGAACTAGGAAAAACAATAATTGGTGCTGATACAATTGTAGTTTTTGAAAATCAACTACTTCATAAACCGAAAACGAGGGATGAAGCAATTGCTCATTTAGAGAAATTATCAAACAATTGCCATTCTGTCATGACAGCAATTGCCATAATAGACCAACAAAGAAATGAACATACATTTGTTGAGGAAACAAAAGTTTATTTCAAGAAACTTTCACCTGCTTTAATAGAGGCTTATGTGGATACTGGGGATCCTTTTGATAAAGCGGGTGGATATGGCATACAAACGGATGGAGCATTATTTGTTGATCGAATAGAAGGAGACTATAACAATGTAGTGGGCTTTCCACTAGCAACGGTTTTTGAAAAGTTGATCACTCTAAATATTTTACATATTTAAGGAAGTGATATTTTGAATGGTAGTTAGTACGTTTCCAGAGCTAATGATTCGTGATGTCCATGTAAATGATCGACCAAGAGAAAGGCTCATGCAGCAAGGTCCACAAAGTTTGTCAAATCAAGAACTTATTGCAATTTTACTTAGAACAGGAACGAAAAAAGAGTCAGTGCTGTCCCTAGCAAATCGCGTATTAAATTATTTTGAACAAATCCAAGAATTAAAACACGCTACACTAGAAGAAATTGTTTCGATTAATGGAATTGGTGAAGCAAAAGCTGTTCAGTTACTAGCAGCGATTGAACTTGGGAGGAGACTTGCCCAGATACAAGTAAATACGCGATTTACAATTAGATCACCACAAGATGCAGCAAGTTTCCTGATGCCTGAGATGTCTTCGTTAAACCAAGAACATTTCGTCGTTTTATTTCTAAATACCAAAAATCAAGTGATTCATAAGCAAACAATTTTTATAGGAAGTCTAAATTCTTCAATTGTTCACCCAAGGGAGATTTTTCGGGAAGCAGTAAAACGTTCGGCGGCATCCATTATATGCGCACATAACCATCCAAGTGGTATAGCTACACCAAGTCCGGAAGATATTGATGTTACAAAACGAATCCAAGAAGCTGGGTATATTATCGGTATAGATTTAATCGACCATATAATTGTCGGAGATCATCAATTTATTAGTTTAAAAGAAAAAGGGTATATGTAAGTGGATGCCAAGAAATAAAAGTTAGTTCTAAACTAATTTTTATTTCTTTTTTTGATAATATAATACATAGAACACAATCTAATAATAATTCAGCTACACTGTAAGTCTTCTATTGTCTTGATACCGTTCTTTCATGCCTATATTTTGTTTACGAAAATTTTTATTGTAAATACTAATTTACACCTCAAAAGGCATATAATTTTTCGTTTTAGTAATGGTAGCATCTCCAAACTATTATGGGAAATAATACCGCAATTACACTTGTTCGTTATCTCCACCAGAACTGAGCATTCTTAGGTCAGGTTATATATTTATATTACAGTCTTGTTTCAGTGAACCTTAATTAATGAAAGACGTTGTATATTTAGATAATATTCGTCATTCGAATGTAAAATCTTAAATAAATTTTTTATTTGTTTAGTGCACAAAATAGAAATACAATGAAAGTTGTTGATAAAAACGATCAAAGTCCTACAAAATATCAAGAGGACTTTATAATGCACTATAATTTTTATAATTAATCAGCTATAATAAATCTTATGATTTAAGGACGAAGACGTCCTGGCTTAGAGAAAGGGAGTACAAAACTTGTTTGGACTAGGAAATAAAGATGTCGGGATTGATCTTGGCACAGCAAATACACTAGTATTTATAAAAGGAAAGGGGATCGTTTTACGAGAACCTTCAGTCGTTGCAAAAAATACGAAAACTGGAGACATTGTTGCAGTAGGAAATGATGCAAAAAATATGATTGGTCGTACACCGGGTTCTATTGTAGCGATTCGACCAATGAAAGATGGAGTAATTGCAGATTTCGATATAACTACAGCGATGATTCAATATTACTTAAGACAAGCTTTAAAAAACTCCGGTTCTAATTGGAAAAAACCAAATGTCATGATTTGTGTACCATACGGAATCACTACAGTTGAACAACGCGCAGTAATCGATGCAAGTCGACAAGCTGGAGCAAAAGAAGCATTTACAATTGAAGAACCTTTTGCAGCAGCAATTGGAGCTAATTTACCCGTATGGGATCCTACCGGTTCGATGGTAGTTGATATTGGTGGGGGAACAACAGAAGTTGCTGTTATTTCCTTAGGTGGTATTGTTACTAGTGATTCAGTACGTATTGGTGGAGATGCAATGGATCATGCAATTATTAGCTATATACGAAAAGCATATAATTTAACTATTGGTGAACGTACTGCTGAAAATATTAAAATCGAAATAGGTACTGCTCGAGTAGATGAAGATATTGAGAAAATGGAAATCCGTGGTCGTGATTTAGTTACAGGATTACCTAAGACAATTGAAATTACTTCTAAAGAAATATCTGACTCATTAAAAGAAGCAATTTCTGCGATCATTGATGGTGTGAAAAAGACTCTTGAGCAGACTCCTCCGGAACTTTCTGCAGACGTGATGGAGAGAGGAATTGTCTTAACAGGTGGTGGAGCGCTTCTTCGAAATCTTGATAAAGTCATTAGTGATGAAACGAAAATGCCTGTCTTTATTGCAGAGAATCCGTTAGATTGTGTAGCAATAGGTACTGGTAAAGCGTTAGATCATATTGACTTAGTTCGCTCTCAACAATTAAAGAAATAAGGAGGAATACCAATGCCACATTTTTCAAACAAGAAATTAATATTGCTACTTGTTAGCATGATTTTCATTGTGGCATTGATTAGCTTCTCGTTACGTGACCGTGAAAATGCAACCTTACCCGAACAATTTATAAAAGATACGGTTGGTTTAGTACAAGGATTTGTTGCTAAACCAGCTAATTACATAACTGGTATTTTTAATGACATTAATTCATTATTAAATACCTACGAGGAAAACAAACGTCTTAAAATGCGTCTTGAAGATTTTGCTGTATTACAATCAGAAGTTAATTCGCTTAAAAATGAGAATCAATCTTTACGTGATATCGTTGAAAAAAAAGAGAGTTTGAGAGAATATATCCCTATTCAAGCAACGGTAATCGCTAGAAACCCTGACCAATGGGAGGAAAAGATTATTCTTGATAAGGGTTCTACTCATGGTGTTGAAGTAAATATGGCAGTCATGACAGCTAAAGGATTAATTGGTAAAATAAGTTTAGTAACACCTTTAACTTCAGAAGTGGAATTACTACAAACAAATAATCCTAATTTCCGAGTATCTGCAGTAATTCAAGGGGAAAATGAAGAGATTTTCGGTTTAATAGAAGGATTTGAGGTAGAACGTAATGAATTAGTAATGAAGCGAATCGATTCTAGCTTTGAAATTAAAGAAGGGGAATTAGTAGTATCATCAGGATTAGGTGGAATTTTCCCTAAAGGAATATTAATTGGAGAAATAACAGAAATAACAACGGATGATTTTGGGTTAACCAAAATGGCTTACATCAAACCTGCTGCCGATTTTTCAATGTTACAAGATGTGATGATTGCAAAGCGCAATGTAACTTCAATAGTAGAACATGAAAAGTCGTTGGAAAAGCAAACTGAAGAAACACAAGTTGAAGGTGAATAATAATGGTAGTACGATTTCTTATACCATTCATAGCGATTTTGTTATTTCTTTTAGAACCGGAGTTTGCATTATTTTCTCCTATCCAAATTAATGAACATACTGTTTTCTTAGTTCCTCGTTTTTTAATTCTTTATTTAATTTTTGTTTCAATTTATTATAGCAGACAAAGAGCTGTCATTTATGGCGTCATTTTTGGGCTATTGTATGATGTGTTTTACATTGATATTATTGGATTATATTCCGTATTATATCCTTTAATCTGCTTGTTAGCGGGTTCAACTGTAAAATTTATCCATCAACATTTAAGTATTACCACTCTATTATCATTAATTTTAGTAGCAGTGTTGGAGATTGTTCTTTACTATTTCTTCTCATTTATTAATTTTACAACTATGACATTTACAGATTTTACGATGAGTCGCTTAGTCCCAACAATCATCGCTAATTTATTATTTTTAGTTATGCTCGGTTGGGTATTCAAATATTTAATCAATGCACGTGTATTACAGCGTGCACGTGATAATAACTAGAAATGAGCGTGAGGTGTCGCTTTTTTATGAATAAACAACTTGTCCACATTAAAGGGACAAAAGAAGGTCTGGTGCTTCGACTAGATGACAGTTGCGCCTACGCAGAATTAATTGAAGAACTAAAAAACAGAGTTTCTGAAGGTGGTATCGATAATCGAGTTGATGTTCAACTTGACATAGGATATCGATTTTTAACAAAAGAGCAGAAAAATGATTTAGTTAATGTTGTAGAGCAATCTGGTAAGATGCATGTATCAAATGTATTCAGTGAAGTAATCAGTATAGATGAAAGTAATGAACTTCTTCTCACAAGTAAACGAGACACATATATTGGAATCGTTCGCTCTGGTCAAATAGTAAAAGCTACTGGTGATATTGTGATTATTGGTGATGTCAATCCAAATGGAAGAGTTGAAGCAGGAGGAAACATATTTGTTCTTGGGAAACTCAAAGGTTTAGTTCATGCTGGTTTTGAGGGCAATCAGGATGCAATTATAGCTGCTTCACATTTTGAACCAACGCATGTTTATATCGCTGATAAAATGGATGTAATGTCAAATGAAAAACCATTTGTTAGCCAACATATGGATCAAATATTTGCCTATATCGATCATAACGGGTTTATCTCTTATGAGCGTTTACAAGAAGCAAGAAATATACGACCATCTTTAACAACTGTACAAGGAGGAAGCTAATGTGGGTGAAGCAATTGTAATTACTTCAGGAAAAGGCGGTGTTGGGAAAACGACAACAACCGCAAATCTTGGAACTGCATTGGCTCTTCAAGGTAAGAAAGTATGTTTAGTCGATACTGATATCGGATTACGAAATCTTGATGTAGTACTAGGTCTAGAGAATCGTATAATATATGATTTAGTAGATGTAATTGAAGGTCGCTGTAAAGCACATCAAGCAATCGTACGTGACAAACGTGTAGATGAAAAACTATATTTATTACCAGCTGCTCAAACGACAGATAAAAATGCCGTTAATCCTGAGCAAATGAAGAGTCTAATAGACGAACTTAAAAGGGAATACGATTATGTATTAATCGACTGCCCTGCTGGAATTGAGCAAGGATATCGTAATGCTGTTGCAGGAGCAGATCGTGCAATCGTCGTAACCACACCAGAAATATCCGCAGTTCGTGATGCAGATAGAATTATTGGATTATTAGAACAAGAAGATATTGAACCACCGCGTTTAATTATCAACCGCGTTCGAAAGAAACTAATGAATAACGGTGATACTCTAGATATTAATGATATTACAACTCATTTATCTATTGATCTATTAGGTATTATCGTAGAAAGTGATGATGTTATTAGTTCTTCCAATAAAGGTGAGCCTATCGTAATGGATCCAAATAATAAGGCTTCATTAGGGTATCGTAATATAGCCCGAAGAATATTAGGAGAGTCTGTTCCGTTAATGTCATTAGACGATGATCATAAAGGTGTATTGGCGAAAATCAAATCGCTTTTCTCTAAGTAGAATTTTAGTTTAATTATAATCCCTAAAGATAAAGTTTCTTTAGGGATATTTTTATTTTCAAAAGTAAATTATACTTAACTTTATCTGACTATATGTGACATTCTCTGAAAACTGGCCATTTTCTTATCCTACAATTACCCATTTTTAATGAGTATATGGTCACTATTAGATAAAAATACTTCTTCTTTTTAAATTCTCTTAGAATCATCATTTTCTGTCGTTCATATACTATGAAAAATGGGAATGGATGATAGTGTGTCTAAAAAGTGGAAATGGATTGGCGCTGGAATATTATGTATTTCTGTACTTGTGGTCAATCATTTACAAGAAAATGGACAAATTAATATGGATCTTAAAAAGATAGTATATAGTTCTGAAGATTTAACGTTTATGCGGAATGTTTTAAGAGAAGTATTCGTTCCTGAAGAAGATCCAACAATTGCAGTTTCTACAGATGCAGTTGACAATAAATTACTATCTTTTATTGCCGTAAAACCGTATAATGATGGTTATTTATTAACTTTTGAACAAGCACTTCCAATCGTGGCTATTGAAAACGGCTTAGTAGTCTATACTGGACATAATACGCATACTGGAAAAACTATTTCTGTATTTTACGAAAATAATACGACTGTTACATATGGGTTTGTTGATGCTTTTACAACATTGCCATACACCTCTGTCGATAAGGGACAAACCATTGCAAATAAAGAAAATGTAGGAGATCTTTATATACAAATTGAAACCAATGGGAAAAGGTTGAATTTAGATGAAACCATTAAATGGATGAGAGAGTACGTCCAATCGTGACGAGAATGGTAATCCATCCATTATTTTTACCATTATTATTTGGAATGGTCCTTTACGGAGATGTAGCGTATTATGCAATGATATTAACTTCTTTAGTTGTCCATGAACTTGGTCATTTAATGGCAGCGAAGCTTGTAAAGGTTAAGGTTGAGAGATGCGTCATTATGCCTTACGGTGGAGAGATTGAACTTGCTGGCGGTGCTTCAATAAGTCCTAAAAAACAGTTGATTATTGCTTTAGGAGGCCCGATCGCTACACTTTGTTGTATAATGGTCACACCATTTTTAGACCAATTATTTTCAGAACCTTTTTTAAAGATACAATTAATTTTATTATTAATTAACTTAGTTCCTATTTGGCCATTAGATGGCGGTAGGATTGTTTTTTCTTTTATTTTAATTTTTAGTAAGAAGACGAGAAGGTACGAACAGTTTCTCTTAATTTCATTATTAGCTATTCTGTTAGTTGTCATTATAACTTTTATATTTTTACCAAAATCACTAACTATTTTTGTTTTGAGTATATTCTTGTTCATTAAAATTGTACAAGAATGGAGATACAGAAAATATCGATTAGCTTTTGAAAAACATGTATTGAAAAGATTGACTTAAATTCTCCTCTATGTTAGTATTTTAATGTTATTGTTTGTAGCACCCGTGCTACTGCAACCGCTCTGGAAAGGTTTAAGTATCGAAGGGTCACCTTTCATATCAGGCGAGTCTGAGTCTAAGAGGAGGTGCATATTAATGTACGCAATTATTGAAACTGGTGGTAAACAAATCAAAGTAGAAGCTGGACAAGAAATCTATGTTGAAAAACTAGGTGTGGAAGCTGACGAGGTTGTAACTTTTGATAAAGTTTTATTCGTAGGTGGCGAAACAGTGAAAGTTGGAGCTCCAACTGTTGCAGGTGCAACTGTTACAGCGAAAGTTGTTAAAGAAGGACGCGCTAAAAAGATTACTGTTTTCAAATACAAAGCGAAGAAAAACTACCGTCGTAAACAAGGTCATCGTCAACCTTATACTAAATTAGTAGTTGAATCTATCAACGCTTAATTAGGAGTGATGAAAATGATTACTGTTACAATTCATCACGATGAAAATAGACATGTATCTGCATTTGAATTTTCAGGTCATGCTGAGTACGATCAAACTGGCAAAGATTTAGTTTGTGCAGGCGCATCGACAATTGCCTTTGGTACAGTCAATGCTATCTACGCTTTACTAAATATTGAGCCTTCAATAGAACAGGCAAATGAAGGCGGAGGCTTTTTACGAATAGACCTTCCATCTGACCTAGATTCTGAAATCGATGCAAAACTGCAACTAATTGTCCAAGTAATGACTGCGCAAGTTTATTCTATGGTGCAAAGTTACGGACAATATATTCGTATCAACTACAATCAAGTAGGAGGTGGAACAGAATGAAATTATTATTATCTTTAGATCTTCAATTTTTCGCTTCGAAAAAAGGTGTAGGTTCTACAAAGAACGGACGTGACTCTGAATCTAAACGCTTAGGTGCTAAACGTGCTGATGGTCAATTCGTATCTGGTGGTTCAATTCTTTACCGTCAACGCGGTACAAAAATTTACCCTGGTACTAATGTAGGTCGCGGTGGAGATGACACACTTTTCGCTAAAGTTGACGGCGTTGTTAAATTCGAACGTATGGGCCGTGACAAGAAAAAAGTTAGTGTATACCCTGTAGCTCAAGAAGCATAATAACTTTAAGGACTGCTTTATGCAGTCCTTTTATATTGTATAGTGCATTATAAAGGACTGCATAAAGCAGTCCTTTTTTAGCGGAAATGAAAGTATGAAAAATGTGGAATTCATATGGGTATTATAGGTTTACTCTATTTTATCTAGTTAGAACTTTAACTAATCTAACTCTTCCAGAGGTAAGACCAAGAAAAAACTTGGAAAACTTGATATACTAAAAATAATTGTTAATGATTATTTTTAAGATCATGTAAGATCTTTGGGGGAATCAACATGGAAAATAAAGCTTTATCCGTAGTAGAATCACTTCGTTTTGCCAATCATGATTTTATGAACCATCTTCACCTTATCAATATGAATTTGGAATTAGGACGAGTTCAAGAAACGAAAGAAATAATTAAACAAATTTCTGAAGAATATAGATCCTTTTCCAATTTTAATAAAATTCTCTTACCTAAAACGGTAGAATGGTTATATACTTTTAGTTGGAGATTTCCTGCTATTCAATTAACAATAAATAGTAATATAACAAATCCAAATTATACGCAAAATGATGATGAAATTGTAGAATACTTAGAAGAAAGTATTCGTCATGTTTACAATGGATTAGATCCTTATACGGAACAGAATTTAACCATTGGAATTGTAGCAACAAATAATCAGTTTAAACTACAATTTCATCTTATAGGAAAATGGGATTCAAACATCAAGATTCCAGTAAATAGGTCAAAATTAAAAGTTCAAACATATGAAGAGATAAATCAATCTTGGAAATATGAATTGACTTCAGAATAGGAGTGAAATCAATTGTTCGTTGATCACGTTAAAATTTATGTAAAAGGTGGCGACGGGGGAGATGGTATGGTAGCCTTCCGTCGTGAGAAATATGTACCTAATGGAGGTCCGGCTGGTGGAGATGGTGGCCACGGAGCAAACGTTGTTTTCCTTGTTGAAGAAGGATTACGTACATTAATGGACTTCAGATATAAACGTCACTTTAAAGCAGAACGTGGAGAACACGGTATGAGTAAAGGGATGCATGGAAGAAATTCGGAAGATCTAGTCATTAAAGTACCACCAGGAACAGTAGTTATTAATGAAGAAACAGGTGCTATAATTGCTGACTTAGTTGAGCATGGGCAAACTGCAATTATTGCTCGCGGAGGTCGTGGTGGTAGAGGAAACTCAAGATTTGCAACACCTGCGAATCCTGCCCCTGAACTTGCTGAAAAAGGAGAGCCAGGCCAAGAATTAAATGTTATATTAGAACTAAAAGTGCTAGCTGATGTAGGACTAGTCGGTTTCCCAAGCGTAGGTAAGTCAACAATTCTTTCTGTTGTTTCTGCGGCTAAGCCGAAAATTGGAGCTTACCACTTTACAACAATCGTTCCGAACTTAGGAATGGTTGAAACAGATGATGGGCGTAGTTTTGCTATGGCTGATTTACCAGGATTAATTGAAGGCGCTCACCAAGGTGTTGGATTAGGTATGCAATTCCTCCGACATATTGAACGTACAAGGGTAATTGTACATGTTATTGATATGAGTGGTATAGAGGGCCGAGATCCTTATGACGATTATGTAACGATTAATGAAGAGTTAAAACAATATAACTTGCGATTAACAGAACGTCCTCAAATTGTTGTAGCGAATAAGATGGATATTCCAGGGGCTGAAGACAACTTAAAAGAGTTTATAGAAAAAGTAGGAGACTCTGTAAAAGTATTTCCAGTGTCTGCAATTTCAAGACAAGGTTTAAAACCTGTCTTATATGAAGTTGCTGACTTGTTAGAAGTTACACCGGAATTTAGTTTACATGAAATTGAAGAAGAAGAAAGCGATGCAACAGTTCTTTATAAGCATGAGAAAAAAGGCGATGACTTCGAAATTACTCGAGATGATGATGGAGCATTTGTTCTTTCTGGGTACTCAATCGAACGTTTATTTAAAATGACTGACTTTAGTCGTGAAGATGGAATACGTCGCTTTGCAAGACAGCTTCGTGCAATGGGGGTTGACGAAGCTTTACGTGAGCGCGGTGCCAAAGATGGTGACACAGTTCGTTTACAAGAATTTGAATTTGAATTTGTAGATTAAAGGCGGATTGGATGTAATTTGTTTACTAATTGAGGTCAAATTAAATTTGACCTCACTTTCTTTCGTTTTATAACATGGAAAAAGGGGATTGCGGATGAAAAACATTGCAAATCAACGCTATTATTTAGTGAGAGAAGATGTCCTTACAGATGCAATGCAAAAGACGTTAGAAGCAAAGCAACTATTAGAGAGTGGTGTCGTTTCCTCCATTTGGGATGCTGTTAAAAAAGTAGACTTATCGAGGAGTGCTTTTTATAAATATAGGGATGCAGTATTTCCATTTCACTCAATTGTTAAAGAACGTATACTAACAATAATTATTCAACTACAGGATCATAAAGGCACTCTCGCAAATTTACTGGGGATTATTACAAATGCCCATTGCAATATTCTAACAATACACCAAACTATACCGATACAGGGTCGTGCTAATGTTACTCTATCTCTTGATGTAACTAGTATGGATATCGATCTTGATGATTTGATTGAACAAATAGATAAGCTTGAATTTGTGGAATCTGCCGAGGTAATTAGTTCAGGCGCACTATAATGATAATATGGGGGAATACAGGTGAGTATAGAACATATACAGCAAAAAATTGCTTATTTAGGTCCAGAAGCTACATTTACATATATCGCAACAGAAGCAGTTTTTCCCAAAGAACAACTTATACCTATGACTACTATACCGGAATGTATAGATGCTGTAGTAGACGGAAGAGTAGACTATGCTGTTGTGCCATTGGAAAATGCATTAGAAGGAATTGTACCACTTACAATAGATTATTTATACCATGAAGTAAATTTATATGTTGTTGGTGAAGTACTAGAAAAAATACAACAACATTTAATGGTTAATAAATCCCAAGTACATAACTGGCAAAATGTAGAGGAAATTTACTCCCATTCCCATGCGTTGGCACAATGTCATAAGTATTTATTTTATCGTTTTAGCGGTATTCCATTACGCCAAAGTACATCAACGGCAGCTGCTGCAAAGTATGTATCAGAAAATCCTGAACGTTGTATTGCTGCTGTTGGTAATACCTCTTCAGCGAAGAAATATGAATTAGAAATTGTTGAAAAGAATATTCATGATTTTCATTTTAATCATACGCGATTTTTTGTATTGTCTAAGCAGAATTCTAGATTATCAATCCAACCAACGGATGCTAGTCCTAAAACAACGCTTATGTTAACACTGCCATCAGATGAGTCAGGAACTTTACATCAAGTGCTCTCTGTATTTGCATGGAGAAAACTTAATTTAAGCAAAATCGAGTCTAGACCATTAAAGACTGGATTAGGTCAGTATTTCTTTGTAGCAGATGTATTAGCTGATGAAAATGAAGTTATGATGAAAGGTGCTTTCGAAGAGTTAAACTCAATTGGAGTAACAGTAAAATCACTTGGTACCTACTATACTTACCATACACCTGAAATGTAAGAGAAAATACAAAAATCATAAAATTTCGCTAAATGAATAAAAGCAGATACAAACTAACACTCATGACAATTTGTATCTGCTTTTTTATTATTCTTCTACTAGGTAGCCCTTTTCGCGAAGTAATCGTTCAACTTGATCTAATTGTTGTATGGTTGGTGCACTAATTACATGCAGATGAGTTCCATTTGTTAAAATAGATAAGTAGTTCGCTTGCGCCTCATTGACTCGGTCAACAAACCGCTTCACATCTAATCGATTTGAAACCATAATAGAAGCTATTATCTCTCCATATACAGGATGATCAACAATGACATTTTTAAGTGTCGCTCCGCAATCAACAATTGTGTACATCTCATCTTCAGCCTGCTCAGCTGTATGTAAACAAACAATCTTTCTTTCAAACATCTGATTGGATTCATCAGTAACCATGTATACATAGCCTTGACTCGTAGCGATAATTGGTTCGTTCCGTGCTTTTAATAAGTTCATATCATTGACTATAACTTGTCTAGAAACATTTGCATGTTTTGCTAAATCGGTACCGGTAATTGGTTGCTGAGCGTTTTTTAGTATTGTTAGAAGTTCGTCCCTTCTATTTTCCCCTAACATTTTTTTCATAAGAGAGGCCTCCTTTGCAACTTTTTATGTATATAAAATACTCCATCAAACATAGTTTATCACGAGGAATGAAATCATCCTTATATTTTTTTGTGTCCTTTTCATTGGATTAACATATTATAAAACGAGAAAAGGAGGATGTTTTGTGCGAACTCATGTTGTTCAAAAAGGCGATACACTTTGGAAAATCGCTAAACAGTATGGAATTAGTTTTGATGAATTAAAACGTCTAAATGGGCATCTAGCAAATCCGGATTATGTTATTCCTGGGATGGAGATTCTTTTACCTGATAATGGTTCTAATGGTGCTGGTAAAGCTGTAACTACTCGAACAACTAGCTATAAAGAAAAATTAACGGAACCATTCGCTCCGATTGAAGAGCAATCTGCACCAGCTAGAGAAGTTAGATCGATGAAAGAAGAAATGACAATGCCTTTGCCTGAGAAACAAACCCAAACTCAACCGATTGAGGAAGTACGACCAACAAAAGAGCAGATTACACAACCTATTATGCCAGCACCTACACCAGCACCAGCACCTATCCCTCAGATTCAACCAGAAGTTATGCCTGAATTCCATTTTGCACCACAATTTACTTTTACACAACCGATGCCGCAGCAAATGCCGATACCACAACCAATACCACAACCTATGCCACAACCGATAATGATTGAAGTTCCAAAACCTGAAGTGAAAATTGAGGAAAAAGAGGTAACAAAAACAGAATACGTACCTGTACCACAACCTTATTATGTGTATGTACCATATTGCCCTGAACCAGTAAAACCACCATGTCCATGTAAACAACAACATCATGCACCAAGACCATGTGGATGCGGCGGTATGCAACATCCAATGCATATGCCAGTTCAACAACCGATGCCAATTCAACATATGGAAATGCCTTGTGGCTGTAATGATTCCGTTCCTTACAATCATATGATGATGCCATATGATTCTAATTTCATGCAACCACAATATTTTGAACCAAATTATGATATTGCTCCAGTAATGGAGGATAACGATAAAGATTCTACTTTACCTGATTGGTTAGTTGATTCCTCATCAATACCAGAGGTAATGGGAGCAAGTCAACATGGCAAAGGTGTGTATGATGACTTCTTAGATGATAAAGATAGCCAATTTAGTCCATCCGAACATTATGGACAGTATGATATGAATTATCCTTCAATGCACCAAATGCCATACCCAACAATGCCTGAAAACTTCATGCCGTATCAAACAATGCCTGAAAACTACATGCCATATCAATCTATGCCAGAACACCAAATGTCACAGCACTATGTTCAACCACCGATGCCTCACACAATGATGCAACATCCACATATGATGCATCAACATATGAACTACCCAACACAACCATACTATCCAAACCAATATCATAATCCATCAAACTTAAAACCTTGGTCATATTAAAATGCAAATTAAAAACAATATATGGAAGCAAGAAACAGCGAAAGAAACATTATTTATAAAAAAATACGATAATGATTTAGTTGTAGAAAAGGTAAAATTCATCCATAAACAATTAGAAGTTATTAAATTTCCATATGTTATTCCTTTAAAGAAAACGAAAGAACCTAATCTTCTCGTTCAAACTTGGCAGCATAGAAGTTATAGTGCGGACTTTTCAGATAAAAACAATCGAAAACAGGCAGTGAAAATATTAAAATCATTACATGAAACCAGTCACCAAATAGATTGGAAAAGCAAATCAATCATTCCAAGGCAAAACTTATTAAATAAATGGACAGCTAGACTTGAAAAATTTATGTTACATGAAAAAGAACTTGTGCCGTATTTACAACATGCTTATTATGATATTACGCTGTATGCAAATCGCATATTGAGGAAAATGCGGAAACAAGTTGAAAAAAACCAATTAAATCTGACGTTACTGCATGGAGATGTGGTTCACCACAACTTTTTAATTACGCAAGATGGCATGAAACTAATTGATTTTGATTTATCAGTACTTGGAGATCCTGCTGATGAATTAATTTTATGGCTACATCGTGCATTACCAAATGTAGATTATAATCTTGAGACATTACTAAATGAAAATCAGTATTTACTGGAAACTTGTCGTCATAAGATACAGTATCTTCAATATCCAAATGAGTTATTAAGAGAATGGCTATACATCCTGTACCTTGGAGATCTTGAAAAAGAAGCTTTCCTAGATTATTTAATGCCGTTTACTGAAAAAGCATTAAGACATTGGCCTGAATTAATTGCAAAAAGTGAAAAAATATTTTTGTCATAGGCTTTATCATCACTATGTGACCCTTTACTGAAGCTACTATTTATTATCCATAGAAAATAGTGAATTATTAAGACCGTTTAAGTAGGCGGTCTTTCTTTTATGTCTGTAAGTAATCCATTTTGAGATGACAAGTCCCATATTATTACAACTAGTGTCAGCAATAGAATTCTACTTACAGTATGGTATAATAGTATGATGTGAATGTGAGGGATAAAAATGTACGATTATATAATTGGACAAGTAAAACGCGTAACGCCTGAATATATCGTTGTAGAACAACAACAAATTGGTTGGTGTTTACATACACCTAACCCTTTTGCTTTTCAAATAACGGATTCTTTCCAACAAGTTTTTATACATATGTATGTACGTGAAGATTCACACCTATTGTTTGGATTTAAAACAATTGAACAAAGGGAACTATTTAGAAAATTAATTCAAGTATCGGGTATTGGACCAAAAGGGGCATTAGCCATTTTGGCAAGTGGAAATCCAGCGCAGGTGATTTCAGCAATTGAGGGCGAAGACGAAGCGTTTCTAATTAAATTCCCTGGTGTAGGAAAGAAAACTGCACGCCAAATGATTCTGGATTTGAAAGGGAAATTAGGAAATTTAGTGAATGAAATAAATATTATGATTCCGAGTAAAGAGGATGAGCTACCACTATTTGGCGTTAATCCAAATCAGCATCAATTAGAGGAGGCAATATTAGCCCTTGGAGCGCTCGGATATTCAGAAAAAGAACTATCTAAGATTAAACCTCAACTTGAAGAAAACGACTCTTTAACAACGACTGAAACTTATATGAAACATGCACTGCAGCTTTTATTAACATTGAAGTAAAGGGAGAGATTTTATGTCTGACCGAATTATTTCAAGTAAGGCAACTGAAATTGACGAATCATTTGAACTTTCCCTAAGACCACAAAAATTGTCACAGTATATAGGACAAACAAAAGTGAAGGAAAGTTTAGAAATATTTATAGAAGCGGCCAAACTTCGTGAAGAAAGTTTGGATCATGTATTGTTATACGGACCACCTGGTCTTGGTAAGACTACACTAGCTACTATTATTGCAAACGAGATGAATGTCAACATTCGAATGACCAGCGGACCTGCAATCGAACGACCAGGGGATTTAGCAGCTATAGTTAGTTCATTAGAGCCTGGGGACGTATTATTTATAGATGAAATTCATCGTCTTTCAAGATCAATAGAGGAAGTTCTTTATCCTGCGATGGAGGATTATTCACTTGATATCGTCATTGGCAAAGGGCATGAAGCAAGAACAGTTCGTTTGGACTTGCCGCCGTTCACATTAGTTGGGGCAACAACTAGAGCAGGTTCCTTATCTGCACCTTTTAGAGATCGTTTTGGTGTAATGTTACGTTTAGATTATTATGATGAACAATCATTAATTGAAATTGTTGTTCGAAGTGCTAAACTATTTGATGTTGATATCGAAAGATTAGCCGCAAAAGAAATCGCCAGACGTTCTCGAGGGACACCACGAATTGCTAATCGATTATTGAAGAGAGTACGTGATTATGCACAAGTGATTGGTAATGGTATCATTTCGTTACCAATAGCAGATCGAGCACTCCAGCTCTTACAAGTGGATCCTTTAGGACTAGATCATATAGACCATAAATTATTAAGAAGTATGATTGAAAGCTTTAAAGGTGGCCCTGTTGGCCTTGATACACTAGCTGCATCAATTGGTGAAGAAAGGGTAACAATTGAGGATGTATATGAACCTTATTTAATGCAAATTGGCTTTATTCAGCGTACGCCTCGTGGTCGTATTGCGAGTAACTTAGCCTATGAACATTTAGGTTACCCACAACAAACATAAAAAGGAAGTTTCAATATGAAAGTAGAAGATTTTGATTTTGATTTACCTGAAGAATTAATAGCCCAAACGCCATTAGAGGAACGTACAGCAAGTCGATTAATGATTGTTGATCGAAAAACTGGTGAGATAGAACATCATCATTTTCCAAAAGTTGTTGATGAATTACAAAAAGGAGATTGTCTTGTTCTTAATGATACACGTGTTATGCCCGCTAGACTCTTTGGTGTAAAAGAGGAAACGGGTGCACATATTGAGTTATTACTCTTAAAACAAGGGAATGATGATGAGTGGGAAACATTAGTAAAACCTGCTAAACGTGTAAAAGTTGGGACTGAGCTGATCTTTGGAGATGGTCTATTAAAGGCAACATGTATAGGAGAACTAGATCATGGTGGTCGTTTGTTTAAATTTACCTACGATGGGATATTTTACGAAATATTAGATCAACTAGGTGAAATGCCTTTGCCACCTTATATCCATGAAAAATTAGATGACCATGAACGTTATCAAACCGTTTATTCTAAAGAGATTGGGTCTGCAGCAGCACCTACAGCTGGACTCCATTTTACAAATGAAATTTTGGAGAAAATAAAAGAAAAAGGTGTTGAGATTGTCTTCATCACCTTACATGTAGGACTAGGAACCTTCCGTCCAGTTAGTGTAGATTCAATAGAAAACCATGACATGCACTCTGAATTTTATAGCGTAACGGAAGAAGCTGCAACAGTGATTAATCGTACGAAAGCAAATGGTGGAAAGGTGGTTGCAGTTGGGACAACTTCAACGAGAACACTTGAAACAATTGCTCAAAAATATAACGGAGAAATTCGTGCGGAGCATGGTTGGACGAATATCTTTATTTATCCTGGATTTAACTATAAAGCAATAGATGGCCTTATTACGAATTTCCATTTACCAAAGTCAACATTAGTAATGTTAGTAAGTGCACTAACTTCTAGAGACATAATTTTGAATGCGTATAGAACCGCAGTTGAAGAAAGATATCGTTTCTTCAGTTTTGGTGATGCAATGTTTATTCGCCCAACACGTGACTAAAACATTGGTTAAAAATACAAGTATTTGGGAATCTATAAAAAAAGAAGTAAATCATAAGGACGAGTAATGTGGCTGCATTTTTGTTGCTTCCAAATTACTTGTAATTCACTATAGATCGACTATTGTCGGCACTTAATGGTTGAAGTACTGTTTATACTTCAAATGAGAAAGGAATTTTAGAATGACACAACCAGCAATAAGATATGAGCATATTAAAACTTGTAAACAAACTGGAGCAAGACTTGGTATAGTACACACACCCCATGGTTCATTTGAAACGCCTGCATTTATGCCAGTAGGCACTCAAGCAACTGTAAAAACGATGTCTCCTGAAGAAGTAAAAGAGATGGGTGCGGGAATTATTCTATCAAATACCTATCATTTATGGCTTCGTCCAGGTAACGAAATCGTTAAAGAAGCTGGTGGATTGCATAAATTTATGAATTGGGACCGTGCAATTCTAACAGATTCAGGTGGTTTCCAAGTATTTTCTTTAAGTGATTTTCGTAAAATTGAAGAGGAGGGCGTCTATTTCCGCAATCATTTGAATGGGGACAAGCTATTTTTAAGTCCAGAAAAATCTATCCAAGTTCAAAATGACTTAGGTGCGGATATTATTATGGCCTTCGATGAATGTCCACCTTATCCTGCAAGTTATGATTACATGTTAGCGTCAGTAGACCGTACAACTCGTTGGGCAAAACGTTGTAAAGAGGCGCATGGTCGCCCAGAGGATCAAGGGTTATTTGGAATCATACAAGGTGGAGAATATGAAGAACTAAGAAAACGTTCAGCGGAAGCATTAGTAGAACTTGACTTCCCAGGTTATGCAATCGGCGGATTATCTGTTGGTGAACCTAAAGATATCATGAACAAAGTATTAGAGTTTACTACGCCATTAATGCCAACTGACAAGCCTCGCTATTTAATGGGAGTTGGATCACCTGACTCACTAATAGATGGCGCTATTCGTGGCGTGGACATGTTTGACTGTGTTTTACCTACACGTATAGCTCGTAATGGTACTCTTATGACTTCAGAAGGTAGACTTGTAGTGAAAAACTCACAATACGCTCGAGATTATGGTCCACTTGATCCTAACTGTGATTGTTACACGTGTAAAAATTACTCACGTGCATATATTAGACACTTAATTAAAACTGGAGAAACATTTGGTATTCGTTTAACAACGTATCATAATTTACAGTTCTTACTAAACCTAATGGAGCAAGTACGTCAAGCAATACGCGAAGATCGCCTAGGAGATTTCCGTGAAGAATTCTTCGAGAAATACGGGTTTAATAAACCAAATGCTAAGAATTTCTAAATAATTTTTACGAAAATAAAATAAAATCTACAATTTTTAAAAAAATATGATTATTTTTCAAGAAAATAATAGTTTCAAATCGCTTTTTCAATTAAATTTATACTATACTATTTAAGTGAGATTTAGAAAGGGGGACAACTAAAGTGGATACATTAGTTAATTTACTGCCGATTATAATAATGTTTGTAGCAATGTGGTTTATTTTAATCCGACCTGCACAAAAAAGACAAAAGGCAACAGTTCATATGCAAAGTAGTTTAAAACGCGGTGATCGTGTTGTAACAATTGGTGGTCTTCATGGGGAAATCGATGCAATAGAAGATGCAGCAGTTTATATCCTTGTAGACGGAAAAACTCGTATGAAATTCGAGCGCCAAGCAATTGGCCGTGTAATAACAGAATAGTTCCATAAAAAAGCTTACGAATTAGGACATACTCCTAGTTTCGTAAGCTTTTTTTATATAAAAAAATTGAATAGTTCAAATGTAGAGTGCAAACACTTAGAAGAGAAAGGGAGTTTATGATGGAAATTTACTTAGAAATAATATTCCGAACTATAATATTATATATTTTAATTCTCGTTGTTTTCCGTTTAATGGGAAAAAGAGAAGTTGGCGAGTTAAGTATAATGGATTTAGTTGTCTTTGTCTTAATTGCAGAATGTGTTGCCTTTGCTTTAGAAGACATGGATAAAGAATTATTTCCAACCATTTTTCCAATAATTTTATTATTTATCATTCAGTATTTTAACTCGTTACTTAGTTTAAAAAGTAAGAAGGTTCGAGACTTAATTGATGGCGATCCTTCACTAATTGTAAAAAACGGTGTTATTAATGAAGAAGAAATGCGTAAACAAAGATATAACTTAGATGACTTATTTCAACAATTACGTGAATCAAGGGTGCCTTCAATTAAAAATATCCAATATGCCTATTTAGAACCATCAGGAAAATTATCTATATTTTTAAAGGACGATGATGCACTTACGCTACCATTAATCGTTGATGGTGATATCATTGAAAGACATTTAAAAATGATCGACAAAGACGAAAGATGGCTTAAAGATTTATTATTATCAAAAGGTTTTGAAAACACAGATGAGATTTTTTATTGTTGTTATCAAGACTACGATTTACATGTCCAACTTAAAGGAACACCTATTGACGGGAAATAATAGATCGTAAATATTTAAAATCACTTAGACGGAACTGATTTAATAAAATTAATAATAATGTAACGATTCCTAAAGTAATCGCACTATTTGTCCAAAAATCAAAGTTTAAAATAGGCAATAAATAGCTTTGAATAATACATGTTACAATAAATACTGCATAAGGAAGGACAAAGAATCGGAAGCCACCAGCAATCATCTTATGTTGGCGAATGGTTGCGATGTGTAGGAAAGATGTCATTAATACACCAAAACCAATCGCTATGATTGCTCCGTATTCTGCAATAGTAGCTTGTGAAGCTAGTACAAACATGATAAATAACTTACCTAACCCACCGTAAATTGAATTCATCATTGCGGCACGAGCTTCATCCACTGCTTGTAATATAGAGTGTAATGGACTTTGAATATAGTAAAAATAAAATATCGGCGCCAAAATCTGCATGTATCCTTTGCTATTTTCTAGTCCAAATAACCTTAATGCAAGTTCATCACCGTGGATGAAAAAGTATGCAGCAGCATAACATCCAATTAATGATGATAAGCGTAACGATATTTCAATTCGATTATTTAACAAAGTATAATTATTTTTAGCTATTGCACTACTAACAGCAGGTATTAATACAATAGCTAATGCGTTCGGAATAAATGATGGGAATAAAAGTAAAGGGATATGAACCCCTGAAATCACTCCGTATAAAGTTGTTGCCCCAGCAGCAGTCAAACCTGCTATTGTTAGTGCTTTTAAAAAGACAATCGGTTCTAAAAACCAAGTAAAAGTACCAAATAAACGACTACCAGCAGAAGGCACTGCAATCTTTAATAAAGGCATAGCAGGATACGGCTTGCTATTGTCATTTGCCTTCATCTTTGATTTAGTAAGTAGATAATGAACGTATAGGTACACTAGTGAAACAATTTCACCAACTGCGGTAATTGCCATAGCATAAGCAGCAGTCATTTCTGGATTATCCGGAACAACAAAGCCTGGTAATATCATTGAAATAAGCGCAATACGTACTAATTGCTCAATCATTTGAGACCAAGCAGTAGGTGATATCTTAGTAACACCTTGTAGAAATCCTCTTATTAGACCTGAAAATACAACAATCGGTACTGCACCTAATGCGATGTAGAGGGTAACTTTCGTTGCTTCATTATGTAATAGAGTACCGGCTAGATATGGAATGAAGTAATAGAGAATAGGAATAAAGATAATCATTGAAGCGATTGACCATTTTAACGCTGTCGACATCACAGCTTTAAGTTGGCCAATGCGCTTTTTTGCATAAAATTCTGCAATAATTTTTGCAACAGCGATAGGTAGTCCAATTTGAACGAGTGAAATGAAGAATATATAGGCAGGATAGGCGGTCATATAAACACCTACAGCTTCTTCCCCAGCGACCCTCATAAATTGCATTCTATATACAAAGCCGAACAACTTAGATAAGAAAATCACAAACATTAAAAACACGGTTCCTCTAACAAACGATCCCATTTATTCAATCCCTTCTCATTTAAAGAAATATCCGCTACAATATTTGTATGCTCGTACTACACACGATAAAACAAATCAAATGCATGGGGTGGAAACAAATGAATATGGATCATCCGGATTTATTTATGAAAGTCTTACCAGCTTTAGAAAGCAAGATTGAAGAATTTCAGCATTTTGGTTATGACCACATTACGAAGGAAGATGTGTGGAATTATTGTGTAAAGAAGAAATGGAGAAAAAAGATTATTGAAGAATTAAAATTGCATGAAGTTGTTGAAACGGTGTTCTCAATCTCTGCTTCTGAAATTGTAAGTTTTACTCAAATTCAATCGTTCCAAACGTCCAATTGGTTTGGAGAACTAAATCAAAATGACCTAAATGAATTATTTAGAAAAGATCCAAAGAAAGGTTAAACATGAGCTTTATGCTTAGGGATGTTGAATTGACAGTATGAAATTCGTGTTACATAATAAGTTTGTTGATTTAAATATATGAATTAATTTATTTTTATTTATTTGTCATGTTTATTAACTATGCTAATCCGTTAATAGAACGATAGCATTTAAGCGAAAGACGCACTCCATGCGTTTCTTTGTTTAACAAGTTGTATACATACACCCAAGGAGGATTTTGCATGAAGTTAAAAAGCCGTATTTTAGCTTTTTTACTTATTGTTGTTGTATTTTTTGCAGCAATGGGCGGAACAGTTAAAGGAATATTAGAAGAGGTAAAACTCGGCTTAGATTTGCAAGGTGGATTTGAAGTGTTATATGAGGTATTACCACTTAAAGAAGGTCAACAAATAACTCCTGACATCGTGGCTGATACTACAACAGCTTTAAACAACCGTATCAATCAATTTGGAGTTAGTGAACCTAGTATTCAAGTTGAAGGTGAAAATCGCATACGTGTTCAATTAGCAGGTCTTGATGATCAATCTTCGGCACGTGAGTTATTATCAAGCACAGCCAATTTAACATTCCGAGACGTGAATGATAATTTGTTATTAGATGGTACAGATTTAATTGAAGGGGGCTCTGCTGCCTCTTTTAGCCCACAAAATCAACCAATCGTCACATTAAAATTAAAAGATGCTTCGAAATTTGCTGAAGTAACTGGACAAGTATCCCAAATGCCAGAAGGTCAAAATCTTCTAGTTGTTTGGTTAGACTTTGAAGAAGGTGTTGACTCTTACGCTCAAGAAGTCCTAAAACCTGTAGATCAGCAAAAATTCGTTTCTGCTGCCCGTGTAGGTCAAGTTTTAAACACAACAGATGTGATGATTGAGGGTAACTTCACAGTTGAAGAGACGAAGGATTTAGCAAGTGTACTAAATGCAGGCGCATTACCTGTAAAGTTAAACGAAATATACTCAACATCAGTGGGTGCACAATTCGGTGAACAGGCGTTAAAAAGTACGGTATATGCGAGTGTTGTTGGGGTAATTTTAATCTTTATATTCATGTTATGGTATTATCGATTACCTGGGTTTATCTCCATAATAACGTTATCAGTCTTTACTTATTTAGTATTATGGGTATTTACTTCCATTAATGCGGTGTTAACGCTACCTGGTATTGCTGCTCTTGTACTTGGTATAGGGATGGCTGTAGATGCAAATATTTTAACAGCGGAACGTATTCGTGAGGAACTTCGCGTCGGTAAAAGTGTAAAAGAATCGTATCTTCTTGGATCAAAACAATCACTTTCAGCTATTATCGATGCTCAGTTAACAACATTATTGGCAGCTGCAGTATTGTTCTGGTTTGGTACAAGTTCTGTTAAAGGGTTTGCAACCACGTTAATGATCTCAATCGTATTAAGCTTTGTTACGGCAGTTTGGTTATCTCGTGTTTTATTTGGTTTACTTGTTAAAAGTGGTTATTTTGGTAGTCCATTCTTCTACGGTGTTCCAAAATCAAAAATTCATGATGAATCAGAAGGTCTTACATCTCTAGACCTATCGACAAGTTTTGACCGTTTTAACTTTGTGCAACATCGTAAAAAGTTTTATTTATTTTCTACGATAATTTTAGTCGTTGGTGTCATTATTATTAGTCTATTTAAATTAAACTTAGGAATTGACTTCTCTAGTGGTACACGAGTTGAAGTATTGTCGAACGAACCAATTACACAAAAAGAAATTAGTGATTATACTACTGAAATTGGGTTCCCTTCAGAAGATATAGTAATATCAGGTGAAGAAAACAAAACAGCAGTAATTCGTTATAAAGATGATTTAAATCAAAATGAAATACTACAACTAAAAGAAATTGTACTAGGAGACTATGGTCATGAACCAAGTGTTAGTACTGTATCTCCAACAGTGGGACAAGAATTAGTGAAAAATGCGATCTATGCATTGGCAATTGCAGCACTAGGAATAATTATTTATGTTGCAATTCGATTTGAATGGCGTATGGGTGTAGGTGCAATTGTGTCATTATTACATGATGTGTTCTTTATTGTGGCACTGTTTAGTTTCTTTAGATTAGAAGTAGATATTACATTTATTGCAGCAATTTTAACCATTGTTGGTTACTCGATTAACGATACAATCGTTACATTCGACCGAATCCGAGAAAATGTTGATAAAAAAGGTGAAATCGCAAGACCTGAAGAATTAGCAGAAGTGGTGAATAAATCACTAAGACAAACTATGGGTCGTTCTATTAATACTGTTTTAACTGTTATTATCGTGGTTGTGGCATTACTAATCTTAGGGGCACCAGCAATTCAAAACTTCTCAATTGCGTTACTAATAGGCTTAGTAACTGGAATGTATTCTTCGATCTGTATTGCAGCTCAAATCTGGTACACGTTAAAAGTGAGTCAGATGAAGAAAAAAGGCACAAAAGTAGTATTAAAAGAGAAAAAACAATGGGGTTCAGATGAACCGGTTGTTTAATGAATAGACATAAAACCAAAAGATTATTAGTCTTTGGGTCAGAGTGTCGACAAAATACCTCGAGGGTTTCATCTCTCTAGGTATTTTGTCTTTTTTATGTTATTAGTTAATTAACTACCAATGAATTTTATATTATACGGTCTCTGCAAGACGAATAAATCTCATTTTATGCAGTTGATATGAGTCGATTGGAGTGGAAGGTGCAAAGACTGCTACGGGAACAGCACGAGCCGAAGCACCCGGACTGAGCGCAGCGAGGGAGAAGGCTGAGGCCGTGCCCGTGGAAAGCGTAGCGCTGTAACGGAAATCGACAATCTCTATATGATTGTATAAAGAGAAAAAGACCGTAAACAATCTCATAATTCTTTGAGTTTGTCTACAGTCTGACCCAAAGACGTATTAGTCCTTGGGTTTTTAACAAAAGAAAGTATAGTAGACAGTCTGTTCAATTTACATATAGAATTAGATGTATTTTTTTACTTCTATAAATCTTAAAAATTAATTGAAAACAACTTATTTACTAGTTTTTCGGTATAATAGACTTATGTAAGGAAGTGAGTAAATTGATTAAATCCAAAAAGAAGTGGGTTGTTC
>JAPSJC010000095.1 GCA_031178355.1 Ureibacillus sp.
GCTTATTAAATTCCCTATTCCTGGGCTACCGGTATTTTTACAAATTGATTTTAGCGATGTGCCACCATTAATTGCAGCAATCACAATGGGACCAATCGCGGGTATCTTAGTAGAACTTTTTAAAAACTTATTAGACTGGATATTCTCAGGTGCACCAACTGGAATACCTGTAGGACATATGGCAAACTTTGCAACAGGAATTCTGTTCATTTTACCTGTTTACTATATCTACAAAAAGTATAGTACATTAAAAGGACTGGCATCTGGCTTAGTGGTTGGGACTTTAACAATGTCAGTAGGAATGAGTGTATTAAACTATTTTGCTTTTCTTCCAATGTACACGTACTTATTAAATATGGGTACTTTCAATATGAAAGAAACAATTATCCTAGGGATATTACCATTCAATGTAATTAAAGGAATTCTGTTAATGTTTGTTGTTTTAGTTTTATACCGAACAATGAAAACATGGATTGAAAATCAACGAGCTCAATATCTATTACAAAAGTAACGTTTTCCATATATGAAGGGTTGCACTCGCAAACGTGCAACCCTTTTTGCATATATAAAACATAAGTATGCGTGATGTTATCGTTATCATTACCTTAACATAGACCCATATCAAAACTTTTTTAAGAGTTGAAGTAGCAATCAGCATACTTTTCTTAAAAACTTCTTTATTTTCCACTAGATTTCCTTCAGAATATTAATATCAATCATCTTAAGAATTTGCTAGTTTATTTTTTGAAAAAATAATACAGGGCGGTGTATGACGTGGAATTGAACCAATTTTCTCGTGGTTTTGCGGAATTTTTAGATTCAGAGGATCCATTAAACAAATACAAGAAAGAGTTTTATGTGAAAGATAACGTTTATTATATGGATGGAAACTCGTTAGGTTTATTATCCAAACGTTCAGAAAAAACCTTACTAACACTATTAGAGTCATGGAAGGAATACGGAATTGATGGGTGGACTAAAGGGGAGTATCCTTGGTTTTATCTTTCTGAAAATCTTGGCGTAATGTGTGCTCCTTTAGTAGGGGCAAATTCAAACGAAGTCATTATAACAGGTTCAACAACGGGTAACTTACATCAATTATTGGCAACGTTCTATCGTCCGCAAGGGAATAGAACAAAGATTGTTGCAGATGAGTTAAACTTCCCATCTGATTTATATGCCATTCAAAGTCAAATTACTTTACATGGCTTAAGTACTGCTGAACATCTCGTCCTAGTAAAAAGTGAAGATGGCCAAACAATAAACGAAGATCGAGTCATCGAAGCGATGACAGATGATGTTGCACTTGTTCTATTACCATCCATTTTGTATCGTAGTGGGCAAATATTAGATATGGAAAAGCTAACAAAGGCTGCCCATGAACGTGGCATTTTAATTGGATTTGATTTATGTCATTCAATCGGTGCGATTCCTCATTCGTTACATGAAATAGGTGTGGACTTTGCTTTCTGGTGTAACTATAAACATTTAAATGGGGGACCAGGGGCGGTTGCGGGATTATTCGTACATGAAAATCATCTTGGTAAAACGCCAGGATTATTAGGTTGGTTTGGGTCTGATAAATCCAAACAATTTGACTTAGAAATTGAAATGACTCCTTCAACAACTGTTGGCGCTTATCAATTAGGAACACCGCACATTTTAAGTCTAGCACCATTATATGGTTCGTTGGAATTGTTTAATGAAGTTGGGATCAATGCCATAAGAGATAAATCATTAAAGCTAACAAACTATATGATCACTTTAATAGAACATGAGTTAAATGAATATGGCTTTAAATTTGGGAATCCGGTAGAAGAACAAGCTCGTGGTGGACATATTTTTTTAGTACATGACGAAGCTGCCCGAATTTGCAAAGCATTAAAAGAGCAGGGAGTTGTACCGGATTTCCGTGCTCCAAATGGTATTCGGCTTGCCCCGGTTGCGTTGTACTCGTCATACACAGATGTTTGGGAAACGGTACAAATTTTAAGTGCAATTATGGGAGATCAAACATACAAACAATTTGAAAATCACAGAGACGTGATCGCGTAATTAAACTTAAAAGGAGGATTTTTCATGGAAAACAACTCCATCAACGAGTTACATGAGAAATTAAAAAGCGAGAAAGGTATTTATACTGATTTTAAAAACGATATGACATATGGCGAATATTTACGGTTGGACCAAATTTTATCGGGCCAACAGTTGTTGTCTGATCACCATGATGAGATGCTTTTTATCATTATTCATCAAGTTAGTGAACTCTGGATGAAACTCATTTTGCATGAAATGAAAAGTGCCATTATAGCCATTCAACAAAATAAAATGCAACCTGCATTCAAGATGCTTTCTCGTGTTTCGAAGATTCAAACACAAATTATACAAGCCTGGGATGTACTTTCGACGATGACGCCATCCGAGTATTTAGAGTTTCGCCATAAGTTAGGCAAAGCTTCAGGTTTTCAATCGTATCAATACCGTCTAATAGAATTTGCTTTAGGTTTTAAATCGAAGCATATATTAAAAATCTATGAAAAAGATCAAGAGCTTTCGAAAATACTTGAAGAAGCATATAAAGCCCCAAGTATCTATGATGTTTCCATACAAGCGCTTGCTAGAGAAGGGTTAGCGATTAACAAAGACTTACTAAATAGAGATTTTAGTATAACGTACGGTGGAGATGAGTCTGTCGCTGCTGCGTGGAAAGAAGTCTATTTAAATGTTGACAAATATTGGGATCTATACCAATTAGGTGAAAAGTTAGTCGATATCGAAGATTGGTTACAACAATGGCGATTCCGCCATATGAAAACAGTAGAGCGAATTATAGGGTTTAAAATCGGTACAGGCGGTTCTTCAGGGGTTAATTATTTAAAGAAAGTATTAGATCATCGATTCTTCCCTGAACTATGGGATCTGCGAACAAGTTTATAATATGTATTTGATTTACATAAGAATATAATTTCCATGTATCAATTACATTAAATACCGTTTTTATAGCTAAGTTTAGAAAGAAAAGTTTAGAGTAGATTCTTCTCCGTATTTTTTGAAATCTTTGTATCAATTTAATCACGTTTGTTTAACGACATCGAGGATACAGGAATTCAATTAGGAGAAGGATAGGAGGTTAGAGAATATGAATAACGGACAATGGTCCAGTAAAATTGGATTTATATTAGCTTCAGCAGGTGCTGCAATTGGACTTGGAGCTATTTGGAAAATGCCTTATGTAACAGGACAAAGTGGTGGGGGAGCATTCTTCTTATTCTTTGTGATTTTCACCCTTTTAATTGGTCTGCCTATGTTACTTTCGGAATATGTCATTGGGCGAAGTTCCCAAAAGGAAGCTGTTACAGCTTATAAAATTTTAGCCCCCAATAAACCGGCGTGGTCTTGGATTGGGAAAATAGGGGTTATTGGTTGTTTCTTACTATTATCGTTTTATAGTGTTGTTGGTGGTTGGATTTTCATTTACAGTGGTGTTTCTCTCGCTGGTGGAGTAATTGATGCTAATGTCAATCCAGTTGATTTTTTTAACCAAGTTATTGGCACACCTTGGATCACGTTGCTAGGACTTGCACTCTTTACGATTGCAAACGTAATCGTGATTTCATTAGGTGTTCAAAATGGAATTGAAAAAGCGAATAAATTTATGATGCCGCTTTTATTCATTTTATTTATTATTTTAGTTATACGAGCACTAACATTAGAAGGTGCAGCAGAAGGATTAAAGTTCTTCTTATGGCCAGATTTTACAAAAACGACAGGTGAATCATTATTATATGCATTAGGTCAATCATTCTTTGCCTTAGCTGTCGGATTTTCTTGCCTAGTAACCTATAGTTCTTATTTGAAGAAAGATGTTAGCTTACCCCATTCGGCAGGATCAGTGGTTGCGTTAAATATTTTTGTATCATTACTTGCTGGTTTAGCTATTTTCCCAGTTGTCTTTACTTTTGGTATGGAGCCTGCAGAGGGACCAGGACTTCTCTTTATGGTTTTACCGGCTGCATTCGGACAATTGGCCTTTGGTGAAGTATTCTTAGCGATGTTTTTAATTTTATTTTTATTTGCAACGTTAACATCTTCATTTAGTATGTATGAAATTATCGTGGCTGCATTAATTGAGAAGTTGAAGATTTCCCGTACAAAGTTAACCGTAATGTTAGGGGTTATTGTATTTATTGCTTCCATTCCTTCTGCACTTTCTTATAGCGTATTTAGTGATGTATTGTTTTTAGGAAGAAATGTTTTTGATACTACGGACTTCTTTGTTTCGAACATGATCTTACCTTTAGGAAACTTGTTAATCGCCATTTTCCTTGTTCATGTAATGAAAAAAGAATTAGTGAAAAGCGAGTTATTACAAGGTAGTAGAATGGGCGAGGGATACTATAAGTTATATAGAACACTAATGGTAGTGGTTGTTCCTGTCGTCATTATTATTGTGTTAGTTAATTCCTTAATGAGTTACTAGAGGTGATTGAAATGACAAAACGATGGATTGATATTACACAACCCTTTCAAAATACAATTGCAACTTGGCCAGGGGATACCCCATTTCATTTTGAATTAGCATTTACAAAAGAACAAACTGGTTCAGTTAATATTGGTCGCTTTACAACGAGTACACATACAGGAACCCATGCTGATGCTCCATATCATTTTGATGTAAATGCACCGACAATTGAACAACTGGATGTTAATATTTATATAGGAGAGGCACTTGTTATTGATTTATCTGATAAAACGGAAATTTGTAGGGGAGATTTAGAAGAAATCAATTTCTATGGAGTTTCCCGTGTACTCTTTAAGCTACACTCTATAGTTGATACACAAAGGTTTCCAAATCGAGTCCCTGTAATTCATCCTGAAATAGCTGCCTTTCTTCATGAAAAAGGTATTCGTTTAATAGGCGTTGATTGCCCATCTGTTGATGCATTAGAGAGTAAATCGTTGGATACTCACCATGCCTTGTATCGACATGGAATTCATATTATTGAGAACTTAATGTTGGAACAGGTATTACCTGGCTTATATGACTTTATTGGAATTCCATTAAAAATCGTTGGTGCTGACGGTGCTCCTGTTCGTGCGGTTATTAGAAAGATAGAAGACGAAGGTAGTATTTAGGATATATAAATTTAGTTGAGATAAAACACGAGATTGCGAAAGCAATTTCGTGTTTTTTTGTTGTGCACCAGTTTTAACATAGGGATTGGTGTGAGGAGAACTGACACTTTGGTTAAATTAGGCCAATGACCCTACTAATAGTTACATATATTTTATCTAATTATGTGATGAAAAGTATCTAATAAATGTATGTTACTTTTTATAACATGATATTGCAATTATACATAACATAGAATAAAATAAAAATATGAAAGGGAGGAGATGTTAATGAGTCGAGAGTATCGAAGAGCGATGCCGTTACTCCCAATTAGCATGGTCATGCAACTAACGGAACTAACTGCAAGACAAATTCGATATTATGAAGAACACAAACTAATTGTACCAGCCCGTTCTGAAGGTAATCGAAGAATGTTTTCATTAGATGATGTTGATGCATTGTTAGAAATTCGTGAACTTCTTGACCAAGGAATTAATATGGCGGGTATTAAGAAAGTATTTGATATGAGAGTGAAACATCATGTCAATAATTCTAACGTCTTATCGATATCAGATGCAGAACTTCGCTCCATTTTACGTGATGAAATGCAACAGGCCCAAATCGCGCAAAAATCTTCCTTACGCCAAGGAGATCTATCCCGCTTTTTTCAGAAAAAAAGTGAGTAGATTAATAGCTTCTTAAAAAACTAAACTAATAGGAGAGTGGATGTAATGAGTAAGTACACTAAAGAGGACATTAAGCAAATCGTAAATGAAAAAGGAGTAAAATATATTCGTCTTCAATTCACAGATATCCTTGGAACGATTAAAAACGTTGAAATCCCTTTAAGTCAATTAGATAAAGCGTTAGATAATAAAATGATGTTTGATGGTTCTTCCATCGAAGGTTTTGTACGTATCGAGGAATCAGACATGTATCTAAAGCCGGACTTAGATACGTTCGTTATTTTCCCATGGACAGCTGAGAAAGGGAAAGTTGCTCGTTTAATATGTGATGTTGCAAACCCGGATGGTACACCGTTTGCTGGTGACCCAAGATCTAACTTAAAACGTGTTTTACAAAACATGGAGGAATTAGGCTTTACAAGCTTTAACTTAGGGCCAGAACCAGAATTCTTCTTATTTAAGTTAAATGAAAAAGGCGAGCCGACAATGGAATTAAACGATTCAGGTGGCTATTTCGATTTAGCGCCAACTGATCTTGGAGAAAATTGCCGTCGTGATATCGTGTTAGAACTGGAAGAAATGGGCTTTGAAATTGAAGCATCTCACCATGAGGTTGCACCGGGGCAACATGAAATCGACTTTAAATATGCAAATGCTATTGAGGCATGTGATAACATTCAAACATTTAAATTAGTAGTTAAAACAATTGCACGTAAACATGGTCTACATGCAACATTTATGCCAAAACCTTTATTTGGAGTAAATGGTTCTGGAATGCACGCTAATCTATCTTTATTCAGTGGTGATAAAAATGTATTCTTCGATGAAGATGCAGAATTACAATTGTCAGAAACAGCACGCCAATTTATGGCTGGAATTATGAAGCATGCTCGTGGATTTACAGCGGTTACGAATCCATTAGTAAACTCATATAAACGTTTAGTTCCTGGTTATGAAGCACCATGTTACATTGCCTGGTCAGCACGTAATCGTTCACCATTAATTCGTATTCCTGCATCCCGTGGATTATCAACTCGTATTGAGTTACGTTCTGTTGATCCTTCAGCAAATCCATACTTAGCGATGGCGGTTTTATTAGAATCTGGTTTAGATGGTATTCGTAACGGGCTAACGCCACCTGCTGCAGTAGATCGAAATATCTACGTAATGAACGCAGCAGAATTAAAAGAGAACGGGATTGAAAGCTTACCTGGCTCTTTATTAGAAGCTCTTTCTGAATTAGAAAAAGACGAAGTCGTTAAAGCTGCATTAGGCGAGCACATCTATTCAAACTACAAAGAAGCAAAAGAAATTGAGTTTGATATGTTCCGAATCGCAGTACACCCATGGGAACGCGACCAATATCTACAAAACTATTAAGAAGTGTACCAGGTACA
>JAPSJC010000031.1 GCA_031178355.1 Ureibacillus sp.
ATTGAATTACAAGGAGAATAAAGGATTTGAAGAAACAATACAATACGCGTGCCATCTTGGCATCGCTTCTTATCTGCGGTTTTATTGGCATGTTTAGCGAGACCGCTCTAAACATAGCAATGACTAATCTAATGGAAGTGTTCCAAATTACTCCCGCAACCGCACAGTGGTTAACAACCGGTTTCCTGCTAACTCTTGGTATTTTAATGCCGATGAGCGGTCTACTGCTGCAGTGGTTTACAACGAGACAGTTGTTCACGGGTTCAACTATAAGCTTAATCATTGGTACACTCATTGCGGCACTCGCGTTCAATTTTGAGATGTTGATGTTTGCTCGAGTACTACAGGCGGTAGGCATGGGGTTATTGCTACCGCTTATGTTCAATACGATTCTTGTCATATATCCTCCGGAAAAGCGAGGAGCAGCGATGGGCTTCGTCGGACTTGTTATTATGTTTGCGCCAGCAACTGGCCCGACCATTGCAGGTGTATTAATCGAGTATTTAACATGGCATTTTATCTTCTGGTTATCTCTGCCGTTCCTGGTTATTGGGTTGTTGGTAGGACTGAAGTACTTGGAAAATGTTACTGATGTTACGAAGCCCCGAATCGATCTGCTATCTATAGCATTGTCAACGATCGGTTTTGGAGGAGTTGTCTTTGGCTTCAGTAAGGCAGGTGAAGGAGAGGAAGGTTGGAGCAGTGCTGTTGTCGTCACTTCAATTATTGTTGGGCTCGTCGCGCTAGTGCTGTTCATTCTGCGTCAGAACGTTATGAGCGATCCGATGATGAATCTGAGTGTATTCAAGTACCCAATGTACGTCGTTGGGCTGCTCCTGATACTTTCGTGTATGTTGATTATGATGTCGAGCATGATTATTTTGCCGATGTTTCTACAGACGGGTGCAGGACTGTCTGTGTTTACTGCGGGACTCATGCTTTTGCCCGGCAGCGCGCTGAACGGTATCCTCTCCCCGCGTATGGGGAGCTTGTTCGATAAATATGGGCCGAAATGGCTCGTTATTCCCGGACTCGTGATTGTTGCAGTCATGTTATGGTTCTTTACTACTCTATCTCCTGCTTCTTCAGTGGCCTTTATCGTGGCTTTGCATATCGGGCTCATGGTAGGGATAGGCATGATTTGGATGCCTGCTCAAACGAACGGACTCAATCAATTGCCGCCGGAGCTATACCCGCACGGCACAGCAGTCATGAACACACTACAGCAGGTCGTGGGTGCGATTGGAACAGCAGTTGCCATCAGTATCCTTACGGGCGGTATGGAGAAATACTTGCATGGTTCCTCCGCTCCGGCCAAAAAGTCCGAAATGGCAAATGCATTGACAGCTGGATCACATAACGTGTTCCTGTTCGCGATGATCATAGCACTGATTGGGTTGGTCATAGCGTTCTTCATCCGGCGCGTTGTAGTCAAGCGCGAAGCGGTGCATTTGCCACATTAATTTTTTATCAGCAAGGTCACTTAGTCGGTACATTATATTTATAAATTAGACGAACTGAAACTGGTCGGCTAATTCCTCTTATAGTTTTAAAATTTAGCTAATTTATTAAAAAGGGTATTTTAGAAAGATGGATACGGAAAGGTATTTAGCCCCGTTTCATTCTATTAACTGTCTGAATGAAAAGGCTGCATTATATAATGGCTGCTAGAACCCTTGAAACATATCGATATTAAAGTAACTTGCTATCAAATTTCAAAATTTTATTATAAGGAGGCTTTTCATTAGTTACCAAACTATGAAAAGCCTTTTTATTTTTAACTTAATTTATGAATATTAAAAATTTGACTACCTTGTTAAAAATTCAATATTTTATTGACAATAAAATCTGTAAACACTATCATTGATAACAGTTATCATTTTCAATTGGAAAGAGGAGCAAGCTATTATGTCAAATCTAAAAATTAAAAAACGATTTTTACTTATGTCTGTATTGATTCTCACTTTATGTATATATTTAGTTGGTTGTTCTAGTGAATCAGTAGAAAATTCAGATTCAACTAGTGAAAGTAGTAATATGATTACTTTTGCATGGCCTAGAGATATTGGTACGATGAATCCACATATATACAATCCATCTCAACTTTTTGCTCAATCTATGGTATATGAACCTTTAGTAAGCTACTCAGATGGAGGCGAGCTTAAGCCGCATTTAGCAGAGTCTTGGAAAATTTCCGAAGACGGAAAAGAGTTTGTGTTTAACCTGCGCCAGGATGTTAAATTCTCGGATGGCACAGATTTTAATGCCGACATTGTCCAAAAAAACTTTGATGCAATTCTAAAAAATGCAGACATGCATGGTTGGTTAGGGTTTATATCGAAGATTGACCAAACAGAGGTTATAGATGAATATACATTCAAATTAACATTAAAAGAGCCATACTATCCTACTCTTCAGGAATTAGCTGTTGTTCGCCCTGTGCGTTTCTTAGGGGAAGCAGGTTTTCCTCAGGATGGTGACACCTCTAAAGGTGTAGAAAAACCAGTAGGGACAGGTCCATGGATTTTGGATGAATATAAAGTAGATGAATATGCTGTTTTTATACGTAATGAAAATTATTGGGGAGAACTCCCAAGTGTAGAGAAAATTAAAGTTAAAATCATTCCTGACTCTGAAACACGCATACTTGCTTTTGAAAAAGGTGAATTAGACCTTATTTATGGTGAGGGTGTTATCAGTATAGATTCTTTTAAGCAATTAGAAGCTACAGGGTCTTATGGTACTAGCGTTTCTGAACCAGTTGCTACTAGACAGCTAGTTATGAATACGAATAAGGAACAACTTTCAGATGCACGTGTTCGCCAAGCATTACATTATGGATTTAATAAACAGGCAATGGTTGAGGGAGTAACATCTGGTTTAGAAGAGAAGGCTGATTTTATCCTACCAACAAATCTCCCATACACTTCAAATATTGAGGTAAATACGGTTGATTATAATGTTGAAAAAGCGAAAGAATTATTGGATGAAGCAGGATGGACGTTACCAAAAGGTAAAAGTATTCGTGAAAAAGATGGGAAACTGCTAGAGATCGAGTTAATGTATAACTCTGCTGAATCCATTCAAAAAATGATGGCTGAAACATTACAAGCTGAGTGGACAGGATTGGGTGTAAAATTAAATATTGTGGGAGTTGAGCTTACTACTCAAGTTGAAAGATTTAAAGCGAATGAGTTTGATATGAACTTCTTTAGTAACTATGGTGCACCATATGACCCACATACCTTCGTAAACATAGTTGCTACCGAAGGATTTGGATTTAGAGAAGCTATTTCTTCTTATCCTAATAAAGAAGAGATTTTAAACCAAATTACTAAAGTTCAACAAACGATTGATGAAGATGAACGTCAACAACTCTATACGACAATTTTAAGCTCTCTACAAGAGCAAGGTGCCATTGTACCTATTTCGTATATAAAAAAAATAGCAGTTTATAATAAAGATGTTTCTAAATTTACATTCCCTGCTAATCGAGATGAGCATCCATTTACAGGTATCGAAGTAAACGAGTAAGCGACAGGAGAGGTTTCATGGTTACTTATGTCTTGAAACGAATTATCACCATCATTCCAATTTTTCTTATTGCTACTCTAGTAACATTTGGAATGATTAATCTATCACCAGTAGATCCAGCTGAGGCATACTTCACTGCTACGCATATCCAACCAACAGACGAGATGCTGGAGCAAAAAAGACATGAGTTCGGCTTAGATCAACCTCTTCTAATTCAATATGTGAACACCCTTATTAAGATATGCCAACTTGATTTTGGCATATCTTATGTTACGAATAAACCGGTATTGGAAGAGATTTCTTCACGGATGCCAGCGACTATTCAGTTAACAGTGGCCAGTCTATTAATTGCAATTTTTGTGAGTGTCCCTTTAGGGTTTTTAGCGGGTATAAGGAAGAATAGTAGTATAGATCATTTTAGTCGAATTCTAGCTTTTATAGGGGCTTCAATCCCATCATTTTGGCTTGGTTATTTATTCATTTTTTTCTTTTCTGTAAAATTAGACCTTTTCCCTGTAGAGGGTACGGGAACGTGGAAACACCTAATTTTACCTTCAGTTACATTAGCTTTTCCTCTAATAGCTTTATATACACGCCTATTACGTGCAAGTGTTCTTGAGAATTTACAAGAGTCTTATGTACTTTTTGCGCGCACTAGAGGAATTCATGAAAGAATTATAATGGGTAAGCATGTATTAAGAATTGCCATTTCTCCTATGATAACTGGACTTGGAATGAATTTAGGAAATTTATTGACGGGAGCTATTATTGTAGAAGTAGTGTTTTCATGGCCGGGGTTTGGGCGGTATTTTATTGACGCTATATTTAATCGTGATGTTCCTGTTATTCAAGGCTATGTGGTACTAGCAGCGGGAATATTCTTAATAAGCAATTTAATTGTAGACCTTATCCAAATGTATATTGACCCACGAATTTCTAGAAAAGGAAGGCATTATCAATGATAGCAATGTTTCGTGGTGTATTAAAAAGACAAAAGGTAATTGTAATATGTTCCATAATACTATGCTTATTAACTTTAATTGCAATATTTGCTCCTTGGCTGGCACCAAACGACCCTATCGCTGTTAACTTAGCTCATAAATTACAAAAACCTTCTTTGGACTACCCTTTAGGAACAGACCATTTAGGTCGCTGTACTTTTTCACGTATTCTATATGGAGCACGAATTTCTTTAGGGTATGCTTTACTAATTTTTATATCAGCTTTAAGTCTTGGTTTAATCATTGGTATCATATCAGGATATAAAGGTGGATGGGTAGATCAATTGTTAATGAGAATTGGTGATGGTCTGATGGCGATCCCAAGCCTTTTGTTTGTTCTTGGCTTTGTGGGTATTTGGGGAGCTGGACTTAAACAAGTTGTTTTAGGGTTAATTCTCGTACAATGGGTATATTACGCAAGGGTAATTCGAGGTATGGTTCTAAGTCTGAAGGAGCAAAACTATATTACTGCAGCAAAAATCAGTGGTTCTTCTACATGGACCATCATGAAAAAACATATTATTCCTAATGTCCTTCCATCACTCGCTGTAATGGGAACATTAGAGATGGGTTGGGCGATTATGAATTTATCATCCATGTCCTTCTTAGGTTTAGGTGTGCAACCTCCTATACCTGAGTGGGGGGCTATGATTCATGAAGGAAAATCATATATAAGAAATAATCCAGCATTAATGATTTATCCTGGTTTGATGATCATGCTCGTCGTTGTTACATTTAACTTATTAGGGGAATCACTATCAGAACGATTTGGGGTTAAACGCCGTTAATGATAAAGGACTGTTGAATAATGGAAGCAAATGAGCGAGACATTATAAATGTAAAAGACTTACATGTGCAAGTGAAAACCGATGGAGGTTCCTCCACACTTGTTCAGGACATAAATTTTGGGATTAAAAAAGGAAAGATACTAGGGCTTGTTGGGGAAAGCGGTAGTGGTAAAACTGTTACAAGCATGTCTATCCTACAATTACATGATAAGAAGAAAATGGATATTAAAGGGAGTATTACACTTCAAGGTAGAGAATTGATTAATCTTGAAAATAAAGAAATGCGAAAAATTCGGGGGAAAGATATCGCATTTATTATGCAAAATCCAATGAATGCTTTTACGCCCGTATTTACGATAGGTCATCAGTTTATTGAAACCATTAGATCGCATACCACATTAACGAAAAAGCAAGCAAAACAGCTTGCGATTGATGTGATGCAAAGTGTAAATTTGCCGAATGCTGATAAAATATTAAAAAACTATCCTTTTGAATTAAGTGGAGGTATGCTTCAACGTGTTATGATTGCAATGGCTGCCTCTTTAAACCCCTCAGTAATTATCGCGGATGAGCCAACAACTGCGCTCGATCTACATAACCAATTATTAGTACTTCGGCTATTAGATAAAATTCGTACTGAATATGGTACAGCGATTCTACTTATTTCTCATGATCTTGGTGTCATATCGGAAATGGCGGATGATGTAGTCGTGATGAAACAAGGGAGAATAGTGGAAGCAGCAGATGTGTTAGAATTATTTGATCATCCACAACATGAGTACACGAAGAAATTGCTAAGGACAAGGCCGACCTTATATTCTCAAAAACAACCTTATACCTATATGTTATGATAACCCATTGAATCTTCCAGGGAGTGAATCCAATTGAGCTTATTACAGGTAAACCAAGTGAGCTTTAGCTTTAATTCTAAAAACCTTTTTAAAGAGAAGGATCAAACTAATAAAATTCTTAATGAAATTACCTTTACTATTGAAGAAGGAACATGTTTAGGACTAATTGGTACAAGTGGAGCTGGTAAAAGTACTTTAGGAAAAGTAATTCTCGGGATTCAACGTCCACAGCAGGGTCAGGTGTTGTTTCAAGGATATGACATTTATAACGCGGATAAAAAAACCCAACAAAAACTACGTCGAGATCTACAAGTCGTATTTCAGGACTCTTATTCAGCTGTTAACCCTCGGATGACAGCTGAACGTATTATTAGCGAGCCATTAGAGAATTATGAAAAACTCACATTAGCAGAGAAAAGAAAAAGGATTATTGAGCTAATGGAAAGAGTAGGATTAAGCGAAAAGGATTTAAACAAATATCCGCATCAATTTAGTGGTGGACAATTACAAAGGATTAACATTGCTAGAGCTATAGCACTTAAACCTAAGTTAATCGTCCTTGACGAATCAGTCAGTAGTTTAGACATGGTTACACAAAGCTTAATATTAGAATTATTAACCGAATTAAAGGATGACTTCGGCTTATCTTATCTTTTCATTACACATGATATTAAAGCTGCCTTTTCGATTTCTGACACTTTAGGCGTGCTTGAAAAGGGAGAATTAATAGAGCTTTATGATTCAAAAGACCAATTTTTTTCTTCGAAGCACCCAATAGTTAAACGATTAAGAGACTCTACCCTTGCTGAACACCCACGTTTTCGAACTCTTACAACGAAGGCAAATTGGATTACCACAAATTAATTATAAAGGCATTCGTGAAGTCAGATAAAATTAAAACATAACTATGATGCTAAAACTACCTCATAAACATCCTAAGTGTAAATTATATCATTATATCCTCTGAGCAATAGGCAGGCAATCAGTAGTCCAAGCAACGAAGATTTTTTAATATGGAAGAAGATATATGATGTATGGGGGAAGACAGGGAAACCTGTCTTTTTCTACATAATGTAAGAATTAAACATTAAGCAATTAGGTTCTAGTTCATCACTACTTGTTCAATTAAGTTTATAGGTGTACTTTACGCGGGCATTTTTTTATACATAAAGCAGGAGGGATTTATGAAATTGGCAACAGATTCAATGGCCGTAAATAATACTAAATCCTATAGCCATAAAAAGTATTTAGTCTTGGCCATTCCACTCATTATATCAGGCATTTCAACACCTATTTTAGGGGTTGTTGATACTGCGGTGGTGGGAAGGATTCCCGACCCAGCATCCATAGGTGGAGTTGCTGTTGGGGCAGTTATTTTTAATACGATGTATTGGCTACTTGGATTTCTACGAGTGAGTACAAGTGGGTTTACTGCTCAGGCAGAAGGCGCAAATAATCAAAATGAAGTGATCCTGTCCTTTCTATGGCCAATGATTTTAGCTCTATTTTTTGGCGTATTATTTATAACCTTACAGAGCCCTATTCTAACTATTGCGTTAACATTAATCGGAGGAAGTGAAGAGGTATCTTCCTTAGCTTCCACCTACTTTTCTATACGGATTTGGGGAGCACCCTTTATACTACTTAGCTATGTCATTATTGGTTGGCTTATTGGGATGGGAAAGGTCCGCTTAGCTTTAGCTACTCAAATATGGATGAATGTTTTAAACATAATATTAGACCTTGTTTTTGTCTTGGAATTAGGAATGGGAGTTAAGGGCGTTGCTTATGCTACTCTTATTGCTGAGGTTAGTGCTGTTTTGTTAGGAGCGTATGTTCTCTATTTGACCAATAGAGAGAAATTAGCCAATATAAAGGTATCGATGTTGCTAGATAATGCACCCGTTCTAAAAATGATGAAAATGAACAGAGATTTATTTTTGAGAACAGTATGTTTGCTCACGATGACTGTAATTTTTACTTCTATAGGGGCTAGTATGGGCGAAGTTACGTTAGCAGCCAATGCCATCCTACTACAAATTCATTATATTATAGCCTATTTATTTGGTGGTTTCGCCAATGCTTCTAGTATATTAGTAGGTAGAGCTGTAGGTGGGGGAAATTTGTTCCTTTATAAACGGGCAATTATTCTTTCTGCTCAGTGGGGATTAGGCTCGGCCATTCTTTTAAGTTTAAGTTTATATATTTTCGGAGAAAGTATAATCGCCTCATTTACGACAATTACAGAAGTAAAGGCCATGTCAGAAGACTTTCTAGTATGGTTGCTTGTATTCCCCATCTTTGGTTTCTGGGGTTTGCAGCTAGAAGGAATTTTTTCTGGTGCTACTGAAGCAAAATCTATCCGGGATTCCATTTGTTTAGCATTGCTTGTCTTTTTGATTGCGCTTTGGTTGTTTGTACCTCAATATCAAAATCATGGGTTATGGATTGCATTTGTCGTATTTAGCTTATCACGTTCTTTCTTTTTGTCGTTATTTATTCCAAAATTAACTCGTGCAAAATTTATTAACAAAAGCTAAACGCTAGAATTCGATTACCTTAGTAAGGTAATAACACATATAAACTAACACTTTGCTAAATCAATTCAGTGTTAAAGATAATGCCATACATGTTATAGGGATGCCAGATAAAGTATAAAAAACTAGGACCTTTGTTTTAATTATTTTAAATAGGAAAATAATAGTCGATTTCTTCTATGAAAAGAAATCGACTTTTTATTGTAGTGATCATCATTATGTATGAAGGTTTTAGAATGGGAAAACCTAATTATAAAGTAATTATGAAAGGAGAAAATGCTTATGCAGCGTACTAAGGCCTTTTTTATTAAGCTTGCTTTAACACTAGGCATGCTATTACTTGTATTAGGTTTACTATATGAAGCGTCAATAATTGATATTATCATTATTGGATTGGTTTTAACTTTAGTAGCGTTTTTAGGCGATATGTTTATCTTACCTAAAGTAGGAAATATCATCGCGGCACTAACTGATACTGTTTTAGCGTTTTTAGTCATTTGGTTGTTAGGCTCATATTTATTTGAGAGTGGTAGTGGCATTTCTATACTATCAGCTGCTTTTCTATCATCATTATTTATTGGTGCAGGGGAGCTATACTATCATAGGTATTTAAGAAATCATGTATTTGTAAATGTAGATGCACCAAATAACTTTACACGTGTTGGTGGAAATTTACAAACTGAATTTGCAGAGGATTTTGATAAGGAATTGCAGAAAAAGAGAGAAGAAAACAGTTGAAAATTAAAACACCACTCATATTATTTGAGTGGTGTTTTAATTTTGTCTATTTAGATTTAGAAAGTTAATGAACTGATATTTTTAGGTCCAAATAACGCCAAATATAAATGGATATTTGATGAGCTTCTGCCTCATGTGAAGTATTGTTAAATACACGATTGAAAGCTGACAATACCGCTTCAAAAATTGTGTTACTTTCATTTGGTTCTTCTAATTCTTTCAGTAAAAACAATGCGTATTCGTATCCTTTTTTCGAATCATGTTCTGTTAGGTTTTCTATAAATCCCTTTAATTGATTAACTACTAATTCTTTAGTAATTGGTTTGTGTTCAATTTTATCAAGTAATGCTTGTAATATATTAGGTGTGATAATTTGTTCTTGGTTTTCTAAAAAGTGGGGAATTAGATAACCTATATTTCTTACAACAGATCTAATAATTAACTCTGGATTGCCAAATTGACCAGTTGCGATGAGAAAAGTTTTTAAAGCATTTTGCATCATTCCTATAGCATAAACTGCACATTCAAAGGAAACATTTCTAGTTTCTTCTCCAAAGACATCAACAAAACGATTGGCAAGCCAATTCATTTCAAGAATTAAATGTTTTTCTAGAATCGTTTTTACTTCATGATCGGTATTACCAGATATCGATTCAAAAATTCTAACGATATTTCGTTCCCGGTTAACGTGCATCAACAATGAAATCTGTTCAATAAGAACGTTAATATCCGAGAGATCGCGATTTAGCGCGACTTCATAACGACGATTCACAGCTTCTTCCCTTGTCTCTTCTAAAATAGCAATGAGGCATTCACTTTTTGATGAAAAATGATTATAGAATGTTCCTTTTGATATGTTAGCTGCAGCGATTATGTCCACAATAGATGTATCAGCATAACCCTTTTCAATAAACAATTTACGTGCAGCACTGATTATTTGTCGTTTTCGATTATTCATTGGCCCACCTTATTTTTTTAATAAATTTTATTATACCACAAGTATAGACTGAAAACCCTTTCAGAATAACCATTATAAACAATTGGTATTAAAATGTTGAAAAAAATAGACTGTGGGTATAAAATATATTTCAGTCATATGAAATGATAGAAAGAGAGAACGAGATCAATGCAAACTGAACAAGTTGTGAAAAAGCCGCCTTATTTAATGATTGCTGTGTTATTTGTGGGTGCTTTTGTTGCTTTTTTAAATAATACATTATTAAACGTTGCACTTCCGACCATGATGTTAGACTTGGATGTTGATTATACAACAATCCAATGGTTAGCCAATGGTTATATGTTAGTAAGTGGGATACTTACTCCTGCATCTGCTTACTTTATAACAAGATATAATACAAGACCTTTATTTATAGTAGTGTCAATCATATTTATTTTAGGTACATTGTTAGCGGCAGTTGCCCCAATATTTGGTGTATTATTAGCTGGTCGTATGTTACAGGCTGTTGGAGCTGCTTTTATGGGACCTTTATTAATGAACGTTATGTTAATAAGCTTCCCTATAGAAAAGCGTGGTGCAGCTCTTGGTATATTCGGATTGGTAATGATTTGTGCTCCGGCTATTGGACCAACATTATCAGGATATATTGTTGAACATTATCATTGGCGTATTCTATTCACAATGATTCTTCCATTCGCGGTAATAAGTCTTCTCTTGAGTATTTGGAAACTGGAGAATGTTTTACCTACTAGAAAAGTAACATTAGATTATTTTTCACTAGTACTTTCAACAATAGGCTTTGGTGGAATTTTATACGGTTTTAGTTCAGCTGGTCAGAATGGTTGGACTGACTTTATAGTAGTTTCTACATTAGTAATTGGTGTAATTGGTGTTACTTTGTTTGTCCTTCGTCAATTAAAACTAGAAACACCTGTTTTAAATATGGCAATTTTTAAATCGCCAATGTTTTCTTTGGCTGCCATCATCAGTGCTGTTTTATCGATGGCTATGATGGGGGGTATGATTTTAACACCTGCATATTTACAAAGTGCGAGAGGAATTGAACCGTTTGTCTCTGGCCTGATGATGTTGCCGGGAGCACTTATAATGGCTATTATGTCCCCGATTACAGGGAAATTATTTGATAAGATAGGACCAAAACCATTAGCGATTTTTGGTCTGACTATAACAACCATAACGACTTATTGTTTGTCATTACTAACAATGGATTCAAGTTATCTATATATAATATCAATCTTTTCGATTCGTTCTTTTGGGATTGCACTTGTTTTAATGCCTATTGCAACAAATGGTTTAAATTCTTTAACTGCATTTCTATATCCACACGGTACAGCTACAAATAATACGATACAACAAATAGCAGGTTCTATTGGAACTGCGATATTAATAGCAATTATGTATGCTAGAAGTTCTACAGCTGGCGAAGACTTAGTAAAAGAAGCAACTACAAATGGAACTTTAACAGAAGATTTTATGAAAACAGTAGAGTCACAGGCATTACTTGAAGGAATCCAAACGTCGTTCTTGGTCGCTACAGTTATTTCCTTTATATCGCTTATTTTATCGCTCTTCCTTAAACGAGTGGTTAATCAGAAAAAACAAGCATAAATAAAAACAAAACAACCATTTCTAAAATTTTTAGAAGTGGTTGTTTTGTCTATGTATATAGTGAACAAATGAATGTTTCTACATATACTAATAATTATATATATTAATATTGTGCAGACTTGTATAATTATAAATGAAAATTCAAAAATATACACATATGTAACTATTTCTAACATAGATAATGATGTATAATTGAAAATAGAAATAGTCTATACTTTAGAATTATGTGTGTGGGGGTTTAAGTGGATGAATGTTCTAGACGTCTTAGAAAAACTTGAATCGTTAGAGGTACTTTACGAACCCATTTATAGTGCAGATGAACATGTGCTGGTGGGATACGAAGTAATCGGTTTTTCAGCTGAAGAGAAAACATATAGTATTAATGATTTTATTTATGATGAAACATCGCCAGTGGATATGCGTTTAGAAATTCAACATTTTATTGTTGAAAAATCAATTAAAGCTTTTATAGACCAATTAAAAGATGTGAGTTTATTTTTACCATGCAATCCGAATTTACTAATGACTGACTTTGGCGAAATGTATTTCAACATCTTAAAGAATAATATTAATGAATCACTATTATCGCATATTTATTTAGTTATACCAGAGCATAAGGTGCAAGGCGATTTTGACCAATTACTACATCCTATTCGTTATATAAAGACGTATGGTGTAAAAATCGCTTTAGATGAAATTGGTTCTCAAAGTAATTTAGATCAAATATTAATGCTTGAACCAACTGTATTAAAAATTAACGTTACACAATTAAACTATAATAACTGGGGAGCACAGAACCATGTTTTTACAACGATTCGCTCTCTTGCTTTAAAAATTGGGGCAACGTTAATGTTCGATAATATACAAACCGATTACCAACTACATCATGCATGGAAAAATGGTGCTCGTTACTTTAAAGGGGTTAATTTACAACAACCAGTAACAGAATTTATTTCACGTTATACATTAAAAGAAAAGTTTAGAAGTGAATGTCAACATTTTATCTTGACTGAAAAGAAACAATTAGAATTAAAATATGATGAAATGAAAAAACTTCAGAAAACCATAACAACCTTTGTAGAAGACATTAAACCTTCAAGTAAGAATGTGGAAAGTTTATTACTGCTTTCGAAAAAACTAGAAGTATACGCTTTCCGTTTCTATATCTGCAATGAAGAAGGGTTCCAGACATCGCCCAATATCTTCTTTAAAGATGGTGTTTGGAATGTTCAAGATAATGCAATTGGAAAGAACTGGAGTTGGCGCCCTTATTTCCTCTTTAATATTATTAAAATGCGAAAAGATGAAAAAGGCGAACTTTCAGCTGTTTATAGTGACATTGAAACTGGGGAGTTAACAAGAACCTTTTCAATGGCATTAAATCATAATGAATTTTTATTTGTCGATATTACTTATGATTATTTATTTGAACATAATATTGTAAATTGATTTTAATTCGCTGTCCTAAAAGGAAAACTTTTCGGGCAGCGATTTTTTATTTTTATTTGTTATGACTTGTCGATATGAATCATAAAATGAACCGATGTATGTCTTAATTTCCAATGATTATGAATAAGTGATAGAAGGAGTGTTAATATCCAAATCCATGTAGTTCGACAAGGTGAATCTGTATGGGGGATATCTCAGGCTTATGATGTAAATTATCAATCTATTTTACAAGCAAATCAATTAACCGAAAATGATCGATTAGTAGTTGGGCAGGCACTTGTTATTCCTATCACAGGGAGTTTCTATTGGGTAAGAACAGGTGATACATTGTATACGATTGCCCAGCGTTTTGGTCAAAATCCAAACACACTCGCACAAATTAACGGGTTAAACCCTAATTCACCATTAATGGTAGGAACAAGGCTCTATATTCCACCAATGCAAAAAAGAAATGCGGAAGTAAATATTTATATTGAGCCGATGGGAGAAACCGTAAGTCAAGAGCTACTAAATCAAGCGAGAGAAGTAGGTTCTTACTTAACTTATTTAGCACCATTTAGTTACGAAGCAAGAAGAGATGGAAGTCTTGATCCAATCCCAACAGGCGGTATTCCAGAAGTCGCTCGTGAGACTGGTGCATCATTGATGTTAGTTGTAACAAATCTAGAAGAAGGACAGTTTAGTGGGGAATTAGGAAGAGCGATTTTACAAAGTTCAGCCGTTCAAGACGTACTTTTGGAGAACATTGTTGATGAAGCACGCCGAATTGGTGGTGTTACAGATATACATTTTGACTTTGAATTTTTACCACCAGATCAAAGGGAAGCCTATAATAATTTCTTACGTAAAGCTGCCACCTATTTGCATAATGAAGGGTTTTTAATTTCCAGTGCATTAGCTCCAAAAACAAGTGCTGAACAAGCTGGACAATGGTATGAGGCACATGATTACAGAGCTCATGGGCAAATTGTAGATTTTGTCGTTCTAATGACGTATGAATGGGGATATTCTGGTGGGCCACCAATGGCTGTTTCACCAATTGGACCAGTGGAAGAAGTTTTACGTTATGCATTGTCTGAAATGCCGGCAAATAAAATCATGATGGGACAAAATTTATATGGGTATGATTGGAAATTGCCCTTTGTTGAGGGTGGAGAATATGCACGCGCTGTTAGTCCTCAAAGAGCAATTGAAATTGCCAGAGAAAATAATGCAGTAATTGCCTATGATTTCGAGGCACAAGCTCCTAATTTTAATTATGTAGATAATGCTGGAGTAGCTCATAAAGTTTGGTTTGAAGATGCGCGGTCAATTCAAGCAAAGTTTAACTTATTAAAGAGACTTGGATTAAGAGGAATTAGTTATTGGAAGTTGGGCTTCCCTTTCCCACAAAATTGGCTATTAATCAATGAAAATTTTAATGTCGTAAAAAGATAAAGAAATATTTCAATGGCTCGCTATTTAAGGAGCCATTTTTTTGTTTGAAAAAAGTACGAAACAATTACGACCACTAAATTATAAAATTCGACATATATGGGAAAAGTGGAATTGTAGGAAAATTAATGTAATAAGGATGGAGTATATGAGAACAGCTAAGCGAACACTTGAAGCACTTAATTTTTGGTCGGGCATTTTATTTGGTTTAGGGGCAGTAGCGTTTATAGATGAAACGATTTTCCATCAGATACTTCATTGGCATCATTTTTATGATAAATCAACCACAAGTATAGGGTTAATATCCGATGGGCTATTTCATGCATTTAGTTGGTTTGCTACTGTTGCATCATTATTTATGGTTGCAGATTTGAGGAGAAAGAATAGTTGGAATAAGAAGCGTTGGTTCGGTTCATATATATTAGGAGCTGGATTATTCCAATTGTATGACGGAATAATTCAACATAAAATTTTAAATCTACATCAAATTCGATATAACGTAGAGATTTTCTATTATGATTTAGTTTGGAATTTAATTGCAGCTGTTATGATTATCATTGGTTTAGTCATTTTACAAAGTGAAAAGCAAAAAAGTGAATTAAAGGTGTGTGAAGAGTAAATTGCATAATCACGACCATTCTATTCTCAACATCACTTATCTATGGGCAATGCCATTTCTTTTACTTATCATTTTATATGTTTTCGCTGTTTATCAATCTGATAAGAAATATAGGAAATGGCCAATATATCGTACTTTTTCATTTATTATTGGTGTAATTTGCGTTTTGATCTCAATTATTGGACCAATAGCAGAACAAGCCCATACCAATTTTATTTTTCATATGTATACCCATATTTTACTTGGTATGTTAGGTCCTTTACTCATTGTCATTTCAGCACCGATAACTTTACTTTTACGGTCAATTTCAATTGGAAATGCAAGGAGATTAAGTAAGATATTAAAAAACCAATATATAAAATTTGTCAGTCACCCAATTATTGCAGCACTCATCAATTTAGGTGGATTATGGCTTCTTTATGCCACAAGTCTTTACCATGAAATGCATGCATCGGTTTTACTTGCAGTGGTAATTCATACCCATATTTTCATAGCAGGATATTTGTTGACAACTGCGATTATATATTTTGACCCAACACCACATCGCACGTCATTTAAGATGCGTTCAGTTGTATTCATTCTTTATATGGCGGGACATAGTATTTTATCGAAATGGATATATGCAAATCCTCCTAATGGGGTCGCAAATATTGAAGCGGAAATTGGTGCCTTGACGATGTATTATGGAGGAGATATTGTTGATGTAATCATTGTAATTATTCTTTGCTATCAGTTCTACACGTCAGCTACAGTAAGAAATACTTTAAAATACGGTAAGTATCGTTTTAATTAAAAAAACCTTCACCTAAATCCTTTTAATTTAAGGATTAGCTTAGTGAAGGTTATTTTTGTTTCTTACCGTTAATTAATTTCTTTAAATTAGTAAGAACACTCTCAAAGTCCTGTTGCTCTCCAACCTCTCTAAAATGTAGAAAAGGGTCACCTATTTTCCTTATTCTCTCTAGTACGGTTGGTATTGTAAAAAGGGTTGGTTTTAATCGCTCGTTAACTTCTTCCCATAGAAGTGGTGTTGCAATACAACCTAGTTCGTTACCTCTAGCGGAATATGGAGCAATGATTGTTTTGCCTTCTGCATGTTGCACATAATCTAAATATAATTTACCGTTTCGATTCTTTTTTAATCGTTCCATTGTGAAACGGTTAGGTTCTTCCATACATAAATACATACAAACAAACTCTGTAAATAATCGTGTATCTTCAAATGAAAAAGTGTCTTTGGGAATCGGTATATATATTTGTAACCCTTTACCACCTGACGTTTTGACGAATGATTGTAAGTTGAACTGATCAAAAATATTTTTCATTCTTAGCGCAGCGTCAACTGCTAGGGTAAATTCATTGACTGAAGGTGGATCAAGGTCAAAAACAATTTCTGTCGGACATTCTGTATCAATTGTTTGAAATGGTATGTGAAACTCCAACGCTAACTGATTCCCTAGCCATAGAAGGGATTCAATATTATTACAAACGATATAATTAATTTCTTCATTTAACATAGTTTGAACAAAATCAGGTGTATAATCAGGTGCATTTTTTTGATAAAAACTTTCACCTGGTACACCATGTGGGAAACGTATTGCAGTAAGTAAACGATTTTGTAAAAAAGGGAGCATATACGGTGCAATATGTTGTAAGTAAAGTAAAAAGTCATCTTTTACTATTTCTGATTTTGGCCAAACTGGTTTATCTGGGTGGGTTACTTGTACGATTTCTGGTATAGGATTTAACGATCTGAGCATTGCTTTCCATGTTGCTTCTACAGGATCTGCATCAAAACGAAACTTATGAAATCTCGGCTCCCTTAACTTTTTACCATCAAAGTCTATACAAGCAACATCAACACAAATCGAAGGTTCGAGTTCCCAAATTTGTGAAGAAGACTGCTTTCCATTCTCTTGAAAAAAAGCAACTAATGTGGCCATTTCGTTATCAGAGAGTCCATGCTTTAGGATGACTATCTCATTCAAAGAGGAGTCTTTGTAAACTGCACCATGAAAATAGCCATTTTCTTTATCGAATTTAGTTAATATTACGGTAATATAACGCCAATTTTTTAATTTTAACCATTGCCGTGAACGAACGCCACTACTCCAAACGCTAGTTTTGGTTTTAGCAATGATTCCCTCACTGTTAAAATTTTCAACAATTTCCCACACAGCTTGTTCATCTTTAAAAACATCGATTGCTTGTATTAATTCATTCTTGTCATTTTGTACTGTATAAGAGGCACCAATTGTTTCAAATAAAGATTTTAACAAGCTTTTCCGTTCCAATAAAAGAAAGTGAGAAATATCTAATCCTTTGTAATGAATAAGGTCAAAGGCAATAAAATGGCATGGGAATTTATTAGAATTTTTTTGAATGGTATCTTCACTTTTCATTTTTCCACGAGTTTGTACAATTGAAAATTCACTCTTAAAATCATTGGTTAAATAGCAAATTTCACCATCAAGAACGAGGGGAAGATATGGAATAATAAAATTCTCATATCGTTGACTACATAAAGTGATTTCAGGAAACAGATGCGTTAATTCATTTCCATTACGGCTAAATAGCTTTACTCCTTCACGATTCCAGTGTAGTAAACAGCGGTAGCCATCATATTTTACTTCATAAATCCACTCATTACTTATAGGTATTTCTTCTGCGGCAGTTAAAAGCATTGGTTTCAATTACAAAACCTCTTTTTTCAATAGTTTTTGGATATTTTGTGTACTTATACATAGAAGAAAAGAAACAACAGATAATAAGAAAAAAGTAGGTGAGATTATGCATACAGTCTGGAAGGGCAGTATAAGTTTTGGACTCGTAAACATTCCGATAAAACTCCATACAGCAACTGAAAATCGAGATATTAAATTAAGACAATTGCATAAAGAATGTAATAGTCCAATTAATTATAGTAAAGTATGTCCCATATGCGATAAAGAAATCAAAAGTGAAGAAATCGTAAAAGCATATGAATACTCTAAGAATAAATATGTCGTTTTAGATGATGAAGAGTTAGAAAACTTAAGAAAAGAAAATGAAGATAAGTCTGTTGAGATTATTGAATTTGTAAAATTAGAGGAAATTGATCCGATTTATTTTGAAAAAAGCTATTTCTTAGCGCCTGATAGTGGTGGTGGGAAGGCATATTCGCTTTTAAGAAAATCACTACAAGAATCAGGGAAAATTGGCGTAGCAAAGATTACAATTCGTTCAAAGGAACAACTTGCAATTGTACGTGTTTATAATGACACGCTGCTTATGGAAACAATTCATTTTCCAGATGAAGTTCGAAATGTAGATGAAGTTCCGAATATTCCAGGGGATGAAAAAATAGCTCAAAAAGAATTAGATACGGCATTAATGTTAATTGAACAACTTACTGAACCATTTGATCCTAAAAAGTATCAAGATGAATATAGAACAGCATTATTAGAACTAATTGAAAAGAAAAAGAATGGAGAGCTGGTAGTTACAGCATCAGAAAAAGAAGTACAGATTCCGTCTGATATGACAGATTTAATGACAGCGTTACAAGCTTCATTGGATAAAACACGTAAAAAACCTACAGTTCGTAAGAGAAAAGCAACTGCCAAGAAAGAAGCATAATGAAAGCCAAACCATCTACCAATTCATTTTGGCAGATGGTTTGGTTTTATTGTGCAATTAGAGGATATAAATTCAAAGTAATTGGAGAAAATATGTGAGATTTAGAAGACTAAAGGAGTTTATACGATGAGAAAGTCAATATTCCCATTTCTTTTTATATTAGTACCACTATTTGGATGTAATAGCGTTGATGGTGGTAAAGCGACTAATCTTGAAACAAATTCTAACCTAACTATAAATGAACCTACCGTTGAACAAACAATTACACAAGAAGACACAGAAGCAGTAAATAATCAGCATGCAAATGAAAGGGCAACAGTTGAAATTGGTCAAAATGGTGAAGAAGTAACTGCATTAAACTTGTACAGAAACTTTGAATTAGACGTTGAGTATGCGAACGATATTTCGTTTGAAGTAGATTATGATAATACTGAAAGTGGGATGACCGCTGTAATTGAAGATGAGGTAAATAATCTGTTTCTATCTGGTGATGAAGCGAAAAATAGTTTAATAAAAAACTTTGAACTATTAACTTTTGATGAAAATACTGAAGAAAGCGAAATTGTTACCCAAATTCTAACAGCATTCAACTTAAATGAGGACTTCACTCAAATGGAGTTAGAAGTAAGATATAATTCAGGAACAGTAAAAGAATATAAATTGCCAATTAATTAAAATGCCCTAGAAGAGATTAGACTATTAGGGTTGTATTTTTTAAATAATTACAAAGGAAGTGAAGTTAGTTGTTCAATCAATTCTATGCAGATTTACATATTCATATAGGACGTACTGAAAGTGGAAGAGCCGTGAAAATAACAGGAAGTAGAGATCTGACATTAAAAAACATACTTGATACTGCGAGCTCTAAAAAGGGTTTGGACATTATTGGAATAATAGATTGCCATTCACCAGAGGTATTGGATGAAATTGAAACCATAGTAAATAAAGGTGAAATGGAGCAGTTAGCGGGTGGTGGACTACGCTATCAAAATACAACGCTAATTCCCGGATCAGAGATTGAAATATATGATGAGAATTGTCATGGACCAATTCATGTGCTAGCTTACTTTCCTTCAATTTATATAATGAGAGAATTTTCTCTGTGGATGAGTGCAAATCAAAAAAATATCCATCTGAGTTCACAGAGAATTTATTGTGATGGCCATACATTACAGAAAAAGGTAAAGGAATTAGGGGGGCTCTTTATTCCAGCCCATGTCTTTACACCATTTAAAAGTTTATATGGAAAAGGCGTTCTAAGTAGTATAACGGAAGTGTTTAATCCTGATTTAATAGATGGTATTGAGCTGGGCTTAAGTTCTGATACGAATATGGTTGAAAGGATAGGCGAATTAGAACAATATACCTTTGTAACGAATTCTGATGCACATTCATTAGGAAAACTGGCGCGTGAGTATCAAAAGTTTGAGTTGAAAGATGCATCATTTAGCGAAATACAACTTGCCTTACAAGAAAAGGATGGACGAAAGATTGTTGCGAACTATGGATTAAATCCGCTACTAGGTAAATATCACTCGACAGCTTGTGTAAAATGTAGTGAACCGCTTAAAGATGGGGAATCAATTTGTGGCAAGTGTGGGAGTCAGCAATTTGTAAAAGGAGTCTCAACACGAATTCAAGAACTTTCAGATTTACAGGAGCCAACAAGAAATAGACCACCTTATATACATCAAGTACCATTGGATTTTATTCCAGGTGTTGGACCAAAAATGATTGAACGATTGCTCGACTATTTCGGTACAGAAATGAATATTATTCATGAAGTTTCATTAGAGCAGTTAGAAGAAGTTCTTCCCCAAAAAATCGCTATATTAATTGACCAAGCACGTAGGGGCGCATTAACAATAGATGTTGGAGGAGCAGGTAAATACGGAAAAGTACATTAACTCAATAATAAAACAAGCTACAATTTAAGACGGGGAATCTTAAATGTAGCTTGTTTATAGGGATGTAATGTCACAAAGGACATTTATTTTATAGCAAATTGGGGAATTTGCTAGGGGATACAATAGTAATGTAGCCAATTTAATAAAGTTTTAAACATAAAAGTTTAAAATTAATCATTCCACTTTAGACTTTCAAAGAAATGAAATACCTCTTCGAATACAAGTTCCTTTTCTTTATCTAAAGTTAAAATATGACCAGAATTAATAAAGCTTTTTACTGATTTAATTCTAGACTTAACAGTATTGTATATTAAATCGGCACTTTGACAGTAATAATCATCATCGTTTAAGCCTCTGAGAATATGAACAGGTGTTTGGATTGTATCTAATTTAGAACTTGTATCATTAATGATGCCTTGTAGATATTCAAGAGATGGCATGCGAACGTATCGAGCAACATTTACTGGGCTGTCAGTTTGTTCGTCGTATGTGCCAGCCAATTTTTTATATTTAATCGCATAATCAACGATGCGATCTTGCAAACTATCGACATTTTTTGCAATAGCAGGTGCACTCATTGCTACAATTGCTTTTGTTGGACGTTCTTCACCAAGTCGTAGTGAGAAAACACCACCAAGTGAAACGCCAGCAACTGCAATTTCTTCATACCCTAAACTACGAAGATGATCGTAGCCTTCTAATGCGCTATTCCACCATTCGATTGGGTCAGTGTTTATTAATGTTTCAGGGTCGCCACCATGTCCTTTGTATAATGGTGCGTGTACTGTGTAGTTGCGTTCAGATAAATAACGACCTAAACGTTTAACATCATTCGTATTGCCAGTAAAACCATGAAGTAATAGAACTGCTCGTTTCCCAGTTTCTATAGTAAATGGTTTTGGCGGGATGATTTTCATCTTAAATAACTCCTTTTAATGTCATGGTTGTGTCAAAAAAATGAAAATTGATAAAAAGTGGTTGTAATTAAAAATAAAATTTGATATGCAAACTTAATATTTAAGCTTATTATAGTGGTAACTATATATAAGTACAATTTATTATTTTTATCATTACTATTCCAAATAGTTATCAATTGGATTGGAAAGAGGAAAATACCATGGAAATTCAACAATTGGAATATTTTAAGGTCGTAGCGGAGTTACAGCATATGACGAATGCAGCAGAAAGGTTAAATATTTCTCAGCCGGCGTTAAGTAAGTCAATTTCAAATATAGAACAGGAAATAGGCGTTCCTCTTTTTGACCGTCAAGGAAGGTCAATCTATCTTAATCGTTACGGAAAACTCTTCTTAGAAAGTGTAAATATCATTTTAGATGAGTTTGATAAAGCAAAAGAGGAAATTAGTGGTTTAGTAAGACCTGGTTTTGGTGAAGTTTCATTTGGTTTTATACATACATTGGGAATGTCTGTAGTTCCAGAATTAATGGCCCATATACCTATAAAATACCCAAATATGAAGTTCACATTAACACAAAGTTCCTCCTATAATTTATTAAAAGGACTAGAAGAAGGAAATATTGATTTATGTTTATCTCAAAAAATTCAGTCTAAAATAATGGATATACAGTGGGTTGAACTATGGAGTGAAGAACTGTTTGTCATCGTGCCAACTAATCACAAGTTTGCTAATCGTGACACTATTAGGTTAGAGGAAATAAGAGATGAACAATTCATATCAATTAAGCGTGGTAATGCACTACGCCAAATTGTAGATCGGTTTTTAGAACAAGCTGGGGTTACTGCTAATACGACATTCGCTGGAGAAGAAATGCATACAGTTGCTGGATTCGTCGGTGCAGGACTTGGTGTTTCATTAATACCGGATATAAAAGGTTTAAATGAATATAATGTAAAGAAAATTAGAGTTACGGAGCCAATATGTGAAAGAAAAATAGGAATTTCCTGGGCTGGTGGGAGATATTTATCACCAGCTGCAACACAGTTTAAAAACTATCTAGTTGAGTATTATAAGGGGTAAAAACGATTGACATTTATGTTTGAAGTTTAATGCATTTTATAATTCTCATAAAGGTGTGTGTTATTTGTACGGAAATAAGGAATTATTAATACAATTATTACAAGAATCAAAATTTCCATATAATGATTTGCAAATAAATGATGTTTTAATTCAACTAGATGAAGCTCGAAGCGGAAATGAAGAGGCAATGTTAATCGTAGCTGAGATTTATAAGCAAATTAATAAATTTGATGGTTATCTTTTTTGGTTGCAAAGTGCAGCATCTCGTGGAAATACTGAGGCTCAGTATTTGTTAGGAAATTGCTATATCGATGGCGAGATTATGGAAGAAGATTATGAAGAAGCGTTCAAACTGTTTAAAAAAGCTGCAGAAGCAGGACATGCAGATGCTGCAAACAACTTGGCAGACATGTACTTTAATGGAGAAAGTGTTGAAGTAGACGAACTAGAAGCTATAAAATGGTTCACCTTTGCTGCGAAACAGCATGTACCAGAAGCGATGTTTACTTTAGGTATCATCTATGAACAGGGAATTGGTGTAGAAGAAAACGATGAAATAGCATATGACTATTATTTACAAGCGGCAGAACAGGGATATCAAGAAGCGCAATATAGAATGGGTTCCATTTACCTTGATGGATTATTAGGGAAAGAGCAAAATATTGAGGTAGCGATTAGTTGGTTTGAAAAGGCAGCGGCTGCATACCACGTTGATGCACTTTTTAACCTCGGTTATATATATGAAAATGGTATAGAAGTTGTACGCAATGGTAAATTGGCGCTTCAATATTATAAACAGGCTTCACTCCTAGGAGACTTACAATCAAAAATTAACATTGCAAGGATCTATGAAAAAGGCATCGATGTGAAAAAGGATTTAGAAAAAGCAAAAAAGTGGCGTCTACAAGCCGAACAGCAAATAAATATAGTGGAATAAGAACTCTCGATAAATTCGAGAGTTTTTATTTTGACTTAGTCATTTTCCCAAATTTGTAATACAACCCACACTTATTAATAGAGAAAAAGGTTTATACTAGAGATACGATGATTGGAAGCTAGGGGAGTTGTGTAAATGAAAACGGTAGCAGTAATTGGCGGAGGAATTACAGGTTTATCTACGATGTATTACCTTAGCCAAAAAATGAAAGAAGAGAATATTGAAGCGCGGCTAGTATTAATTGAAAAAAACCCATATTTAGGTGGAAAAATGCACACTGAATACGAAAAGGGTTACACAATGGAAACAGGTGCTGATTCCATTGTGGCACGATATCCAGGAGTACTAGATCTTGTTCGTGAACTGGAGTATGAGACAGAACTCGTATATAACGAAACAGGTATCTCGTATATACATACAAATAATGAACTTCATGCTATTCCAGCTGGATCTACATTTGGAATACCCATGAGTGTAGAATCATTAATGGCGAGCACTTTACTATCGGAAGAAGGTAAAATGCGTGTTCTACAAGATGCTGACATTCCAAACACTCAATTTACAAAAGAAAGTTCAATTGGGGAATTTTTAGAATACTTCTTAGGTGAAGAAATTGTTCACAAACAAATAGCCCCTGTTCTTGCTGGTGTATATTCAGGAAATCTATATGAATTATCTTTAAACTCTACATTACCTTATTTAGTGGATTATAAAAATGAATACGGTAGCATTATGAAAGGTTTCGAGGCCAATCGAGAAAAGTTTGAAAGAAGTGCAAATAAGAAATTCATCTCATTTAAAAACGGTTTATCTGGCCTGATTAATCGAATCGAAGAAAAACTAATTGGTGTAGCAGAAATCTTTAAAAATCTGAAAACTACTAGTATAAATAAGATACAAGAAGGCTACGAAGTAGTTTTCGCAAATGGTGAAATGCTGAGAGCTGATGTGGTAGTAATGGCTTTACCTAATTCGGCTGTCAAAACGTTAATAAAAGATGAAGAACTCGATTTTTATCTACAAAAGTTTACGAATGCATCCGCAATTACGATGTATTTAGGCTTTGATATACCTGACTCAATCCTTCCTGAAGATGGAACAGGTTTTATTGTATCTCATAATAGTAATTTAATTTGTAACGCTTCTACATGGACAAGCCGAAAATGGAAACATACTTCAACTGGTAACTTATTAGTCAGATTGTTTTACAAGAGCAATAATCCAAAATATGAAGAACTAATTCAAATGACAGATGAAGAATTAACGAATATTGCACGAAATGATATTCAACGAAGCTTGAATATAGAGGAAAAACCTGTAGTTGTAAAAGTAACAAAATGGATCAACGCAATGCCAAGATACGATTTAGCCCATAATGAGGCACTTCAAGAGTTACTAAGTCAGTTTGATAAAAAATATCCCAACCTTTTTATAGCAGGCTGTTCTTACTTTGGTGTAGGAATTGGTGCTTGTATTGATAATGGCAAGACTACAGCAGAAAAAACCATACACGTTCTAAAGTGATTTTATGTAAGTTTTTATCATGTGTATGTTGAATCAGCCAAGTAAATAGTTGGAAGATTTGATTGTGGTAATTATTCCACTAAGAAATTGTGCAGAAATTCACTTAATGATTAATTATTTTCGTTTAACAAAAAGAGGGAGTAATCATTTATGGATACTCCGCAATTGGGCGCTATTCTAACAAGAATGGCGCCCATTTTTCATTTAGGACTAAATTCTGAGATAACACTTTTATAAGGAAGTTGT
>JAPSJC010000096.1 GCA_031178355.1 Ureibacillus sp.
ATCACTCCTCTTCGAAAATCATCAATATGAAGGGGAATGAATTTAACAATATATTAGGAATTTTTAGATAAATTAATGTTTACAATTCCGATTGGTATTGTTAAAATTATCTTCGTTACATAATTTTTGAATAAAAAGAAAGTAGCAAGAAGCTATTATTCCAAGTAATATTGAATAACCATTGGAGGGACTTAAAATGACACAAACTATTGAAAATGCTTATTTAAGCTATGGTTCTCCTGAAGCACCTGTTAAAGTAGAAGTATTTCTAAATCTGGCATGTCCTTATTGTGCTACATTCTTTGAAAATGCAGATCATGCATTGCAACCTTATATTCGAGATGGCAAAGTTCAATATATTATTAAGCATTTTGATAAACCACGCGAAATGCTGTTATATGGAACATTAGCAAACTGCTTCTTTGATTATAAGGATCCTGAAAAAATCTATGATTTAATGAAGGATTTATTTGCAAAACAAAGTGAATGGCATGAAAAAGATAGTGATACAATTAAGAAAATGTTAGTTGAAGAATATGGATTAAAGGAAGAGCCTGAAACCATTGATATTGGATTACAAATCGTAGCTGAAGCTGTGAAGCGTAACGTTAAAATGGTGCCCACTGTTTTTATTAACGATAAAGAATTCCAATACCCAGTCGAACTCGACGCTAATCAATTAAAAGATGAAGTTGACCAATTATTATAATAAAAATAACAAAGCGTTCGATATAGTTACTATACCGAACGCTTTTAGTATTTAAAGCATTTTTATCAATATCTTCTTCTTCTTCGGTTATTTGGCTTTGTTAATACCGATAGCACAAGTACAAAGACTACAACACCTAATATAATCATAACCCAATTTATAGATGATTTTTCTTCACTATCAGCTTGTGCTGCTGCCTCTGATGCTTCTGATGCATTTACCATAAATAAATAACTTCCACTCATTGGGTGACCATCTTCCCCAATAATATTCCAAGTGACCTGATATGTACCATCTTTTAATGGAGATTCTACCTTTGCTGTTAATATATCGTTGTTAACTGAAGTTGAAACAGGTATTTCCTCCCCAGCTTCATCTGTTATAGTTAATAAACTTGTGTCTTCAATACCTGTATCAAACTGTAGAGTAATTTCACTTAGACTGCTATCAATAATTTGTCCATCAGTTGGATTAGAGGTCTTTAAATTTGTATGGGCAAATGTAGTTGTTGCAAACAAAAACACCATAAATAACGTGCTTATGATAATTTTCTTCATATCATCCTCCTTCTGTATCGTTTTGTAATAATTATATTGTTGTTGTCCTAAAATTAGACTTCAATTTATCAAATTCGCCTTAGTGTCTTCGTGCCAAAATTTTATCGTCATTGCTCATAAATTACCTTTAAAAAAGTTTCACAAGTCTACAAAAAACTATAGTTAGAAGAATTAATATTAAGCTATTGTAAAACTCCACCAATTATTGTTAAAATGAATAGTGAAAGTTCATATCGAGAAGAATGTAGGGGAGCTGGTGTAGCCAGCTGAGACTGTATCCGTTAGATACTAACTCTTTGAACCTGATTTGGTTAATACCAGCGTAGGGAACATTGACTTCAAATTATTTTTTATTTGGATGAATATGTTTATTTACGTCTGGGACTAGTCCTAGACGTTTTTTATTTTCTTCGAGTATGAATAACTATATGAATGGAGGCTTTATCATGAAAAAGATTATAATATTGTTAATGATGACTGTATTAGCTCTTGTGGGCTGTCAAACAAAAACAAACGATACATCCACAAATAACACAAGTGAACAGTCAGAAAAAGAATTACAAAAAGTATCTGTAGTTTTAGACTGGACACCTAATACAAATCACACAGGTTTATATGTAGCGAAAGAAAAAGGATACTTTGAGGAACAAGGATTGGATGTTGACATTATTATGCCAGGGGATGCGGGTGCAGACCAACTGGTAGCATCAGGTAATGCTGAATTTGGTGTTAGCATTCAAGAGTCTATCACACAAGCACGTACACAAGGTGTGCCAATTGTTTCACTTGCAGCGATTATCCAACATAATACTTCTGGTTTCGCTTCACCAGCCGAATTGAATATAAAATCACCAAAGGATTTTGAAGGAAAAACTTACGGTGGTTGGGGATCTCCTATTGAACAAGCCGTTATAGAAACATTAATGAATGTTGAAAACGCAGATATTGATAAATTATCAATCGTTAATGCAGGTAATACAGATTTCTTTACAATGCAAAACCAAGGAATAGATTTTGCCTGGGTATTTTACGGGTGGACTGGTATTGAAGCAGAACTTCGTGGCGAAGAGATCAATATGGTTTATTTAACTGATTATACTGAAAAGCTTGATTACTATACACCTGTCCTTGCAACAAACGAAAAAATGATAGCTGATAATCCAGAAACTGTAAAAGCATTTGTTTCCGCAGCTTCGAAAGGTTATCAGTTTGCCATTGAAAATCCAGAGGAAGCTGCTGGAATTTTATCAGGGGCTGTACCAGAACTAGATGAAGAATTAGTTTTAGAAAGTCAAAAATGGTTAAGTACGAAGTATCAAGATGACGCACCTCGTTGGGGTGAACAAAAATTAGAAGTGTGGGAGAACTATGCTGATTGGATGTCTGAAAATGGTGTTTTAGAAGGCGAATTTGATGCTGAAAAAGCATTTACAAATGAATTCTTACCACAATAAGGGGATGAAAATAATGGCAAACGCATTAGTGAGTATACAAATTTTACCGAAAACTAAAAATGGCGATGATGTCATTCCTCTAGTAGACGCAGCAATTTCAGTAATTGATGCTTCCGGCGTAAAATATCAAGTTAACCCATTAGAAACAACAATGGAGGGTGAGCTTTCAGAGCTACTTTCTATCATTGAAAAAATGAATGAAAAAATGATTGAATTAGGTTGTCCTGGTGTACTTTCCCAAGTAAAAATTTCTTACAATCCTAATGGCGTCTCAATGGATAAGTTAACGGAGAAATACCGTTAATGAGTAAAGTGTGGATTCGTGGAGGAAGGGCTTTTCTTTTCCTCCTCTTTTTATTTATCCTTTGGGAAGTACTAGTAAAAGTAACTGAAACACCGATGTGGTTACTACCAGCACCTAGTGATGTTATAAAGGAAGCCATTGATGGTTTTGATCTATTTTATGGCCATATCTTTTCAACAGTCTATTTAGCATTACTCGGTTTAACCATTGGTTGTAGCGTTGGACTGCTTATTGCTATCATTTTGTATCGTTTACCAAAAGTAAATGAATTATTATATCCATTATTAATTTTGTCACAAAATATCCCGACAATTGTCCTTGCCCCCCTCCTTATTATTTGGTTTGGGTTTGGAATGATGCCGAAGCTTATAATTATAAGTCTTGTTTGCTTCTTCCCTATCGTTGTGGCAAGTATGGATGGATTTAGACAAACAGCACCAGAATTAAAGCATTACCTGCAAATGGTTGGTGCCACTCGAAACCAAATTTTTTGGAAACTTGAGTTTCCGCACTCATTACCTTCAATTTTTTCAGGGCTGAAAATAGCTGCAACATATAGTGTAATGGGCGCAGTTATTTCAGAATGGCTAGGTGCAAAAACTGGAATCGGAGTGTATATGACACTTGCACAATCTTCATTTAGAATTGACCGAGTATTTATTGCGATATTCTTCATCATGATTTTAAGTGTCATGTTATTCGGAATCATACGTATCATTGAAAAACTTGTCGTAAAAGGCAGAAGTGAAGGTGCTTAAGATGTTGTTAAAGATTAGTGAACTCAATAAAACATTCGGCGACCTTCATGTATTAAAGGATATTAATCTTTCCGTAGATGAAGGTGAATTTGTCGCAATACTAGGCCCATCAGGGAGTGGGAAAAGCACCCTTTTTCAATTAATCGGTGGAAATCAAACACCTGATGAAGGTGAGATATCTTTAAACGGCGAAGTGATTAATGGAAAGAAAGGTTATATTAGTTACATGCCACAACAACCTTCCCTTTTTCCCTGGCGTACCGTTTTGGAAAATGTTGTGCTTGCAGCTGAATTAAATGGCAAGCCTGATTATGAGGAAGCTAAACAATGGCTATCAAAGGTTGGTCTTGCCGAGTTTGTAAACTCCTATCCTATCGAATTATCGGGTGGAATGAAACAGCGAGTATCCTTTATTCGTGCCCTTCTTAGTAAACAAAACTTACTTTGTTTAGACGAACCATTTTCTGCTCTAGATGAATTTACAAGATTAAAAATGCAAAAATGGCTTCTTTCTGTTTGGGAAGAAAATCGAAAATCAATCTTGTTTATTACTCATAGTATTGAAGAAGCTTTGTTTTTAGCGGATCGAATTTACGTGTTGTCAAAAAGACCTGCACATATTAAAGCAGAAATTAAAGTGCCCTTCTCTCGTCCTAGGAATGAAAGTTTGTTAGAAACAAATGAATTCTTCACCATAAAGCAACAAATCTTCCAATATATTAAGGAGGAAATTAGTGATTGATAATTGATGCTCATATTCACTTAGATCAATATGATGAAAAAGAACGAGTCAAAATCTTGTCTTCATTAGAAGAAAATCATGTAGAAAATTTAATTGCGGTTTCCTTTGATATGGAATCATGTTTGAAAACTCAAACACTTTGTTTAGCTGATTCTCGTATAAAACCTGCTTACGGCTTTCATCCAGAACAAGACATTCCCTCTTTCGATTTATTAGATAAACTCTTTTCTTGGATGGAACAACAGGTTACTAACATGATTGCTGTTGGAGAAGTTGGGTTACCTTACTACAAGAAACTTGAAAGTAAGGAACCTTTGCAATATAAGCCATATATTGATTTATTGGAAAGGTTCATAGAATTTGCTTCAAAGTGGAAGAAGCCCATCATTCTTCACGCGGTGTATGAAGACGCAGCGACTGTTTGTGATTTACTTGAAAAACATGGAGTATCAAGCGCACATTTCCATTGGTTTAAAGGTGATCCAGCTGTAGTAGAGCGCATGATTCAAAACGGATATTTTATTTCCATTACTCCAGATGTGTTGTATGAGGAAGAAATTCAAGAACTTGTTAAAAAGTACCCAATAGAGCGCATGATGGTAGAAACAGACGGTCCTTGGCCATTTGAAGGTCAATTTACTGGCCTTGTAACAGAACCTAAAATGATCTACTATTCCATTGAAAAAATAGCCGAGTTAAAAAACATTACGACAGAAGAAACTGAACGTATTCTCTATGAAAATACGAAAATGTTTTATAGATTATAAAAACTAAAATGTAGACTGTTCTTAGTCTATCCTTAAATAAGAATGCATGAGTTCATAACAACTGAACTCATGCATAATTTTTTTTATCTATCTTTCACACCTAAAATTACTTTGTTCCTATTTCAAAATCGATATGATTACTTAGATTCCTCTGGAAGTTGGATAATAATTCAGACCTATAAATGGTTAACAAATTATTAAATTTGTGATATAATTTTTTGGTTGCTGTTTTAATGATTATTAAAATAGTGATGATGAACCTCTTACATTATGTTAGAAGTTCACCGATCAGGTATATCCTGCAAATATAATTGATAGGTGGAGAAAAAGATGAATTATCGAGTTTTATTGTATTATCATTATACAAAAATCGAAGATCCTGCAGCTTTTGCCGCAGAACACTTAGCGTTTTGTAAATCAATAAATTTAAAAGGTCGTATCCTTGTAGCAAATGAGGGAATTAATGGTACTGTTTCAGGTACGGTTGAAGATACAAATGCTTATATGGAACACATGAAAAACCATCCATTATTTGAAGGCATCGTATTTAAGATCGACGAATCAGAAGGTCATGCATTTAAGAAAATGCATTGTCGCCCACGTCCAGAGCTTGTGAACTTAAGCTTAGAGGATGATGTGAATCCACATGAAATTACAGGTCGTTACCTAACACCTCAAGAGTTCTTTGAGGAAATGCAACGTGAAGACACAGTTGTCCTAGACGTACGTAACACTTATGAATATGAAGTTGGTCACTTCCGTGGTGCGATTCGTCCTGAAGTAGAAACATTCCGTGATACACCACAATGGGTACGCGATAACAAAGAACTATTCGAAGGTAAACGTGTACTAACATATTGCACAGGTGGTATTCGTTGCGAAAAATTCTCTGGCTGGTTAAAACGTGAAGGTATTGGTGAAGATGTTGGTCAATTACACGGTGGTATCGCTACCTATGGTAAAGACCCTGTTGTTAAAGGTCAACTTTGGGACGGTCAAATGTATGTATTTGACGAGCGTTTAACTGTGCCCATTAACCAAGTAGAGCACGTTGTAGTAGGCCGTGATCATTACGATGGTACACCATGTGAACGTTATGTTAATTGTGCAAGCCCTGAATGCAATAAGCAAATTCTTGCATCAGAGGAGAACGAAGCAAAACACCTTGGTGGATGTACAATCGAATGTACAAAAGATCCACGCAACCGTTATGTTGCAAATCATAACCTATCAGAAGAATATGTAGCGGAAGTTGTTGCGAAATTAGAAAAAGAACAACTTGCTTAATATAATACAAAGGGAACTCCTCAAAATGGAGTTCCCTTTTTTGCATATACTTTTTTATTGAGATCGTTCTAGTGAATAATTTAAGAAATGTATTATTTTTTTCTGCCCCTTTATTTCTATACAATGGAGTCCAAGATCTGCAGTAGGATATACAAAACCTTCTGTAATTGAATGGTTTAATAGAATATTTAAAATATGAGAAATTGTTCCTCCATGGCTAACGATTAGTATTTGTTCTTTATCTTTATAATTGTCCAATAATTCATAAAGGGCTTCTTCTATACGGTGTCGAAATGCAAGCTCTGATTCCGCATCTTCAATCGCTTCTGTAATTGGACGACCATTTGGTGGCATTGGATATTTGATTAACGCTTCTTCTCGTTTTAAGCCTGCAAGAACACCATTGTTCCATTCTACTAATCTATTATCGTATATTAC
>JAPSJC010000032.1 GCA_031178355.1 Ureibacillus sp.
ATCTTTGTCTAGATTTGATGGATTTAGTCCCTTTAATGATGTATCAATGTCAGAACCCGGTCTCTCCCGGTCCAGCCAGTAGCTTACTGTCGTTGCATCTAAATATTGCCCTTCTTGGAAAAAGTAACCATCAGTACTAAACACATTTTGTGATAAACGCATTAAGCCCGTTTCAACTTCTTTAACATCATACTTCGTGTAAATATTTGACACAACTAATCCACGACTAGCACTCTCTTTATATGGAATTAATGTTTTATAATAACTTTCATCTAGTTGCATATTGGGAATAATGGTTGTTTCAACTTCTATTGTTTCGTCTGTTAAAATTTCTGTATCACCTTCCTGAGAAGGTGCACAGGCTGCTAGCAATGCTACAACGATAATCGAAGGAAGCCAGCGAAATCGGTTCATATTCGAAACTCCTTTACTCTTCTAATTGCTCGATTAGGCGGTTTTCGTCCCAAATTTCAATACCTAATTCTGTCGCTTTCGTTAACTTTGAGCCAGCGTCAGTTCCTGCAATAACAAGATCAGTTTTTTTACTAACACTACCTGTTATTACTCCACCTAGTCCCTCTATTTTCGCCTTCGCTTCATTTCGTGTCAATCGCTCAAGTTTTCCAGTTAAAACGATTGTTTTTCCTGCAAATGGATTCATTCCAATTTCAACTTGTACTTTTTTCCCTAGATAAGACATGTTAATGCCGACTTCTTTTAGCCGGGAAATTAGCGCTTTTACTTCATCTTTTTCAAAATAAGTAACAATTGAATCTGCCATTTTTTCGCCAATTTCGTGAATGGATTGAATTTCCTCTTCTGTTGCTTCCATTAATGCATCAATTGACTCATATTGTTCTGAAAGAATTTTAGCCGCTTTGGCACCAACATGACGAATACCTAATCCGAATAGCAATCTCTCCAATGAGTTTTCCTTTGAACGCTCGATGGCATTTACAAGATTAGTGGCTGATTTTTCACCCATTCTTTCTAAACTTGCTAATTGTGACACCTTTAACTGATATAGGTCAGCTACGTCACGAATTAAATTTTCTCGTAAAAGTTGTTCTACTACTTTTTCACCAAGTCCGTCAATGTTCATTGCATTTCGTGATACAAAGTGTTTAATACCTTCTGCTATTTGGGCTGGGCATGTAGGGTTCACACAACGAAGTGCAACTTCTCCTTCAATGCGAATCAGCTCACTTCCACATGCAATACATTCAGTTGGCATTTCAAATGGAACAGAATCCTCTGGTCTTTGATCTAAAATGACACCTACGACCTCTGGAATAATATCTCCTGCTTTATGGACAATGACCGTATCACCGATACGAATATCTTTTTCACGAATTAGATCTTCATTGTGAAGTGATGCACGACCAACCGTTGACCCTGCAACTAAAACGGGTTCGAGAATTGCAGTTGGCGTTAATACTCCAGTTCGACCAACCGTTAGTTCTATATCTAATACCTTTGTAGTCACTTCTTCTGCTGGGAATTTATACGCAATTGCCCATCGTGGACTTTTTGCAGTAAACCCTAGTTCATCTTGATGAGCGTAACGGTTAACCTTAACGACAATTCCATCAATTTCATAAGGTAAATTTGGGCGTTCTTCTGTCCATTTATTTATAAACGATAATACATCATCAATTGTTGCACATAATTGTCGCTGTTTATTTGACGGGAAACCAAGTGTTTCTAAGTAATCTAGCATTTCTGCATGAGAATCTATTCCATAGCTTTCACCGTCTCCACCAATGGCATAAATAAAAGTAGACAAATTTCTACTTGCAGCTATTTTAGGATCAAGTTGTCTTAACGAACCCGCTGCTGCATTTCGAGGATTGGCAAATGGTTCCTCACCATTTTCTTCACGCACGTTATTTAAAGTTTGGAATGATTTTTTTGGCATATAAGCCTCTCCGCGCACTTCAATTGTAACTGGCTCTTTTAAACGTAATGGAATGGCGCGAATTGTTTTCAGATTCATAGTAATATCTTCTCCAACCGTTCCATCTCCACGAGTTGCACCTTGAATAAAAAGTCCATTTTCATATTTTAATGAAATAGCTAAGCCATCAATCTTTAATTCACAAACATAAGAATAATCCAATCCAATTGCCTGACGTATCTTTCGATCAAAGTCACGTAAATCTTCCTCGTCGAAAGCATTTGATAAACTTAACATCGGATAATTATGTGTTACCTTTTGAAAGCCTTCTAATGGTTTACCACCAACTCGTTGTGTAGGCGAATCAGGGAAGATAAACTCGGGATTTTCATTTTCTAAGGCAATTAGTTCATTTAAAAGACGATCATATTCTGCATCCGATACGAGTGGCTTATCCAACACATAGTAAGCATGGCCATACTCATGGAGCAAATTATTTAGCTCTGCAACTCGTTTTTCTTTCTCGTTCATTATATTCCTCCATTAATCATTTACTATGCTTTTGTTATTGGAGCAAATTTAGCCAATAATCGCTTTACACCTAAATCTGGGAAAGCAATATCCAGTTCCATGTCATCATTACTACCTTTCACACTGACAACAGTACCCGTTCCCCACTTTTTGTGCACTGCTTTATCGCCCAGTTTCCAACCTAATTGATCTCCACCTGTTGTCTTCAGGCTTTCTACTTGTGCCCTAGATTGTACATTACCTATCGTTCGACGTTGACTATAATCTCTATTACTTCTACCCGCTCCAAATGGAAGTTGATCTAATTGTTGTCGTTGTATTGCAATAGATATTTGTTCAATAATATTATCCGAAATTTCACGTAAGAAACGCGAAGGTGGATTAAAACTTGAGCGACCATACAAAGTACGAGATTGAGCACAAGTTAAATAAAGTCTCTCTTCCGCACGAGTTATTCCAACATAAGCAAGTCGACGTTCTTCTTCCATTTCAGCAGCATCATCCAATGAGCGTGAATGTGGGAAAATATTTTCTTCCATACCGAGTATAAATACAACTGGGAATTCTAAACCTTTTGCGGAGTGCATCGTCATTAATATAATGCTACCTTTAGAAGTATCTTCTTTATCTAATGAATCAATATCAGCTACTAATGCTAAGTCAGTTAAAAAAGCTACAAGCGATTTATCATCACTACGTTCTTCAAATGCTTTGGTAACCGATAAAAACTCCTCAATATTTTCTAAACGACTTTCGGCTTCAATCGTTTTTTCATTTTGAAGCATTTCACGGTATCCTGTTTTATCAATCACTTGTTCGACTAACTCTGTAACAGAAAGGTATTCTTGCATTTTTGTAAATCCTTCGATTAAATCTCGGAATTTTTCTACAGCAGTCATCGCTCTTGGTGTTAGTCCCATAAAAACAACTTCATTCATTGCATCGAAAATGGAGCGGTCTTGTTCAATTGCATATGTTGCTATTCTTTCAAATGAAGTAGCACCTATATTTCGTTTTGGTTCATTAATAATACGCGCTAAAGATAAATCATCATCGTTGTTTGCAATTAGACGTAAATAAGCTAATAAATCTTTAATTTCTTTTCGATCGTAGAATTTTGTCCCACCTACGATTTGGTATGTAATGTTTGATTTCACAAGTACTTCTTCCATTACACGGGACTGAGCATTAGTACGATAAAGAATGGCAAAATCATCTAATGTGCGGTTTTCTTTTTCCATTAAATCCTTAATGGTTTTCACTACAAATTGAGCCTCTTGTTGTTCATTTCCCGCTTTAAAGAGTTTGATTTTTTCCCCTTCAACATTTTCAGTACGAAGTTTTTTAGGATACCTACTAGCATTGTTTTCAATAACCTCATTTGCCGCCTGTAAAATACGCTGAGTTGAACGATAGTTTTGTTCTAACAGGATCACTTTTGCGCTTGGGTAATCTTTTTCAAAAGATAAAATATTTCCAATATCCGCTCCACGCCAACGGTAAATGGATTGGTCTGAATCACCAACTACGCATATATTCTTAAACTTTTGTGCTAACATTTGAACTAATTTATATTGTGAATGGTTGGTATCCTGATACTCATCCACATGAACGTACTGAAATTTATTTTGATAATATTCAAGGACATCAGGTACTCGCTCAAATAAACGAATTGTCGTCATAATTAAATCATCAAAATCTAATGATTGGTTTTTCAAGAGTCTCTTTTCGTATCCTTCATAAACTTGAGCAATTACCTTTTCATAAGGGTTATTTGGGTTACTGTTTGCTTTATATTGGTCTGCAGTTATACATTCATTTTTTGCAGAGCTAATTGCATTTAATATAGCGCGTGGCTCAAATTGTTTTGAGTCAATATTCAATTGTTTCAAAACATTTTTCACTACCGATAGTTGATCAGAAGAGTCGAGAATAGAAAAGTTTTTTGATATACCAATTCGATCAATATTTCTACGTAGGATTCTCACGCACATTGAGTGAAACGTTGATACCCACATACTTTCTGAAATACCTGCACCTAGTAATCCATCAATACGGTCTCTCATTTCTCGGGCAGCTTTATTTGTAAAAGTGATTGCCAGAATTTTTGATGGATAAACTTCCTTCTCAACTACAAGATAAGCGATTCGATGTGTTAAAACTCGTGTTTTCCCGGACCCTGCACCGGCCATTATTAATAATGGACCTTCTGTTGTTTTAACGGCTTCAGCTTGTTGTGGGTTCATACCGTTCAATAAGTTTTTCGTTAATTGTTCCATGATGCACCGCCCTTTCAATCATTTACGTCTCGTCGTAATTGCGTTCGGATTTTGGACTCGTGGTCACACGAGTCAATTTCTTTACGAAATCTTTGACACCCGCCGGAGACTATTTTTAACTTGATTCAGTTTGCTAATTCATTTAAAGTTTCAATCGTAAAAATAACAAACATCCCGTCAGGAAAAGTAAGGATAGATTGAATCAAGCCAAAACAAACATTTGTTCTATATTATACTACAAAGTGAACTATGAGGCATCTTCACTATTATTTTTTATTGGATTTTTCGATTAAATCGATGTAGATTTAACTGCACTTACTGTTTTTAAAGCTTGATCTAAATCGTCATAAATAATGTTTCCAACAATAATTGTATCTGCTATTTTTGCCATTTCACTAGCTTGTTCTGGTGTTGTAATTCCACCACCATAAAACAATTTCGTTTCGTTTAAACTGTTTTTCACTGATGATACTAGATCGACATCTCCATACGTCCCACTATATTCTAGATAAAAAATTGGCATTTTAAAGAAATTCTCTGCCAAGCGTGCATAAGCAATCACATCATCTTCAGTTAAATCAGTCTTAGCATTCGTTTCCTTAGCCACTTTACAGTCCGGGTTTAAAACACAGTAACCCTCTGCTATTAGCTCCTCCCAAACTAGTATATCTCCATATTCTTTAATCGCTTCATGATGAAGATCCTTTACCCATTTCGTCTCTGTACTGTTTAATACAGATGGGATTAGATAATAATCAAATCCAGGTGTTACTGATTCTATGTTCGAGATTTCTAGTGCTACCGGAACAGTAAATCTACGTATTCTAACTAGTTTATCGATTACATTATCAATTGTAACGCCATCCGTTCCACCAACTAATATAACATCAGTTCCTGATTCACATATTCTTTCTAATGATTCATCTGTTATCTCTTTAGCAGGATCTATTTTGAACACGTGTCTCCAATTTTTATATTCCATCTCATCCCCACCTAACTAGTTCGTTCAATAAATATTTTTCTCGATATCAAGTATATCGTAAACTGTATAAAAGCGAAAAGGAGTCGCGTAGGTTAATATTATTTATCGTAAATTTTCGATAGAATGCTTTTATGCATTAAATAAGACCATCTAACAAGAATGTCCTGTTAGATGGCCACTGTACTTAATTATTTAGGTTGGAAAGGCTTTTCATCCGGATACAATCGACCAAGCATTTCATCGTATGTATCATTTCCATAATCAAAACAACGTCGAACACGGGATATAGTCGCTGTTGAAGCCCCTGTTTCTTTTTTAATCGTTTCATAGGTCTTCTTCAATCGTAAAAGATGCGCAACTTCGAACCTTTGAGCTAAAGATTGAATTTCACTTATTGTACATAAATCATCAAAGAATTTATAACATTCTTCAAGATTTTTTAACTCTAGGACAGCTTTGAATAACTGGTCAGTTTGGTGTCCACGAATTTTTTCTATCTGCATAAACCATCATCCTTTCACTATTATTCCGTATAGGTTACAAAGGCTTCAATCCCTGGATATGATGGAACAAAATGAACCCATGTTTTACCAGGAACTAATTTTACCTCATTACCATTGGCTTCAATCGCTTTTAAAACACCATCTCGATTTTCCCATAGTATTTCCCTCATAGCTCCTTTGTGGAACAAGTAGGCACTTCCACCACTCGTCAGATTAATGTCACGACGACCGACATTATCAATTATTGAATGGTCCATCTCAAACACAAGGATATTCGATAAGGCAATAGGTTCATTTGTTAAAAAGTCGACCGTTTCGATTCCACCTGACTGTCTTGAATATGTTTCATCGGCCGGGTTATAAGTATATGAACTATTAAATTGGTCATTGTTACTGTAGTTCACATTAAATTGGTTAACTTGCATTCCTATATTAACATTTTCGTCTTCTTCATAGAAAGTATAAGATACTTTTTTCTGATAGAGAAGTGAAGCGCCAATCTTTTCTGCACCTAATCTCACATTTTCACCCGATATATAAGAATTGTGAGGTGCTTTTCGGTCACTTGAACGTTTAAAAAGTGTACCATCATACTGCATGCCATTCAGATTATCAACAACACCATTATACAACATTGTTTGTGCTTCAGGGCTGTACCCGTGCGCAAGGTAAAATGCATCCAACCCCGCTGCTAAGTCAATAAAATAATCCCGAGCACTACGAACGGGTCCAATATTCTGTGGTATTTCTGATTGGAATAATACCAAGAACCTTGTCACATCACCCTCCGCCAACATTTCATAAACAACATCAGCAGATGCTAAACCTGATTGGGGTCTTGCTTGAGGGTGATTATTAATTGTCGCTAGTATTGGACGCATTTTAATTTCACTTGCTACACGTTCACCAGTAAAAGGCGTTACGTATGGTAATACAACTTCTTTTACTTCAACTTGTTCTTCAGTTACTTCTTCTGGTTGGACATTTTGTTCTTTAGTTTGTTGTTCATTCCCACATGCTGACAGTAATACAGTTGCTGCTAGAACACAGTATAATCCTCTTTTCCACATCGTTCTTTTCCCCTTTTATCGCATAACAGCTGGTAACATCACTTTCTTTTTCATTACGTCAAAAATGCCTCTAGGTGTTATACGAATATACGGTAGATGTGTTGATTGTAAGAATAGCAACGTATAAATCGCATCTGTATGATGATAACCTCGATCTTTCAGAGCTGAAATGAGTAAATTTTCTTTTTCGATTAGTTCTTCAACCGGACCATCATATAACAATCCGCCAATTGTTAATGGGATTGAAGCAACGACTTCATTGTTTTCTACTAAAACAATACCACCATTTAATTTTTTCAATTCTAAAAAAGCTTTCTTCATATCATCAATATTTTTTCCTATTAAAATAATATGTCCCGTATTAGAGTAAGAGGTTGCAAAGCCTTTTACATGTGTAGCAAAGCCTTTAATGTACGTATTGACTCTCCATTTTCCATTACGATCGATTAACAGTAATAAACTTTCATCATGAGTAGTAGAAAGTTCATTTTGATTTAATTTTACATTAATTCGATAAGGTTTTGTAATAACATCATTCACCATTTCTATACCAATTGGCATAGAAAATTGAAAATCATTATCAGTTAAATCATATGATAAATTCAAATTATCGAATTTACTCCAGACCACAGGTTGAAAAACGTTTAACTTTTCATGATCACGTTTTAGCCAGACCCCTTTTGATAAAACAGAAATTGGAGTTGGATTATACTCATCTTTTAATATATTAAGAGTTGCAAAACGACCTGTTGCAATAATTCCATGTAAATGATCCATATTGTAATAGCGTGCCACATTATAGGAAGCCATATTGTATGCATCAATAGGTTTCACGCCAGCCTCTAGTGCAATTTTAATACATAAATCCATTACACCTTCTTTATGAAATCTTGGAGTAGAACCATCAGTTGTCATCATTAAATGATCAAAGATATTTAAGTTTTTATCCACTATTCCTTTCAAGAGATCTGGTAAATCTGGACGGATAGAAGAATACCGTAATGTTACCGCATATCCTTGTAATATCCTTTTTTCGACATCTTCAACTGTCATGGATTCATGGTCACCATTTACGCCAAATAGTCGCATCTTAGTGAGCGTTCGCTCAGATGCTCCAGGGAAGTGACCTTCTATTTTCTTCCCTCTCAGTTTTGCCGATTGAATCCAATATAGTAATTGATCGTCCCCACTAAGTAACCGTGGCCAACCAGTTAACTCTCCACCAAGAATCGTATCATCTCGTTCTAACCACTCAAAAATAGATTTGTTTGTAAAAAGTTCATCTTCGTTTTCTAATTCTGTTTGGGAATCAAATCGGACCCACCAATAAAATGAAAATGGCAACTTTTTCAATTGCTCAATTATTGAAAACGCTTTCTTATTTGGAAGTGATAGCATAAATGTCATATTATCTGCAATGAATGTTGTTGTACCCGTTTGAGCTGCAAATTCCGAAAAAGAGTACGGGTTATATAATTGGAATGGGTGAACATGTGGTTCAATATAACCTGGAACAACCGTTTTACCATCTAATTCAATAACTTCAGTATTCGCTAAATCACGAGGCATTTTCTCCCCAACGTAAACAATACGATTATTTAAAATCCAAATATTACCAATCAACCAATCTTTAAACATGCTATGTAAATATCTAGCATTCTTTAAAACAAGTGTTGCCGCTTCTTCTCCATCAATAACTGCAATTTGTTTACGTATGTCTTCAATCTTCCATGTAGATTCTGCCATTTATAACACTCCCTTCTAAATCCCCTAATATTTTCATTTGTTAATCACATTATATACGCACATACTAACTTTGCAAAAAAATGCGTCAAATTATTTTACGCAAACTTTGTTCATTTTATCGTATCACAGCAAAATTTTAATTTGAAGTATTACTATTGGGATAAGTTAACTTCAGGAAGGGAGATGTCGTTCATGGAAGAAAATATTTCAGAACGTAATGGTTTTACACGTTTAATATGTGGAGTTGCTATGACTGCCATAGGTACAGCTCATTTAACACGTGATAGCAAAGGTCTAGGTTTTACATTAATAGCTGCTGGTGCGATGAAAGTTGCAGAAGGGATATTCTTATATTGTCCTCTTACAGCTGCACTTAATTCAAATGTGAAAAATGCCGTAAGTTCATCATTCGATGAATACATGGATGGAGACAGCTTAATGCAAGCTTTTAATGCAAATTACAAAGATAACAATAGCTCTTCTGCAAGCGGTGGATTTGCACAAGCTGCAACACAAGCAGCAGGAGCTGTTGCAAATGCAGCTAGCCAAACATCTGTGGGCAAAGCAGTAACACAAGCGGCTCAAACAGCAACTAATGCTATGAGTGGCAACAATTCTTCACAAAATGGATCCAAAAATTCAAGCGGTTCGGGTCAAAATAAAAATAGTGGCCAATCAGCAACTAACCCAAGCTAATTAAAAGGCAAGAAAGAGCTTTACTATTTAAGTAAGTTCCTTCTTGCCTTATTTTTTGCAATTATTTAAACGTACGCCAACCAATATCTTTGCGGTAGAAGAATTTATCCCACTCATATTGATTTAACCCTGCGTAAACTTGCTCTTGAGCTTCTTTAAGAGTATTCGCTTTCGACGAAACTAAAATTACTCGTCCACCATTCCCTACGTAACGACCATCTACTAATTTAGTCCCAGCATGGTATACATCAAAATTATCGCTTAGGTTATCTAAGTTTGGGAGTGGATTACCTTTCTCAACATCTCCAGGGTAGCCCTCTGCTGCTACAACTACACCTAACATAGCTTCGTCAGACCATTGTAAGTCAAAGAATTCTTCTTCCATTAATGCTTTCATAAATAAACCAAAGTCGGATGTCATTCGAGGAAGAACTACTTGTGTTTCCGGGTCACCAAATCTAGCATTGAATTCAATAACTTTCGGTCCCTCATTTGTAAGGATTAAACCAGCATATAAAATACCCGTAAAGGATACCCCTTCTTCTTCCATCGCTTTCACTGTTGGTTCAACAATTTCAATGTAAGCTTTCGAAACCATTTCTTGCGGAATATGCGGAACTGGAGAATAAGCACCCATCCCACCTGTGTTTGGCCCTTGATCGCCATCATATGCACGTTTATGATCTTGTGCAATTACCATTGGATAAATTTGTCCTTTATGTACAAACGACATGAAGGAGAATTCTTCCCCTTCTAAAAATTGTTCAATTACAACACGGGAAGATGATTCACCAAATCGCTGATTCCCTATCATATCTGAAATTGCATCGATTGCCTCTTGCTCAGTCATTGCAACAATAACACCTTTACCAGCAGCAAGTCCGTCAGCTTTTACAACAATTGGTGCTCCTTGTTGTTTTACATATTGGATCGCTTCTTCAGCATCTGTAAATGTTTCATACGCTGCTGTTGGGATATTGTATTTTTTCATAATTTGTTTTGCATAGGATTTACTACCTTCGATTAAAGCTGCTGCTTTTGTTGGACCAAAGATTGTTAGATTTTCATTTTGAAAATAATCTACAATCCCTTCTGCTAGCGGTTGTTCTGGACCGACAAATGTTAGGTCAATTTTGTTTTCTTTCACAAATTTAGAAAGTGCTTCAAAGTTAAGCGCATCAATCGGTAAGATTTCTGCATCTTGACGCATTCCATCATTTCCAGGTGCGACGAAGACTTTTTCTACGGACGGCGCGTTGTTAAATTTCTTTACAATTGCGTGTTCTCTACCGCCACTACCGATAACGAGGATGTTCATATAATTTGCCTCCTTTTAGTTTTTGTTTGAGTTTATATATGTTGGAGATTTACTTTGCGATTTTGTCCGGTTTACTTGCGAATTCTTCAGGTTTACTTGCGATTATCCCGACGTGCTACAAAAACGCTCGTCTCTCGAAGACGAGCGTCTCATTTATTAATGTTTAAAATGTCTTACACCAGTAGTAACCATAGTAATTCCAGCTTTATTTGCTGCATCAATCGAATCTTGGTCACGAATAGAACCACCCGGGTGGATAATTGCAGTAATTCCAGCAGCAATTGCAGTTTCAACTGTATCAGGCATTGGGAAGAATGCATCTGAAGCCATTACTGCACCTTTTGCCTTCTCACCAGCTTGTTCTAAAGCGATCTTAGCAGAACCAACACGATTCATCTGACCTGCACCAATTCCTAATGTCATTTGTGCATTATTTACAACAATAGCGTTTGATTTTACGTGTTTAACAACTGCCCATCCAAGTTTTATTGCTTTCCATTCTTCTTCTGAAGGTTTTCGGTCTGTCACTACTTTAATATCAGCTTCATTGAAACCGAACTGATCATCTTCTTGCACAAGTAATCCACCTTCAACTGACACCACTTTTAATTTATCTTGTTTTTCTTGGGCAAAGTTGATTGTCATTAAACGGATATTTTTCTTTTTCGTTAAAATTTCTAAAGCTTCTTCTGTAAATGCCGGAGCAATTATAATTTCCAAGAAAATACCACTTAACTTGTCAGCAGTAGCAGCGTCTACTTCACGATTTAATGCAATGATACCGCCAAAGATGGACGTGGAATCTGCTTCATATGCTTTATTAAATGCTTCTTCAATTGTTTCTCCAGTTCCAACACCACATGGATTCATATGTTTTACAGCTACAGCAGCTGGAATATCAAATTCCTTCACGATTTGAAGTGCTGCATTTCCATCTTGAATGTTGTTGTATGATAATTCTTTACCGTGCAACTGAGTTGCATAAGCTAAAGAGAAATCAGAGCTTAAACGTTTTTGATAGAACGCTGCTTTTTGATGAGGGTTTTCCCCATAACGCAATGTTTGTTTTAATTCATAAGTCATTGTTAAATTTTCAGGGAATTCTTCTTCTGTTAAATAATTTGAAATATAAGCATCATATGCAGCAGTATGACGGAATACTTTCGCAGCTAACTTACGACGTGTTTCAATTGTCGTTGCACCACTTTCCTGTAACTCTTCAAGGACATTAGCATAGTCATTTGAATCGACAATAACCGTTACATATTGATGGTTTTTTGCAGCAGAACGTAACATTGTTGGACCACCAATATCAATGTTTTCGATAGCATCGTCCCATGTTACATCAGGCTTTGAAATTGTTTCAACAAATGGGTATAAGTTTACACAAACGATTTCAATCGGTTCAATCCCATGCTCTTCCATTTGCACTTTGTGTGAAGCGTCATCAAATTTTCCTAAAAGACCACCGTGTATTAAAGGATTTAATGTTTTCACACGGCCATCTAATATTTCGGGGAATTTCGTTACTTCATCTACGGCTGTTACAGGAACATTGTTGTCTTGTAACATCTTTTTCGTACCACCAGTTGATAAAATTTCATAACCTAATGCTACTAATTCTTTTGCAAATTCTAAAATACCATCTTTATTCGAAACACTAATAAGTGCACGTTTCGCCATGTGAAGCAACCTCCATTTGATATAAATTAAGTTGAATAATGCGAAATGGTACGTTTCCCATTACATCCATTTCGCAATCAATTTTATTGTTCAAATAATTGTTTTAAAGTTTTTGTATAAAGTTCGTGTTCTACTGCGTGAATACGAGACGCCGTTTCTTCTCGATTTCCATTGATTACTTCAACAGCTGCTTGAGCTAATATTGGACCAGTATCCATTCCCTCATCGACGAAATGTACTGTTACGCCAGTCACTTTTACACCGTGATCCAGTGCTTGCCCGATTGCATCTTTCCCTGGGAATGAAGGTAATAATGACGGATGAATGTTAATGATTCGATTCGGAAATGCTAACAATAATGTGTCACCTATTAAACGCATATAGCCAGCTAGTACAATCCATTCTACTTCTTTGTCTCGAAGTAATGAGACAATTTCCTCTTCATAAGCTGTTTTAGATTCATAGTTTTTCGCTAAAAATGCGTGAACAGGAATATCGAAGTTCTCAGCACGAGTGACAACAAGTGCATTCGGTTTATCTGTTACAACTAGCTCAACCTTTGCATCCAGATCTCCGCGCAAAATTGCTTCTTGTATTGCTTGAAAGTTGCTTCCGCTTCCAGAAGCAAATACTGCAATTTTAGTTGTCATTACACTAAACTCCCATCATGGTTGCCATTAAAGATTACACCTTCACCCTTCACTACACGACCGATTTTATACGCATTTTCACCATGCTTTTCAGCAATTGCAATTACTTTATCTACTTCATGAGCTGGTATAGAAAGTACATATCCAATACCCATATTAAATACGTTAAATAGATCTTTATCAGCTAAATTGCCTTTATCCTTCAAAAATTCAAAAACGCGAAGTACCGGCCATGAACCTAGTTCAATCTCAGTTGCGAGTCCTTCTGGCATCATTCGAGGTAAGTTTTCGTAGAAACCTCCACCTGTTACATGAGCCATACCATGTACTGTTGCTTCCTTTAAAATTTCAAGAACTGGTTTTGCGTAAATTTTGGTAGGGACAAGTAATGCTTCTCCTATTGGACCTAAATCTTCATAGCCATCTATCACTTGATCTACAGTATAACCATTATCTGCAAATACAATTTTACGTACTAAAGAATAACCATTTGAATGAACACCGCTTGAAGATAACCCGATTAACACATCGCCTTCTGCGATTTTTTCACCAGTCACAACGTTTGACTTCTCAGTTGCGCCAACTGCAAAACCTGCTAGATCATATTCTTCTTCATCATAAAGACCTGGCATTTCGGCTGTTTCTCCACCGATTAACGCAGCACCTGCTTGTACACAGCCATCTGCAACACCTTTTACTATTTGCTCAATTTTTGTTGGTTCAGCTTTACCTACTGCAACATAATCTAAGAAATATAATGGTTCCGCACCTTGTGCCACAATATCGTTTACACACATTGCAACGCAGTCCACGCCAATTGTGTCATGTTTATCAACCATAAATGCAAGCTTAAGTTTTGTTCCTACTCCGTCTGTACCTGATATAAGAACAGGTTCTTTTAGGTTTAGTGAGGACAAGTCAAACATGCCACCAAAGCCGCCAAATGTCCCCATCACACCTAAACGATTCGTACGTTCCACATGTGATTTCATACGCTTTACTGCTTCATATCCAGCTTCTATATTTACGCCTGCCTGTTCATATGCTTTTGACATGCACTTTTCCTCCAAATAATCAATTTCGCCCTAGCATAATTGCATCCAGATTTTGATTGTGATCGCACGACTTCAAAATCTGTGACACCCGCCGGAGGCTCGTTAAATATCATGATTTATTTATGAATGAATCTTGTTATCTAACTAGCTCTTTTTCATGTGGTAAGACTGTGTCTGGGAAAATTTCTGTTGGATATTTTCCTGTAAAACATGCCATGCAAAGTCCACCTGTTTCATCATTAAATGGACGTGCAATTGCTTCCACTAATCCATCAGGTGATAAGAATGTTAAAGAGTCCGCACAAATCTCATCTCGAATTTCATCTACAGTTTTTCCAGCAGCTATTAATTCTTCATCTGAAGAAATATCAATTCCATAGAAACATGGATTAGCAATTGGAGGTGAAGAGATTACAACATGCACCTCAGTTGCTCCTGCTTCTTTTAACATCTTCACAATTCTACGAGATGTTGTCCCGCGCACAATTGAATCATCTACCATAACAACTCGTTTTCCTTTTACCACTTGGACAACAGGCGAAAGCTTCATTTTCACACCACGTTCGCGCAATTCTTGTGTTGGTTGGATAAAAGTACGTCCAGTATAGCGGTTTTTTATTAAACCAAGTTCGTACGGAATTCCACTTTCTTCAGCAAAGCCAATTGCAGCTGAAATGGAGGAGTCTGGAACACCTGTAACTACATCAGCTTCAATATGACCAATCTCTTTAGCTAATTGTTTTCCCATACGCTTACGTGCCATGTGGATATTGATCTGGTCAATGTTTGAATCAGGACGTGCGAAATACACATATTCCATTGCACACATTGAACGTTTTTCTGTCTCAGCGAATCGGTCTTCAACAATACCATTATCCGAGATAATTAAAAGTTCTCCAGGTTCTACATCACGAACAAACTCTGCTCCAATTAAATCAAAAGCATTTGTTTCAGAAGCAACTACCCATGAATCCCCTAATCTCCCAATTGAAAGAGGACGTAATCCATTACGATCTCGTGCGATAAACATTCGATCTTTCGAAAGTATTAAGATGGAGAACGCACCTTTTAATAATGACAAGGCTTCTTTAACTTGCTCAAGGAAACGAGGTTTTTTACTTTTTTTAATTAAATGAACAACAACCTCAGTATCTGATGTTGAGTGAAAGATACTACCAGAACGTTCTAAATGCCCCTTTAAATGATTAGCATTTACTAAGTTACCATTATGTGCAATGGCTAGAGTTCCAGTAGAAGAACGGAACAATAACGGTTGAACGTTATCGATTCCGCCACCTCCTGCTGTTGCATATCGAACGTGAGCGATGGCTGCTTTACCTTTTGCATTCTTTAGTTTCTCTTCATTGAACACTTCATTAACGAGCCCTTCGCCTTTAACCGCTTTAAGAAACTCACCATCTGTAGCAACAATACCCGCACCTTCTTGACCACGGTGTTGAAGAGCATGCAGACCATAGTAACTTAAATGAGCTGAAGCATCATGCCCCCATATACCAAATACGCCGCATTCTTCGTTTAAGCCTCTGATTTCACCAAGCATGGGATTGCTCCTTTCCAAGCAGAACGGAATTCCTCCACTGTACCTTCAACTAGAACGCCAGTGTCACCGTTGATTGTAATTTTTGCATCATCTGTTACGACACCGATTTTCTTAGCCTCTGGAATAATAGTTTCAAAGATATGAGTATTTTCCTCTTTCACTGTTACGATGAAACGAGATTGAGATTCGCTGAATAAAGCAGTAACAGCAGATCCTTCTAGTGTTACATATAAACCTAAATCTTTTGCTGAGAATGTCGTTTCTACTAAAGCTACAGCTACTCCACCCTCAGAAACATCATGTGCAGATTGAACAAATCCTTCACGAATGGCAGTTAGGATTGCTTTTTGACGTGCAGCCTCAACGTCTAAATCAATGCTAGGTGCCTGTCCAAAGATTTTTCCATGAACTAATTTCTGAAGCTCAGATCCACCAAATTCCGTTGTTGACTCACCTATTAAATAAACAATGTCACCAGCATTTTTCACTTCTTGCGTTGTTACATGAGATAAATCTTTTACTAATCCAACCATACCAATTGTTGGTGTTGGGTAAACAGCTTCACCAGAACGTTCATTGTATAGCGATACATTACCACCAATAACTGGTGCATTTAATGCCGTACACGCAGCTGAAATCCCATCAGCACTTTTCTCAATTTGCCAGAAAATTTCTGGTTTTTCTGGATTACCAAAGTTTAAGCAGTCTGTTATAGCAAGTGGTTCTCCACCTGACACAACAATGTTACGAGCCGCTTCAGCAACTGCAATCTTACCGCCTGTTTCAGGATCTAGATATATATATCGAGAATTACAATCTGTCGTCATTGCAAGTCCTTTGTTTGTACCACGAACTCTAATTACTGCTGCATCTGATCCTGGTGCAACCACTGTATTCGTACGGACTTGGTAATCATATTGATCGTAAACCCATTCTTTAGAAGCTACAGTTGGCGCTTTTAATAATGCCGTTAATGTAGCTTTGTAATCCTTTACTTCTGGCTCTACATTTTCCATCGCTTGGAATTCACCAAAGTATGCTGGCTCTTTACTTGGTTTATGGTATACAGGTGCATCTTCTGCTAATGCATCAGCAGGAACTTCTGCCACAACTTCACCATTGTGAAGTAAACGAAGCATTTTATCGTCTGTAACTCGACCGATAGCTACAGCGTCTAACCCATATTTATCAAAGATTGCTTTAATTTCATCTTCGCGACCTTTTTTTACAACAAGCAACATACGCTCTTGCGATTCAGATAACATCATTTCGTAAGCTGTCATTCCAGTTTCACGTTGAGGTACTAAGTCTAAATTCATTTCAACACCTGAACCTGCTTTTGAAGCCATTTCAGCTGAAGAAGATGTCAGACCTGCCGCACCCATATCTTGAATCCCTACAAGGGCATCCGATTTTACTACTTCTAAACACGCTTCAAGTAAAAGTTTCTCCATAAATGGATCTCCTACTTGAACAGCAGGACGCTTTTCTTCAGAAGCTTCTGAAAGTTCTTCCGATGCGAATGTAGCTCCGTGAATGCCATCACGACCTGTTTTTGCACCAACGTACATCACAGTATTACCAACACCAGCTGCAATACCACGTTGAATATCTTTATGATCGATTAAACCAACACACATTGCATTTACTAGTGGGTTCCCTTCGTAACAAGGGTCAAATTGAATTTCCCCACCTACTGTTGGTATACCTATACAGTTACCGTAACCAGCAATACCAGCTACAACTTCTTCAAATAAATATTTACCACGCTCTGTTTGTAGTTCTCCGAAACGTAAAGAGTTTAACATTGCAATAGGACGAGCCCCCATTGAGAAAACATCACGGATAATACCACCTACACCAGTTGCGGCACCTTGGTAAGGTTCAATTGCTGAAGGATGGTTATGAGATTCCATTTTGAATACAACCGCTTGTTCGTCACCAATATCTACAATCCCTGCCCCTTCACCAGGTCCTTGTAATACTTGAGGTCCTTTTGTTGGGAATTTACGTAATACAGGTTTTGAATTTTTATATGAACAGTGTTCAGACCACATAACCGAGAATAATCCAGTTTCTGTCCAGTTTGGTTTACGACCTAAAATACCAACGGCCATTTCAAACTCTTCATCTGACATCCCCATATCAGCATATAGCTTTTGTTCTTTAATTTGCTCTGCTGTTGGTTCTAGTTTAGACATGTTGTTCCCTCCACTGTTTTACAATTGATTTAAATAATGCAAGACCGTCGCTACTTCCAAGTAATTCATTGGCAGCACGTTCAGGGTGCGGCATCATACCAAGCACGTTACCTTGTTCGTTGATAATCCCTGCAATATCTTCAAGACTACCATTTGGATTATCTCCAGAATATGTAAATATGATCTGGTTGTTAGCTTTTAAGTTTGCTAGAGTTTCTTCGTCACAGAAGTAATTTCCTTCTCCGTGTGCGATAGGAATATTAATAATTTGACCTTGTTCATATTGATTTGTAAATAATGTGTTTGTATTTTCAACTTTTAATTGAACAGTACGGCACATGAATTTTAGGTTTTTGTTACGTAGTAAAGCTCCAGGTAGTAAACCCGCCTCCGTTAGGATTTGGAAACCATTACATACTCCTAATACTGGTTTTCCCGCAGCAGCTGCTTTTTTCACTTCTACCATTACATTTGACTGATTAGCCATAGCACCGCAACGTAAGTAGTCCCCATATGAGAATCCACCTGGAACTAAAATTCCATCAAATTCACTTAAATCTGTTGCATCATGCCAAACATATTCTACTTCTTCGCCTAGTTCATCTTTGATCGCATGATACATATCGATATCACAGTTTGATCCAGGGAAAACAAGTACTGCGAATTTCATGATTAGTTTTCCTCCTCGACTTCATAGCGGTAGTCTTCAATTACTGTGTTTGCAAGTAGTTTCTCACACATTTCTTTCACTAAGCTATCTAAATCGCGAGTCGTTTCGCTGATTGTTACTTCTAGATACTTACCAATACGTACATCTGTTACTTCGTTATAGCCCATTTTGGCTAATGATCCTTGAACTGCAGAACCTTGTGGATCAAGAACACTTTCACGTAATGTCACATAAATTTTAACTTTAGTCATTTTTATTTCCTCCAAGTCTAGCAAGAATAATTTCATAAACTTCTGTTAAACTACCTAAATCACGACGGAATACGTCTTTATCTAGCTTTTGTTTCGTTTCTGCATCCCATAATCTGCATGTATCGGGTGATATTTCGTCAGCTAGCAATACAGTCCCGTCTTGGTCACGGCCAAATTCTAATTTGAAATCTACTAATATAACACCTACTTCTTCAAAAATAGGTTTTAAAACGCTGTTCACCTTTAGTCCAAGCTCATATAATGTTTCAACTTCTTCTTTTGTTGCTATTCCTAAAATATCGATATGTTCATTATTTATAATTGGATCTCCAAGTGCATCGTCTTTATAGTAAAATTCTACAATTGTACGTTTTAATGGTGTACCTTCTTCATAGCCTAGACGTTTTGCTAGACTACCAGCCGCAATATTACGAACTACGACTTCTATCGGAATAATGTCAACTTTTCGTACTAATTGCTCGTGTTCTGAAATTTGTTCAACAAAGTGTGAGTTTATTCCGTGTTCTTTTAATTTTTTGAAAATTAGGGTCGAAATTTGGTTGTTTAAACCACCTTTACCGTCAATTTCCGCCTTCTTTTCACCATTAAAAGCTGTTGCACTATTCTTGTATTCTACAAACAAAATATCTTGCTGTTCAGTTTCGTATAAACGTTTTGCTTTACCTTCATATAAAAGTTGACCTTTATTCATGACGTATGCCTCCAATTAGTTGCGAGAGGCTGTGCCCCTCGCAAGTTTTAATGAATGAATTAATTTAATCCAAGACGTTCAAAGATCATATCGACATTTTTAATGTGATAGTTGTAATCGAAGCAATCATCGATTTCTTCTTTTGATAATAAAGAAGTAATCTTTTCATTGTCTTCTACCAATGTACGGAATTGAACTTGTTCATCCCAAGCACGAGCTGTTAGTGGTTGAACTGTATCATAAGCTTCTTCACGCACTAAACCTTTATCGATTAAAGCTAATAAAATACGTTGAGAGTAGATTAAACCGAAAGTACGATCCATGTTACGTTTCATATTTTCAGGGAATACCGTTAAGTTTTTCATGATGTTTCCAAAACGATTTAACATGTAGTTAAGTGTAATCGTTGCATCCGGTAAAATAACACGCTCTGCAGAAGAATGTGATATATCTCTTTCGTGCCATAAAGATACGTTTTCATAAGCAGTAAGCATGTAGCCGCGCATTAGACGAGCCATACCAGTCATGTTTTCAGAACCAATTGGGTTACGTTTATGAGGCATAGCAGATGACCCTTTTTGTCCTTTTCCAAATGCTTCTTCAACTTCTCGAGTTTCTGATTTTTGGAGACCACGAATTTCTGTTGCAAATTTCTCAATTGATGTAGCAATTAATGATAACGTCGCCATGTATTGTGCGTGACGGTCACGTTGTAACGTTTGAGTTGAAATTGGTGCTGCTATTAAACCTAATTTTTCACAAACATATTGTTCTACGAAAGGATCAATATTTGCATAAGTACCAACTGCACCAGACATTTTACCTGCTTCAATTACGTTCCTTGCCGTGTCAAAACGTTCTAAATTACGTTTCATTTCCTCAAGCCATAATGCTAGTTTCAAACCGAATGTTGTTGGTTCTGCATGTACACCGTGTGTACGGCCCATCATTACTGTGTATTTATGTTCCTTAGCTTTTTCAGTTAATATATCAATGAAATTCACAATATCTTTACGGATAATTTCATTCGCTTGTTTGATTAAATAAGAAAGAGCTGTGTCAACTACGTCTGTCGATGTTAAACCGTAATGAACCCATTTTCGTTCTTCACCTAATGTTTCAGATACAGCACGAGTAAATGCAACAACATCGTGGCGAGTTGATTGTTCAATTTCATAAATACGGTTAATATCAAATGAAGCGTTTTGGCGAAGTAATGCTACGTCTTCTTTTGGAATAACTCCAAGTTCAGACCATGCTTCACAAGCTAAAATTTCAACTTCTAACCAAGCTTTGAATTTGTTTTCTTCTGTCCAAATTGCGCCCATTTCAGGACGTGTATAACGTTCGATCATATTCTTTGTTCTCCCTTTTATTCCGACCAAATGCCAGATTTTTCGATTTCGTCTAATGTTTCTTCAACATTATTCGTCAATATTGTAACATGTCCCATCTTCCGATTGACCTTTGCTTCTGTTTTTCCATACAAATGTACCGACCAATTAGGAAATTTTGATATAGAATTTGTCAATGGCACTACATGTTGACCAAGTAAATTAACCATAATGGAAGGTTGCATCAGTTTTGGTTTTCTTAATGGCCATCCACAAACTGCACGAATATGTTGACCAAATTGTGAAATGTTACAAGCTTCTATTGAGTAATGACCAGAATTATGAGGTCTAGGAGCTAGTTCATTAATCATAATTTCGCCATCCTCTAAAACAAACATTTCAACTGCAAGCGTACCTATTAACTGTAGGTAATCTGCAATCTTACTTGCAGCCTCTTCCGCAGCAATTAACGTTTCATTCGATATACGTGCTGGTACAATTGTTTCGTGCAATATATGATGGACATGGATGTTTTCTCCTACTGGAAGGCAATATGTTTCTCCATGACCATTTCGTTGAACAATTACAGAGATTTCTTTTTTAAAAGGTACAAAACTTTCTACGACACATTCAGAATGTTCTATTAAACTTTTAGCTGATGGTAGGTCTTCAATGGAGTTAAGTTTTAGTTGTCCTTTTCCATCATATCCACCTCTAGCAGTTTTCAAAATGCTTGGATAGCCGATCTTGTCGATTTGTTCAACTAATTTCTCATATGTATTCACCACAATGTAAGGAGCAACTGGACAGCCTGCATTTACAATTGCCTCTTTTTCAGTCACACGGTTTTGAGTGATACGTACAAGTTCCGCACCTTGAGGAACATATGCAATTTCAGTTAGTCTTTTTAAACCTTCATAATCTATATTTTCAAATTCATATGTAATCACATTACTAACTTCTGCCAACTCTTCTAATGCTGCTTCATCGTCATATGGGGCAACAATTCGAATGTCTGCAACTTGACCACATGGTGAATCAATCGATGGTTCTAATACTGCAATTTTATAACCTGCTTCTTTTGCTGCTAAAGCCATCATTCTTCCCAACTGTCCACCGCCAATAATGCCGATTGTTTGACCAGGGTAAATCATTCTTATCACAGTAAGTCACCTGTACTTTCTAGAACCTTTTCTTCAAGGGTCTTACGTCTAGCTTCTAACTTTGTTGCTAATGTTTCATTAGTTGTAGATAAGATTTGTGCTGCAAGTAAACCTGCATTTGTTGCTCCAGCTTTACCTATAGCAACTGTTGCAACTGGTACTCCACCTGGCATTTGCACAATTGATAATAATGAATCCAAGCCATTTAATGCTTTTGATTGTACGGGTACACCGATAACAGGTAACGTTGTTTTTGCTGCTACCATTCCTGGTAAATGTGCTGCACCACCTGCACCTGCAATAATGATTTGAATTCCTCTTGAACGCGCAGTCTCAGCATAGTCAAACATTAAGTCTGGAGTTCTGTGGGCTGAAACAACTTTCTTTTCATATGGCACTTGTAATTCTTCTAAAATATCACATGCATGTTTCATAGTTTCCCAATCACTTGAACTACCCATGATCACACCAACTATTGGATTCATAATTTCGCTCCTTTTATACGTGTAAACGTGTATTAATAAAAAATGTCCCCAAATAATCTACTATTCTATGCGAGAGAAAGCAGATTACTTGAGGACAGTGAACGTAATTTTAATGAAAATGTATCCTATTACCGATTCCATTTTCTAAATCCTGTCTTTAAGTATGCTTTCCCGCATAGTCCGGAATTTACGGTACCGGGTAGAGACACTAGAGCCTTATCCTCTAGCATATATGTGGGAAATATTAAATTAGTAGGCTACCCTACATAACAATGTATGTTTAATTATTGTTTTGCCTTCTCATTTTAACAAGGTCTATTCAGAAAATCAATGAAAAAATGCGAACAATAAATTTTCAGAAAACGGGAATGTTCGGGTTTTAGACAAAACAAACTTAATCTTCTACTAATATACCTTTAAATTGTATTTTTTGACGTAGATAAGTGGGTTCCCCATTAACTATGTGAAAAACCGGTTCTTCCTTACGCCCCATCGGCATGTATCCTTCTTCACGCATACGATCTAAACATTGTTCAATCGTCTCATTTTCCTTTACTTCAAACCAAACTTGTTTCTTCGACATTTTTCTAGTCCTTTCGATATTTATATTACTATAACATGTCACCCATTAATTCAAAGATGAAATCGTGAATTTTATTTGAACTCCGTTTATTTGATCGAATATTTTAACATTTTGAGTACCTATTCTCATTAAATTCTATTTTCTTGTATTATGTACTTATAAAGTGACCCTTCAAACAGATTTCCATTTCCACTGATATATATTAATGTGTAAAAGCTAAGTCCAACATGTCCTAGAGCAACGCTTATTTGACAACTCTGTTAGCCCGAACTGATTGGGATATTAGTATCCTCCAACCTTACTGTATTTTTATATTCATTTTAAGGGTTGAAGTTTACGAACGGTTGCACCTTAAAAAAATAAAACGTGAGTTGATTATTTAAAACAAAAAATTGTAATCATTGAAGATGAAGAAAACATTACACGTGTTCTTCAATTAGAACTTGAGTTTGAGGGCTATCTAACAGAAGTAGCCATACAGGTACAGAAGGTCTAATTTAGTATCGTGAAGAAAATCTCGATAAGTCTTACTTGATTTAATATTGCCCGAAATACATGGTCTTGATGCACTTAAAAGGATTGGTGCAACTGAACAAACTACACCTGTAGAAAGTGTTGGAACAACTTTCACTTTAGTTTCAATCTATATAGAAAAAGAGGTATTTAGGAATATGTATATAATATAAATAGTAAGCAAAGAGCCTTAAATTAGATTAATAAGGTGAGGGCAAACAAATATGGATAATAAAAAAATTATTGATATATGTAATAACTATTACATTAATCCAACTAAAGTTGAAATTCTCCGAAATGATGAACGTGTACTCGCAAAAGTTGAGACAGCAAATACATATTATTTAAAAGGTAATTCATCAGATAAATCCTACCGGGAGACATGTTGCACTTATTCAAACCTTTTATACAACCAAGAAATGAATGTGCCTCAATATATACAGTCAATGAATGACAGTTATGTTGTACAATATGAAGACAAAGTATATTCACTCGAATTAGCGTTACGAGGAAAACCTATTGAAATTATAACGGATATTGAGCTTAAAGAAATTGGAAGGTCACTCGGAGTCCTACATCATTTGTCTATGAAGATGCCAAACTTATTTAATAATGCTACTTCTTGGAGTCTTTTTGATGAGAACAAGTCTGAACAAATCGTTGAATATGATGAATATGAATTAAGCTTCTTAAAATTTAAGAACCATTTTAATTCTCATCCTCTCCTTAATAAAATAGAATCTCTATATAGAGAATATCGATTTAATTTACAACAAGTATGGATGAGGCTTCCTCAAGGTGCAGTTCAAGGAGACTTTTGCTATTACAATATGCTTCTTCAACCTGATAACATATTAGCCATTTATAATTTTAACTTAGCTGGAAATGAAGTATATTTAAACGAATGCATTGCTGTTGCAGTCTATCATGCGTGTCATGCTCCATACAGAGGAAAATTAAAAGAGCAGGATCGATTTGAATTATTTATGAATTCATACAAGAAAGAACGTCCATTAGAAAACTTAGAAGAGATCTACTATCCACAATTAAAATCGATTCTTCAAGCATTTCGGTACGATCGGATTGAACTTGGAATTGCATTAAATAATTATTTAATGCAGGATTTATTTGTAAAAGAAACATTAAAAATTCTTCAAGAACCACAAGGTTAGAATAAAGAATGAAGTATCATATGTATTTAAATCTACCTCCGGTTTTTCTGGTAGTTGGATATTAACAAAACACCACTGAATATTCAGTGGTGTTTGATTGCGAAGCGATTGTCTATCGTTCACAGGGGGTGCCCCCGACTACCATCGTCACTATCTCGAAGCGCGATGACGGCAGATTTCTGCGTCACCTGCGTCGCTCTGGTGCTCATGTACTTAGTACATTCCGCTCCTCACTCCTTGGTTCCCAGGAAAAGCGGAAAACGCTCGTTCAACTTTTTGGAAGGTTGAAGGCTTTAAAGAAGAATGCTTGCATTCGAAGTGATAAGGCGAAACAGACACAAAAGTTAGCGTTTGGAGCTAGACATTGAACTCCTTGGTCCTCCCACTATATGTAAATTTGTTTTAGTAATCGCGCGCCAAACCTTCGGTTTTTTATGGTAGTTGGATATTAAAAAAACACCACTGAATAATCAGCGGTGTTTGATTGCGAAGCGACGTCCTACTCTCACAGGGGGTGCCCCCAACTTCCATCGGCACTATTTCGAAGCGCGATGACCGGCAGATTTCTGCG